>DAOMOP010000037.1:9575-25148 GCA_035444405.1 Rhodocyclaceae bacterium
GTCGCGGCGATCAACGCCGAGGCCGAGGCGGCGCGGGCCGGGCGCAAGAGCCGCATCATCGCGAAGATGAACGCGCTGCTCGAACCGGAGGTGATCGAGGCGCTCTACGCCGCATCGCAGGCCGGCGTGCCGATCGACCTGATCGTGCGCGGACCGTGCGCGCTCAAGCCCGGCGTCACGGGCCTGTCGGAGAACATCCGCGTGCGCTCGATCGTCGGGCGCTTTCTCGAGCATCACCGCATCTTCTGCTTTCACGCAGACGGCGACGAGAAGGTCTATCTGTCGAGCGCGGACTGGATGGACCGCAACTTCTTCCGCCGCATCGAGATCGCCTTCCCGGTGCTCGATCGGCGGCTCAAGCGGCGCGTGATCCGCGAGGGGCTGCGCGCCTACCTCACCGACAACTCGCAGGCGTGGGAGATGCTCGAGGACGGGCGCTACCGTCGCAAGTCGGCACGCCAGTCGCCGCGTTCGGCACAGGCCATGCTGCTGTCGGATCTGGCGGCGGGCAGTTGAACGCGGCGCTTCAGCGCCGCTGGGCGTCGCGCACGCCGGGCACCTCGCGAATCAGCGTGATCGCGCGCCGGAGCTGGTCGATGCCCTTGACCTCGAGGGTGAAGCGCATGTGCGCGGTGCCCTTCTTGGTCAGCGTGTTGACGCCGGTGACGTTGAGCTTCTCGCGCGACAAGACCTCGGAGATGTCGCGCAGCAGGCCCTGCCGGTCGCTCGCCTGCACGTCGATGTCGACCGGATACACCCCCTGTCGCGCGTCGTAGGCCTGCTCGCCCCAGTCGGCATTGATGACGCGCTCCGGATGCTGGCGCGCGAGGTGCTGGAAGTCGTGGCAGTCGACGCGGTGGATCGAGATGCCGCGGCCGCGCGTCACGAAGCCCTGGATCGCATCGGGCGGCGCCGGCTTGCAGCAGCGCGACAGCGCCGTCATCAGCTTGCCGACCCCGTCGATCAGGATCTTGTCGGTGGTGTCGCCCGAGCGGCTGCGGCTCACCACGATGTCCGGCGCGCCCGCCTCGCCGGGTTCGACCGGGGTGTGCTGGTCGCGCAGCGCGTTCTGCACCGCCCGCGGACCGATCTCGCCGCGTCCGGCGGCGACGAACAGCGCCTCGGCGTTCTTGAAGCCGAGGCGGTCGGCCAACTGCTCGATGTTGGCCTGCGGATGGCCGTCGCGCTGCAGTTCGCGCGTCACGAAGCTGCGCCCGCGCGCGAGCAGCTCGTCTTCCTCGAGCTGCGAAAAATACTGCTTGATCTTGGTGCGCGCGCGCGACGTGGCCACGTAACCTTGGCGCGTGTCGAGCCAGTCGCGCGAGGGCCCGCCCTCCTTCGCGGTGACGATGTCGACCGTCTGGCCGTTCTCGAGCGGGGTGTTCAGCGGCACGAGGTGGCCGTCGACCTTCGCGCCGCGGCAGCGATGGCCGACGTCGGTGTGCACGCGGTAGGCGAAGTCGACCGGCGTCGCGCCACGCGGCAGATCGATCACGCGTCCGTGTGGCGTGAGCAGGTAGATCGTGTCGTCGAGCGAGGCGCGCCTGAGCTGCTGCACCCAGTCGGCCGAGTCGGCGACCTCGTCGCGCCACGACAGCAGGCTTCTCAGCAGCGCGATCTTCTCGTCGTACTGCTCGCTGCGGTGGCCGCTGCCCTCCTTGTAGCGCCAGTGCGCGGCCACGCCGAGCTCGGCGTGGCGGTGCATGTCGTGCGTGCGGATCTGCACCTCGAGCGCCCGCCCGTCGGAGGCCCGCACTGCCGTGTGCAGCGACTGGTAGTTGTTGCCCTTCGGCCTGCTGATGTAGTCGTCGTACTCCTCGGGAATCGGTACCCACAGGCGATTGACGATGTCGAGCGCGGTATAGCAGTCCTGCACCTTGTCGACGAGCACGCGCACCGCGCGGATGTCGTAGACCTGCGAGAAGTCGAGCTTCTTCGCGCGCATCTTGTTGTAGATGCTGTAGATGTGCTTGGGCCGCCCCTGCACGTCGGCCGTGATGCCGGCGGCGGCGAGCTCGCGCTCGAGCGTCGCGATCGCCTCGCGGATGAAGGCCTCGCGCTCGGAGCGGCGCTCGTCGAGCATCTTCGCGATGCGCTTGTAGGTATCGGGCTCGAGGAAGCGGAACGACAAGTCCTCGAGCTCCCACTTGAGCTGCCACACGCCGAGGCGGTTGGCCAGCGGCGCGTAGATGTCCAGGCTCTCGCGCGCGATGTCGACGCGCGCGTCACGGGGCTGCTCGGCGAAATAGCGCAGCGTCTGCGTGCGCGAGGCGAGCCGCAGCAACACCACGCGGATGTCGGCGACCATCGCCAGCAGCATCTTGCGCAGCACCTCGGTCTGCGCACGAATTTCCGGTGCGGTCGCGCGCGCGGTCATGCGCGTGAGCACGCGCAGGCCGTTGAGCTTCTGCAGCCCTTCGACGAGGCTCGCGGTACTCGCGCCGAAGCGCTTCTCGATCAGTGCGAGCGCGTCGTCGGCGTAGGTGCCGAGCGCGAACAACAGCGCCGCCACGCGCGTCTCGGCGTCCAGCCGCAGCGAGGAACAGATCAGGGCCATGCCTATCGCATGAGTGCGCACCGGCTCGGCGGTGCCGAGCGCGTGGCCGTCGTAAGTCTGCTCGGCGAGCGCGAGCGCCTCGGCGAGCACCGCCCGCCCGTCGGCATCGAGCCCCTCGGCGAGCAGCTCGAGCGGGGCCGTGGTGGCGTCGGAAGAAATCGCGTGGGTCACGGAAACCATGGCCCCGATTATCCCACATCCGGCACCGCGCCAACGCCGCGGCGAATCCCGGCGAGCCGGGCGGCTGGTCGACCGTGCCGAAGGTGGTGATCGCCCTCAACGCCGGCGGAACGGCTACCCTTCGTTTTCTCTCAAGCAACACCAGAAAGCTGTCACCGGGCAGCCGCGCATCGCGTGCGAAATGCTCGGGCACACGCTTTATCATCGGTTGAGAGACCGACTTCGTACGCCGACCGCAATCAGCGCGAAGCCGGCGCCTTCGGCTTGACGCGAAAGCGAAGCTGCCCTGGATATGACGGCCATCGAGCGCCAAAGGAGATCGCGACCAATGAGGGTGAGAATGCTGATGATTCTGGCCATGCTTCTTGCAAGCGGGCCGATGTGGGCCGATCAGTGCCTGTACGTCGAGAGACAACGGGTCGATGTCGAGGAACCCGGCCCGCTCGACACGGTGAGCCTCGCGGTCAACTGGGAGGTTGAACTGGAGAACCGGTGCGACGCGCGATTCACTGCCGATCTGACGATCCGCTTTCTCGACGACTCGGATGCGGCCGTCTACGAGGTCCGCAGCCATGCGACACTCGAGCTGCGCGAGCGCACGACGACCGGACAGCGCGTCTTCGTTCCCCGTCGTCACGCGGACGAGATCAAGAGCATTTCGGTGCACGTCGACGAGCGCGAGCTCGAGCTCTGATGCATCGCTGACCGCGGCTTCCGGCGACCCTTTGGCGGCGGACGGCTTGCGCTGCGTGCTCCGCGCTTGTGCGATCATCGCGCGAACGCGTTCGGACGATAACAACAATGCGCAACCCGCCTGCCAACCCGTACCTGCTCCTCACCCTCACCGCCCTGTTCTGGTCGGGCAACATGGTCATCGCGCGCGGCGTGCACGAGGTCGTGCCGCCGATGGCACTGGCTTTCTGGCGCTGGACCATTGCGATGCTGCTGACGCTGCCGTTCGCGCTGCCGCACCTGCGCGAGCAATGGCCGCGGCTGAAGGCGGCCTGGCGTTCGCTGCTGGTGCTCGGCCTGCTGAGCGTGGGCTGCTACAACACTTTCGTGTACGTCGCGCTGCAGCATACGACCGCGACCAGCGCGACGATGCTGAACTCGTTCATCCCGGTGGCGACCATCGCGTTCGCCTTCGTGCTGCTCGGAAAGCGGTTGCGGCCGATCGAAGTGCTCGGGGTCGTGCTGTCGCTGGCCGGTGTCCTGGCGATCGTCAGCAAGGGCAGCGTCGACACGCTGCTCGGCTTGCGCCTGAATGCCGGCGACCTGTGGATGCTGATGGCGGTGATGACGTGGGGCTTGTATACGGTCGGCCTGCAGTGGCGGCCGCAGGGTGTGCATCCGATGCTGCTGCTGGCCGCGTTCACAGTGATCGGCGTCGCCGCGCTGTCGCCGTTCTATGTCTGGGAGCTGGCCGCGGGACGCCACGCCGAGCTGTCCGGGCCGACGCTGGTCGCGATCCTCTATATCGGCATCTTTCCCGGCTTTCTCGGCTACATCTTCTACAATGCCGGCATCGCCGCAGTGGGGCCCAATCGCGGCGCCCTGTTCATCCATCTGATGCCGGTGTTCGGCACGCTGCTCGCCGCGATCTTCCTCGGCGAGCGGCCGCACTGGTTTCACTTCGCCGGAATCTCGCTGGTGTTCGCCGGGATCTATCTGACCACGCGCGCGGACGCCGCTTGACGCCCATGTTCGAATTCCTGCACCGCTGGCGCCGCACCCGCAGGCTCCGCGAAATCCGCATCGACGAAGCGCTGTGGGACAAGGTCGAGGCCGATCTGCCCTTCCTGGCCTTCCTGACCCGTGACGAGCGCGCGCGCCTGCGCGAGCTCGCGCGCTGCTTTCTCGCCGAGAAGGAGTTCCACGGTGCCGACGACATGGTGCTGACCGACGAGATCATGCTGTCGATCGCGCTGCAGGCCTGCCTGCCGGTGCTCAACCTCGGCCTTGCGGCCTACCGCGGCTGGGTCGGCGTGATCGTGTATCCGGGCGATTTCGTCATTCCGCGCAGCGAGCTCGACGAGGCCGGGGTCGTGCACGAGTTCGATGACGAGGTACTCGGCGAGGCCTGGGAGGACGGTCCGGTGCTGCTGTCGTGGCAGGCCGGGGCGGCACCGCGCGAGGGGCTCAACGTCGTGATCCACGAGTTCGCCCACAAGCTCGACATGAGCAACGGCGGTGCCGACGGACTGCCGCCGTTGCCGGCACACATGTCGCGCGCCGAATGGGCCGACGCGTTCACCGACGCCTACGAGCGGCTGTGCGATCAGGTCGACGCCGGCGAGCCGACCGCGCTCGACCCATACGCGGCCGAACACCCGGCCGAGTTCTTCGCCGTCGCATCGGAGGCCTTCTTCGAGACACCGCTGCAGCTGGCGGACGCGTTTCCCGAAGTCTATGCGCAGCTGCGCAGCCTCTACGGCCTCGATCCGGCCGAGCGTGCGCGCCAGCTCGGATGGGAATCGATGCACGCACCAGGCGTCGTGCCGCGCCGGCGCTGAGAACGTCGCTCACGCCACGCGGGGTGCCCGGACGCAGCCGGCAACGATTCGACATCCGCCACGGCACGGCATCCGCCACGGCAGCAGACGGAACGGCCCCTGCCGCGCTCTCCCGCGTTGCGAAACCGGTCGCGTTTGCGGCGGCAAGCCGACAGGTCTAAGCTTGGAGCACTGCCGCGCGCAGGCGGCAGGAAAGGTCGGAACACGCTGAGCCCGGTCACGCAAGCGTCGCGGCGGCCGGTGTGCAGGATACGGACTCGCAGGGAGACGCGGACGTATGCGCACGCCGTTGTCGCACGTCAGGCGGCGAGCCCTTCGGGACCGGGGCAATCGTGCGTGTCCGGCAACTGCTCAATCGTCCGGAGGTACACCATGGCTATTACCTGGATTCTGGTTGCCAACGCCAGCCTCGCAAAACTCTACGAGAATCTCGGCCCCAACAAGGGGCTCAGGCTGGTCAAGGAGCTGATCCACCCTGAAAGCCGACTGAAGAATTCCGACCTCGTCACCGACCGCCCCGGCAACATGGCCTCGGTCGGCAACGGCCAGGGGTCCAGGCCGCCTCAGACCTGGCCCAAGGAGCACGAGGCCAAGGTCTTCGCACAACAACTCGCGCAGGAGCTGTACCAGGGACGCACCCAGAATGCGTTCGGCCGGGCGATCGTGTTCGCACCGCCGGCCTTCATGGGCATGCTCAACGCGGTACTCGACCAGCCGACTGCGCAGATGATCACGGACCGTTTCGAAAAGGACTACACGAAGTCCCCCGAGCCACAGCTTCGTGAGCGCCTGGGATCCTGCCTGTTCATCTAGACCGGGGCGATCGGACCCGACAGACTGCGGGGCGGCGACGCCCCGCTTCGTCGTTTACCGCCCGTCATTCACGCAGCGGCCAGCGGCCGATCACCTGGTAGCGTGCACCTTCGGCGGTGCGCACCGACTCGACCAGCACGAACTCGTCGGCGCGCCATGCGATCGGCGCGATGCCGCGCGCCGGGAATGGCGAGGCGATCTTGCGCAGCAGCGTGATGTGCGCCCTGAAGGGCCGCCGCTCGAGCTCGAAGCCGGCCGAGCGCAGCCGCTCCGCGAGCCCGGCGGCCAGATCCTGCAGCGCACCGGGGGTTTCGCTGCAGCCGGCCCAGGCGATGCGATTGCGCGTCCAGCTGCCGAGCACGTCGAGCTGCAGCACGAACGCCGGCGCATCGATCTGCGCAGCGATCGCGCCGAGCTCGGCGATGCGTTGGCGATCGACGTCGCCAAGAAAGGCCAGCGTCAGATGCAGCGTCTCGCGCCGTGTCAGCCGGCCGCGACACTCGTCACGCAACTGCCGGCCCTGCGCATCGAGTCGGCCCGAGACCGTCGCATCCGGCCACAGCGCGAAAAACAGCCGTGCGCGCGGCGACGCACTCGCGCTCGCCGGCTGCGCGGCCTCAGCCATCCGTGCCCGTGAGCAGGACCACGACCTGCGCCGCGATCCCTTCGCCACGGCCGGTGAAGCCGAGTTTCTCGGTGGTCTTGCCCTTGATGTTGACGGCGCCGGGAGCAAGGTCCAGATCGGCGGCGATGTTCGCGACCATCGCCGGCACGTGCGGCAGGATCTTCGGTGCGCGGCAGATCACGGTCGCATCGACATTGACGACCGCATAGCCGGCGTCGCGCACGCGGGCGAACGCGGCGCGCAGCAGCACGCGGCTGTCGGCGCCGGCATGCCGCGGGTCGGTGTCCGGAAACATGCGGCCGATGTCGCCGAGGCCCGCGGCGCCGAGCACGGCGTCGGTGAGGGCGTGCAGCAGCACGTCGGCATCGGAATGGCCGAGCAGCCCGTGGGCAAACGGGATCGTCACGCCGCCGACCACGAGCGCGCGACCGGGCACCAGCGCATGCACGTCGAAACCCTGGCCGATGCGCAAGGCGATGCTCATCTCATTCCTCCCGGTTGCGCAGGATCCACTCGGCCAGATGCAGGTCGAGCGGCCAGGTCACCTTGAGATTGGTCGCATCGCCCTGCACGAGCCGCGGATGCAGGCCCGCCGCCTCGATCGCTGCGGCCTCGTCGGTGGCGCCGTGGGCCGCCTCGAGGGCGCGGCGCAGCATGACGTGGCGGAACATCTGGGGGGTCTGCGCCTGCCACAGCGCATCCCGCGGCACGGTCGCGGCGACGCGCTGGTGGGGGTCGGCGCGCTTGAGCGTGTCGGCCACCGGCACTGCGAGCAGGCCTCCGACCTCGTCGCCGGCGAGCTCGTGCATCAGCTTCTCGACGTGCCATGGCGCGATGCACGGCCGCGCCGCATCGTGGACCAGGATCCAGTCCGACTGGGTCGCTTCCGACGCAATCGCGCGCAGGCCGCCGAGCACACTGTCGGCGCGCGTCGCACCGCCGCAGAACAGCGGCACGAGCTTCGGGCCCAGCGCCGACCAGTCGTGCCGCCCCCACTCGCGGTCGTCGACCGACAGCACGACGAAGACCTTGTCGATGGCCGGCACGGCACACAGGACCGCGAGGGCGTGATGGATCAGCGGCCGACCGAGCAGCGGCAGGTACTGCTTCGGGCGTTCCGCGCCCATGCGGCTGCCGCTGCCGGCGGCCGGGACGATCGCGAAGTGGCGGGCGGGGGAAGGATTCTGCATGGGCGCGATTCTACGCGAATCGTGATGTGCGGCCGCACACCGGCTGCGCACTGGCATTGGCCGTCCGCACGGCGCCGATGCACGCGCCGCGCGGGCCGAAGTCCGGCCCGCACAAGCCGGGCCGCGCTCAGCGGCTCACTTGCCCGTCGACAGCCGCTTGACCCCGGCGACGAAGCGCGCCAGCGTATCGGACAGGACGCCGCGCGGAATCATCGCCTCGATCAGCTGGAAGCGGCCGCGCGTCGCGATCGCACGCTCGAGCGCGGCCTTCAGCTCGGCGCGGGTGGCGACACGCACGCCGTCGCCGCCCAGGCCGCTCGCCATGTGCGCGAAGCCCCAGTCGTCGAGGTTGTTGAACGCCGACTCGGGCTGGAAGGTGCGCAGCATCTCCCACGAGGCGTTGTTCAGCACGATCACGATCGGATCCCAGCCGAAGCGGCGGCAGTTGCCGAGCTCCCAGCCGGTCATCTGGAACGCGCCGTCGCCGACCAGGATCAGCGGACGCTCGCCGCAGGCCGCCTGCAGGCCCATTCCGGCCGGCACCCCGAAGCCCATCGTCGCGTAGTAGCCCGGTGCGACCAGCGCGGTCTGCTCGATGTCCATCGCCGTGAACAGGCAGTCGCCCATGTCGGCGGCGATCGGCAGCCGGCCGTGCGCGTCCATCAGATCGTTGATCGCCAGCGCGATGTCGTTCGGCGTGATCGCGGCGTCGTCGGCAACCAGCCCGCGCGGATAGCGCGGCGCCTCGACGGCGATGGTCGCGGGCGCCGTGCCGTCGAGCCGGGCGAGCAGCGCATCGACGAAGGCCGGCAGCGTGATGTCGGCGTAGGTGTGGTAGCCGAGGCTGACGCGGTGATCGAGCGCCTGGATCGTGCGCCGCATGTCGATCTGGCGCGACGAGACGCCGAAGTTGGTGTCCGAGATGATCACGCCGAGCAGCAGCAGCGCGTCCGACTCCTCGACCAGATCGGTGATGCGCGGCTCGCCGGCGACGCCCAGATAGGTGCCGGCGAGCGGCGCGTCGATGCCGGTCAGCAGCCCGCGCCCGAGAAGGCTCGTGACCACCGGCACGCCGAGCCGGCGCGCGAGATCGGCGACTTTTTCCTCGAGGCCGAAACGGCGCACCTCGACGCCGACCATCAGCACCGGCGAGCGCGCGCCGCGCAGCCGCGCGAGCACCTCGTCCACGCACGCGGCGAGCGCTTCGTCGTCGACCGGCTCGGGTGGCTGCGCGACGACCGGCGCGCACGGCGCCGCGACCATGTCGCGCGGCAACTCGATATAGACCGGGCGCGATTCGCGCAGACAGCTCGCGAGCACGCGCGCGATCTCGGCCGGCGCGGTGCGGGCGTCGGTCAGGCGTGCCTGGTCGCAGGTGATCTCGCTGTAGATCGCGAACTGCGAGTCGAGCGTGCGCGCCTGATGGTGCAGCAGCAGCCCGGAGCGCGCCTCCCCTGCCCCGGGGGCACCGGAGATCACCACCACCGGCGATTTCTCGGCATAAGCGCCGGCGATCGGGTTGATCATGTTCAGGGCCCCCGCGCCGTACGTGACGGCCGCCACACCCAGGCCGCTGCGATAGCGGGCCGCCGCGTCGGCGGCGAAGCCGACCGCCGGTTCGTGGCTCAGCGTGTAGAGCGGCAGCAGGGACGACTCCTCGATGACGCGAAAGAACGGCAGCGCAAAATCGCCGGGAATCCCGAAAATCTCGCGCGCACCGTGGTCGCGCAGCGCGGTCAGCAGCACTTCGGACAGATTCATGGTCTCACTCTCCTCAAAGGCGGAACGACATGAGCTTACGGCTGTCTGTGAAGCACATTCGATCTCTTTTTTACCCCTTTGCGCAATTTCATGCTCGGCAATGGCTGCAGCAGATGTGCTCGCTATACTGGAAATGAAAGACACGGTTCGATTGCTTTGCAAGGAAGCGCGACGATGATGACGCCAGCGGTTCGGCCGCCCGCGGTGGCGGGACTCTTCTATCCGGCAGACGGGCTCGCGCTGCAGGCGCAGGTCGGCGAGATGCTCGCGAGCGCGATTCCGGCCGACGCCGGCGCGCCCGCACCCAAGGTGATGATCGTTCCGCACGCCGGCTACGTGTATTCCGGTCCGGTCGCCGCGAATGCCTATGCGGCCATCGCAAGAGTGCGCACGACGGTACGCCGCGTCGTGATGCTGGGGCCCGCGCATCGAATGCCGGTGCGCGGCTTCGTGCTGCCCGCCGCCCGGGTCTTCGCGACCCCGCTCGGCAACGTCGACGTCAGCCACGAGGGCTGCATCGCCCTGCAGCGGCGTGCCGACGTCGTCGTCGACGATGCCCCGCACGCGCTCGAGCACTGTCTCGAGGTGCAACTGCCGTTCCTGCAGACCGTGCTCGACGACTTCGAAATCGTGCCGCTGTTGGTCGGCGATGCACGTCCGCAGGCAGTCGCCGAGGTGCTCGGCCTGCTGTGGGGCGGCCCGGAGACGCTGATCCTGATCAGCTCGGACCTGTCCCACTATCATCCGTACCGCCATGCGCAGGCCTGCGATCGCGAAACCGTCGAGCAGATCCTGCAGTTGCGCGGCGATCTGGCCGACGACCAGGCTTGCGGCGCCCGCCCGCTCAACGGCCTGCTGCGCGTCGCGGCGCTGCGCGAGCTGGAGCCGCGGCTGCTGGATCTGCGCAACTCGGGCGATACGGCGGGCGACCGCCAGCGCGTCGTCGGCTACGCCAGCATCGTCTTCACCGAACGGGAGTCACATGAACACCCAGTCAGGCACTGATCTCGGCACCCTGCTGCTGGGCCACGCGCGTCACGCGATCGCCCGGCATCTCGGGGTCGATGGAGCGGCGGCGCCGGCCGATGCGCCGGAGCTCGACGCCAAGGCCGCGACCTTCGTCAGTCTTTACCGCGACGGCCGACTGCGCGGCTGCATGGGCAGCGTGCGACCGCAGCGCCGCCTGGGCGACGACGTGACGTCCAACGCGGTGGCCGCCGCCAGCCGCGATCCGCGCTTCGATCCGCTCACCGCCGCCGAGTTCGGCGACGTGCGTCTCGAGGTGTCGCTGCTGTCCGAGCCACGCTTCGTCGATTTCGACGACGAGGCCGACCTGCTCGCGAGGCTGCAGCCCGGGGTCGAGGGCGTCCTGCTCTTTTCGGGCTGCCGTCATGCCACCTTCCTGCCGCAGGTGTGGGAGCAGCTGCCCGAACCGGCGATGTTCTTCGCCGCGCTGAAGCGGAAGGCGGGCCTCGCTGCCGACCGGCCGGCGCCCAATCTGATGGTGGCGACCTACTCGGTGCAACGGTGGAAGGAATGACCGGCCGGCATGAACCGGCAAGGAGCACATCGATGAACTATCCTGCCCGCTACTGGCATCGCCTCGACGACGGCCGCATCCAGTGCGACCTGTGCCCGCGCTACTGCCGGCTGCACGAGGGGCAGCGCGGCGCGTGCTTCGTGCGCATGCGCGAAGCCGATGCGATGGTGCTGACGACGTACGGGCGCAGCTCGGGCTTTTGCATCGACCCGATCGAGAAGAAGCCGCTGAACCATTTTCTGCCCGGCTCGAGCGTGCTGTCCTTCGGCACCGCCGGCTGCAACCTCGCCTGCAAGTTCTGCCAGAACTGGGACATCTCGAAGTCGCGCGACATGGACCGGCTGATGGACGCGGCGTCGCCGGACGAGCTCGCGCGCGCCGCCCTCGACTCGGGCTGCCGCAGCGTCGCATTCACCTACAACGACCCGGTCATCTTCACCGAATACGCGATCGACTGCGCCGAAGCCGCCCACGCCCGGGGCCTGAAGGCGGTGGCGGTGACGGCCGGCTACATCACCGAGCTTGCGCGCGGCGACTTCTACGCGTCGATCGACGCCGCCAACGTCGACCTGAAAGGCTTCACCGACGATTTCTACGTGCGGCTTTGCGGCGCACACCTGCAGCCGGTGCTCGACACGCTGGTCTGGCTGGTGCACGAGACCGACGTGTGGGTCGAGATCACGACCTTGCTGATTCCGGGCCAGAACGACTCCGACGCGGAGCTCACCGCACTGTCGCAATGGGTCGCGCGCGAGCTCGGCACCACCGTGCCGCTGCATTTCACCGCCTTCCATCCCGACTTCAAGCTCACCGACGTTGCGCCCACGCCTGCCGCGACGCTCACGCGCGCGCGCCGCATCGCGATGCGCCAGGGCCTGCAGCACGTCTATACCGGCAACGTCCACGATGTCGAGGGCGGCACGACGCACTGCACCGGCTGCGGCGAGGCGGTGATCGTGCGCGACTGGTACGAAATCCTCGCCTACCGTCTCGACGCCGACGGGCACTGCCGGGGCTGCGGCACGCCGCTGGCCGGGCGCTTCGAGCCGTTCGAGGCGGGCTTCGGGGCCCGCCGCATTCCGGTGTCGATTCATCGCGAGGCGCGCGCGTAAGACGCGACGCCGCGGCGCGTGCGCAGCCCATGCGCTTGCCGCATCGTCATCGCTGTGCCATGCTCGGCGCGAAAGCGAGGGCCTGCGACGTGAAGCTGCGCCATACCGAACTGAGCATCCCGGCCGAGGGCGTCTGGCTCGACGGACGGCTTGCGCACGCTCCGGACGTGCGTGCGCTGGTCGTGATCGCGTGCGCGAACCATCCCGGAAGCACGAACGAGGCCGCGCTCGCCGGCGCACTTCAGGCAGCCGGTTTCGCGACGCTGCTCCTGGACCTGCTCACGCATCACGAAGCGGCACGCGATCCGGACGCCCACTTCAACATCCCGCGCCTGGCCAACCGGCTGCTCGGTGCCGCCGACTGGATCGGCCACCAGCCCGCGCTCGCGGCGCTCGCCATCGGGCTGATCGGCTCGGCCACGACCAGCGCGGCCATCATACGCGCCGCCTGGAAGGCGCCCCAGCGCTTCGGCGCGCTGGTGTGCGCCGGCGGCCGCCCGGATCTTGCCGGCGCGACGCCGCTGCAGGCGCTCGCGACCCCGGTGCGCATCGTCATCGGGGGCGACGACCCCGACGCCGCGATCGCCGCACCCGCGTTCGAGCGCATCGGCGCAAAGCGCGACTGGCAGCGCATCGCCGGTGCGGCCACGCCGTTGGCCGAACCGGCGACGACCGCGAGCTTCGCACGACTGGTAATCGAGTGGTTCGCACTCGAACTGCCGCCTGCGGACGTCGTGCCCGATCCGTCGGTGACGACGGACGGAGCACCAGCGACGACCGACCGATGATCGGGCGTGCGGCTGCCTCCCGACCGCCCTCGGGACGCAGCCACACGCCACGGCCCGCCGCAGCGATGCCGCAACACCGCCACACCGACCGTCCACCGCCGCCCGTCGCGCCGTCAGCGACACCGCCCGGGCTGCTGCTCGTCGCGAGCGTATCGCTTTGGCTCGGCGCCTGCACGACCGTGATCGTTCCACCGCCCACCCCCGCCGAGCCGGTCAGCGTGTTCGTGCTCGACCACGGCTACCACGCCAGCCTCGTGCTGCCGCTCGAGGCCGGTGGCGCGGTCCGTTACTCCTACGGCGACTGGGACTACTACGCGCTCGGGCGCACCGGCCCGCGCAGCGGGCTGCGCGCCCTGCTGCGGCGCACGCCCGCGGCCCTCGCCCGCCAGTGGATCGCGGGGCCGCTCGAGCACGCGGCGATCCGCCGTCAGGTGAGCGTTGCCGTCGTGAGCATGCACGAGGTGCGCGTCGAGGCTGCGGCCGCGTGGCGACTCGGCGGCGAGCTCGACGAGGTCTTCGCGCACGCTGCGCCGACCCAGCACTACGACGGTGTCTATGACATGTACTTCGTGCGCCACCCGACGCCCTATACGCTCGCGCACAATTCGAACCACATGGTCAAGCGCTGGCTCGAACGCCTCGGCTGCAAGGTCGCCGGAGCCGCCGTACTGTCGGCGTGGCGCCTCGAGGCGCGCACCGACGCTGCGGCCGAGCTTGACCTATAATTCCGGGCCGCGCCTCCGTCCGTACGCCCGCGATTCCCCGTCACCGATGTCTCAGCTTCCCGACCCCCTGCTTCCACGCCTGACCGCACTGCCGACTCCAAAGCCCGGCCAGCGCCTCGAACTGCCCGTGATCACGGGCTCGGCCGACGCGCTCGTCATCGCCCACTTCGCGCGCCGCGGCCACACGCTGCTCACGGTGTGCGCGAACCCGCTCGACGCGCAACGCCTGGCCGAGGAGCTCGCATGGGTCGCGCCGCAGCTGCGCGCGCACGTGCTGCCGGACTGGGAGACGCTGCCCTACGACAGCTTCTCGCCGCACCAGGATCTCATCTCCGAGCGGCTGTCGACGCTGTACTCGCTCACACGCGGCGAGGCCGACGTCGTGCTGGTGCCCGCCTCGACCGCGCTCTACCGCATGGCGCCGCCGGCCTTTCTCGCCGCCTACACCTTCTTCATCAAGCAGGGCGAACGCCTCGACATCGAACAGCTGCGCATGCAGATGGCGGTGGCCGGCTACACCCACGTCACGCAGGTCGTCAGCCCCGGCGAGTTCTCGGTGCGCGGCGGACTGATCGACCTGTTCCCGATGGGGGCGGCGCTGCCCTTCCGCCTCGATCTGTTCGACGACGAGATCGACAGCATCAAGACCTTCGATCCGGACACGCAGCGCACCGTCTATCCGGTACCCGAGATCCGCATGCTGCCGGCGCGCGAGTTCCCGCTCGACGACAAGGGGCGCACGCGCTTTCGCAGCCGCTTTCGCGAGACCTTCGAGGGCGACCCGTCGCGCGTGGCCCTCTACAAGGATGTCTCGAACGGCATCGCGCCGGCCGGCATCGAATACTTCCTGCCGCTCTTCTTCGACGAGACCGCGACGCTGTTCGACTACCTGCCGCGCGACGCCGTCGTCGTGCTGCACCACGACGTGCCTGCGGCGATCGACGAGTTCTGGCGCGACACGCGTTCGCGTCACGACTTTCTGAAGGGCGACCGCACCCGCCCCGTCATGGCACCCGAGGCGCTGTTTCTCGATCAGGAAGCGTTTTATACGGCACTCAAGGACCGCGCCCGCATCGTCATCGCCGCAGCGGTCGGCGCCGCCGCCGCGGGCGACGGTGACGCCCTCGCGCAAGCGCTGCCCGACGTGTCGGTCGAGCGCAAGGCGGCCGACCCGCTGCACCGGCTCAAGGACCTGCTCGATGGCGACTGGGGCGCGGCCGGCGGGCGCACGCTGGTGCTCGCCGATTCGCCCGGCCGGCGCGAGACGATGGCCGACTACTTCGCCGAGTACGGTCTGCAGCCCGCGCCGGTCGCGGACCTCGCGAGCTTTCTCGCTTCGCCGGCGCCGTTCGCGCTCGGAGTGGGCCCGCTCGCCTCCGGTTTCGTGCTGCCCGACGCGCGGCTCGCCATCATCACCGAAACCGAGCTCTACGCCGCCACCGCACGCACACGCACGCGGCGCGATGCGCGCAAGGCCGCGACGATGGAGGGCTGGCTGCGCGATCTCTCGGAGCTCAAGCCGAACGACCCGGTCGTGCACGTGTCGCACGGCATCGGCCGCTACATGGGCCTCGTGCACATGGATCTGGGAGAAGGCGACACCGAGTTCCTGCACCTCGAGTACGCCAACGGCGACAAGCTCTACGTGCCGGTCTCCCAGCTGCACGTGATCACGCGCTACGCCGGCGCCGACCCCGAGGCGGTCGCCCTGCACCGGCTCGGCTCCGGTCAGTGGGAGAAGGCCAAGAAAAAAGCCGCGCTCGAGGTGC
>DAOMOP010000038.1:0-16994 GCA_035444405.1 Rhodocyclaceae bacterium
GGTGAACAACGTGCTGTGCTTTCCGTTCATCTTCCGTGGCGCGCTCGACGTCGGCGCGACGACGATTACCGACGAGATGAAGCTCGCCGCGGTCAAGGCGATCGCCGAGCTCGCGCGCGCCGAGCAGAGCGACATCGTCGCCGCCGCGTTCAGCGAGAAGGTGTCCGGCTTCGGTCCGAGCTACATCATCCCGCGCCCGTTCGATCCGCGCCTGATCGTCAAGATCGCGCCGGCCGTCGCCGAGGCCGCGATGGCCTCCGGTGTCGCCACCCGGCCGATCTCCGACTGGCCCGCCTACCGCGGCCAGCTCAACAACTTCGTCTGGCACTCGGGCCTCATCATGAAGCCGGTGTTCGCCGCCGCGCGCGACAACCCGAAGCGCATCATCTTCGCCGAGGGCGAGTCCGAGCGCGTGCTGCGCGCGGTACAGACCGTCGTCGACGAGGGCCTCGCGCAGCCGATCCTGATCGGGCGCCCCGATGTCGTCGGCATGTACATCGAGCGCTTCGGTCTGCGCATCCGCCCCGACGTCGACTTCGAGCTCGTCAACCCCGACTCCGACCCGCGCTACAAGGACTTGTGGACGCATTACCACCAGCTGATGGAGCGGCGCGGTGTCTCCGTCGACTACGCGAAGAAGGAAGTGCGCCGCCGCACCACGCTGATCGGCGCGCTGTTGCTGCACTTCGGCTATGCCGACGGGCTCATCTGCGGCACCTACGGCATGCACTCGCTGCACATGAAGTTCGTCGACGCGGTGATCGGCCGCAAGCCGGGCGTGAACAACTTCTACACCGTCAATCTGCTCACGCTGCCCGAGCGCACGCTGTTCCTGGCCGACACCTACGTCAATTACGATCCGACCCCCGAGCAGGTCGTCGAGATGACGCGGCTCGCTGCCGACGAGATGCAGCGCTTCGGCATCCATCCGCGGGTCGCGCTGCTGTCGCATTCGTCCTTCGGCAACGCCGAGTCGCCGACCGCGGCCAAGATGCGCGCGGCGATGCGCCTGCTGCACGAGCGCCATCCCGAGCTCGAGGTCGAGGGCGAGATGCACGGCGACGCAGCCCTCGATGCCGTGCTGCGCCAGCGCATCTTCCCGAACGCGCGCATGCGCGAGGAAGCCAATCTGCTGATCTTCCCGACGCTCGACGCGGCCAACATCGCCTTCAATCTGCTCAAGACCGCGGCCGGCGAGGGCGTCACGATCGGTCCGATCCTGCTCGGCGCGGCCAAGCCGGTGCACGTGCTGACGCCGTCGGCGACGGTGCGCCGCATCGTCAACATGACTGCGCTGACCTCGGTCGAGGCGGCCAAACGCGATGCGTGAGCGCGGCAGCGACGGACGCCGCGCCGCCCGGGCGGTGCGTCCCGTCGGCCGCAGCAAGGATCAGGACGGGATGACGGCTTTGCATGGGTGAGGACAAGGCGGCGCTGGTCCTGACCGGAGGCGGGGCGCGCGCGGCCTACCAGGTCGGCGTGCTCTCGGCCATTCGCCACATCCGCGGCCGCCGCCGCGGCAACCCGTTTCCGATCATCTGCGGCACCTCGGCCGGGGGGGTCAATGCCGCCGCGCTGGCGGTGTTCGCGAGCGACTTCAACGCCGGCGTGCGCAAGCTGGCGTGGATCTGGCGAAGTTTCACGGTGGACCGCATCTACCGCGCCGACACGCGCGCACTGCTCGCGACCGGCGCGCGCTGGGGTACCGCGCTGTCGTTCGGCTGGCTGGTGCGCCAGACGCCGCGTTCGCTGCTCGACAACGCGCCGTTGCGCGAGCTGCTCACCGCCGTGCTCGACTTCGAGGCCATCGGCCGCGCCATCGCGGCCGGTGATCTGCATGCGGTCAGCGTCTCGGCGTCGGGCTACACCTCCGGCGAGAACCTGGCGTTCTTCCAGGCCGCGCCCGAGGTCAGGCCGTGGCGCCGCGCCCAGCGCGTCGGCATGCGCGCGCAGCTCGGCATCGATCACGTGATGGCCACCGGCGCGATTCCGTTCGTGTTTCCCGCCGTCAAGATCAACCGCGAGTACTTCGGCGACGGCTCGATGCGCCAGTTCGCACCGATCAGCCCCGCCATTCACCTGGGCGCCGACCGCATCATGGTGATCGGCTCGGGCCGACTGGCCGAGGAGGGACGGCAGCGCCACGAGAACTATCCGTCGCCGGCGCAGATCGCCGGTCACGCGCTGTCGAGCATTTTCCTCGACGGTCTGGCCGTCGATCTCGAGCGCATGCAGCGCATCAATCAGACGCTCGGCGCCTTCCCGCCCGAGCTGCGCGCCGCGGCCGGCATCGCGCTGAGGCCGATCGAGACGCTGGTGATCTCGCCTTCGCAGCGCCTGGACACGATCGCCGGCCGGCATCGCGGCGAATTGCCGCGGCCATTGCGCACGGTGCTGCGCGGCGTCGGCGCGATGCGCCGTGAAGGCTCCACCATGCTATCGTACTTGCTGTTCGAACGCGGCTTCACACGTGCGCTGATGGAGCTGGGATATCAGGATACAATGGCACGGCGCGACGAGGTCGCGCACTTCCTGCGCCTCTGAGCACGGGTCGAGCGCAGATTCCGGCAGTCGTGTCGGCGCCTGCCAGACAGGCGCTGCCGGAGCCGGCGATTCCCCCGATTCGCGCCCCGGTCACGTGTGCCGCGTCGGTGTCGCCGGGGAACAACCTGCAACAGAGAGAAAGGCGTCTTGCGACGTTCTTAAGAAATAACTTTAAAAAGACTTGATATCTGTCTATTTTCATTAAGAATGTAAACAGATATTTCGGAATCCACACTCTCTGCCTGCAGGTTTGCCGATGATTTTTCGCTCCATTGCCGCAGCCGTGCTGGGCCTCGCGCTGGCACAGGCTGTTCCGAATCCATCGTACGCCGCCTCCGGTGGCGAATCCGACCACATTTCCCGCACCACGCCGCCGGTACGGCTCGCCGCGCGCGCGCGGCCGCCGAGCGTCGGCTCCCCGGCGCTCGGCTCGGCGGCTTTCGTGGTCGCACACCAGGACACCGGCGAGATCCTGATCGAGCGTGGTGCCAACGAGAAGATGCCGATCGCCTCGATCACGAAGCTGATGACGGCCATGGTCGTGCTCGATGCCGGCCAGAGCCTCTCCGAGGCGCTGACGGTCACCGCCGACGACATCGATCGGCTGAAAGGCACCGGATCGCGGCTCGCCCTGGGGACGCGGCTCACGCGCGAGGAAATGCTCAACCTCGCGCTGATGTCGTCGGAGAACCGTGCCGCGTCGGCCCTTGCCCGGCACTATCCGGGTGGGGCGAAGGCTTTCATAAGCGCGATGAACGTCAAGGCCCGCATGATCGGGCTGCGCGACACACGCTTCACCGACAGCACCGGCCTCGACCCGAAGAACGTCTCGAGCCCGCGCGATCTGGTGCGGCTGGTGTCGGCCGCGTCGCACTATCCGCTGATCCGCGAGTTCTCGACGCGCTCCGAGCGCTACGTGCGCGTCGGCAAGCGCTCGGAGCGCTTCGGCAACTCGAACGCACTGGTGCGCGACCCCGACTGGCAGGTCGGTGTCTCGAAAACCGGCTACATCCGAGAGGCGGGCCGTTGCCTGGTGATGCAGACGTGGGTGCGCGACGAGCCGGTCATCATCGTCCTGCTGAATTCCGAAGGACGCTATACGCGCACCGCCGATGCCAAGCGCGTCAAGCAGTGGCTCGAGACCGGCGGCGCGCAGCGCATGGCCGTGCTCGCCGAAAGCCGGCGCGACGGGTGAGGCGAGCATGTGGGCAGCGTGCGCTGTTCAGCGCGCGCCGTCGCGCCGCACATAGCCGAGCGTGCGCGAGATGTCCTGCGCGGTGCTGCGCACCAGCGGCGCCCAGTCGGGGTTGAAGCGCTCCGACGGCGTCGACAGCGACAGTCCGGCCACCAGCGTACCGGTGTCGTCGCGGATGCCCGCGGCGATGCAGCGCACGCCCGTCTCGACCTCGTCGAGGTCGAATGCGACCTCGTGGCGCCGCACCTTGTCGAGCTCCTTCTCCAGCGCTGCGAGCTCGGTGATGGAGGCTGGTGTGGAGCCCGGCAAGCCGGTGCGGCGAGCATATTCGCGCAGCTTCTCGATGCCGTCCTCGACCAGGAACAGCTTACCCGACGCCGTCGTGTGCAGCGGCGCGCGCGCCCCTACGATATGCACCACGCGAACGGCCGCGCGGCCGCTCGAGGTGCGGTCGACATAGACGATCTCGTCGCGGTCGCGGATGCCGAGGTTGACGCTCTCGCCGGTCTCGGCGTGCAGCTTGAGCATGAACGGCATCGCCGTCTCGCGCAGCGAGATGCGCGACTTGACCAGGCTGCCGAGTTCGAGCAGGCGGATGCCGAGGCGGTAGGTTCCGCCTTCGCCGCGCTCGACGAAGCCGCTCTGGGCCATCGCGCCGAGGATGCGATGCGCGGTCGACGGATGCAGGCCGCTTTCGAGGGCGATCTGCTTGAGCGGCGCCGGGTCCGGGTGATGGGCGAGGACGTCGAGCAGCTTCATCATGCGTTCGACGACCTGGATCGGATTCTTGGTTTCGGTGCTGGCGGTCACTGCAATCTTGCGGTTCATGTTAATTTGCAGAGTCTAACCGGGCGCCTGGATTTCGCCTAGTGAAATAACGTGCCACGTGACAAGGCGCGACCTGCAAGCAGGGCGGGCGCTGACCCTCGATGCGGGCAGGCGGTTTTCGGTGGCAATCTTGAACGGAGGCAAGGACGGAATGGGTGTCGAGGAGGCGCCGCGCCAGGGCCGGAGCGCTGCGCGGGCGCTGCGCGTGGGGCTGTTCGTGACCTGCCTGGTCGACCTGATGCGGCCGCGCATCGGCTTCGCCGCGCTGCGTCTGCTGCGCTCGGCGGGCTGTGAGGTCGTCGTGCCGTCGACCCAGACCTGCTGCGGCCAGCCGGCTTTCAACAGCGGCGACGCGCGGCTGGCGCGGGCGCTGGCACTGAAGGTGGTCGGCGAGTTCGAGGGGCTCGACTACGTCGTCGCCCCATCCGGCTCGTGCGCCGGCATGATCCGCATCCACTATCCGGAACTCTTTCGTGACGACGCAGCCAATCGCGAGCGTGTCGCGGCGCTGGCTGCGCGCACCTTCGAGCTGACCGACTTCCTCGTCGGCGTATGCGCACTCGAGCGGGTGCCCGGCGATTTTGCCGGCATCGTCACCTACCACGACAGCTGCTCCGGGCTGCGTGAGCTCGGGGTCAAGCACCAGCCGCGCAAGCTGCTGCAGACCATGCCCGGCATCGTCGTGCGCGAGATGAACGGCTGCGAGGAGTGCTGCGGCTTCGGCGGGCTGTTCTCGGTCAAGTTCGCCGGCATCTCGGGCGAGATCGCCGCGCGCAAGTGCGCGAACATCCGCGCCAGCGGTGCCGACGCGGTGGTGCTCGGTGACCTGGGCTGCATGCTCAACATCGAGGGGCGGCTGCGTCGCCTCGGTGACGAGCACACGCGCGTGCTGCACGTGGCCGAGGTGCTCGCCGGCGAGGAGCACTAGCGTGCGTTCGCAGGCGATGTTCTTTCGTGCGCGCGCCGGCGAGAAGCTCGCCGACCGTCTGCTGCAGGACAATCTGGCGAAGGCGCGCGGCAAGTTCGTCGACGCGCGGGCACGGGCGGTGGCCGAGTACGATGGCGATTTCGAGGCGCTGCGCGAGGCCGGGCAGCGTGCGCGTGACCGCGTGCTGGCCAACCTCGACGTCTGGCTCGAGACCTTCGAGGAGCGCGCGAGCGCGCATGGCGCGCAGGTGCTGTACGCGCGAGACGGCGACGAGATCTGCCGCCTCGTCGTCGATATCGCGCACCGCCATGGCGTCACCAAGGCGGTCAAGTCGAAGTCCATGCTGTCCGAGGAGGCCGATCTCAACGCCGCGCTCGCGGCGGCCGGCGTGCAGCCGGTCGAGACCGACCTGGGCGAGTACATCCAGCAGCTCGACGGCAACGAGCCGCCTTCGCACATTCTCGCGCCGGCCTTCCACAAGTCGAAGGAGCAGGTCGCCGAGCTGTTCGAGAAAGCGCACCACCGCCCGCGCAAGACCGACACCGCCGAGATGACGCGCGAGGCGCGCGAGGTGTTGCGCGAGCATTTCCTGAGCGCCCAGATGGGCATCACCGGCGCGAACTTCCTGGTGGCCGAAACCGGCTCGGCGGTGCTCGTCACCAACGAGGGCAACGGGCGCATGGTGACGACGCTGCCGAAGGTGCATGTCGTGATCACCGGCATCGAGAAGGTCGTCGCGACACTCGAGGACGTCGCGACGCTGATGCGCCTGCTGCCGCGTTCGGGCACCGGCCAGCACATCTCGAACTACGTGTCGCTGCTCACGGGCGTAAAGGGCGAAGCCGAGCGCGACGGGCCCGAGCACCTGTATTTCGTGCTCGTCGACAACGGTCGGGTCGGGCTGGTCGGCAGCGAATTCCAGGACATGCTGCGCTGTATCCGCTGCGGCGCGTGCATGAACCACTGTCCCGTGTATCAGAGCATCGGCGGCCACGCTTACGGCTGGGTGTATCCGGGGCCGATGGGCTCGGTGCTGACGCCGCTCTACACCGGCCTCGAAAACGCGCTCGAGCTGCCGCACGCCTCGACGCTGTGCAACCAGTGCGGCGTCGTCTGCCCGGTCAGGATTCCGTTGCCCGAGCTGTTGCGGCGGCTGCGCGAGAAGCAGGTCGAGCGCAGGCTGCGGCCGCTGCGCGAGCGGCTCGCGCTCGCCGCATGGGGCTGGCTCGCGCTGCGGCCGCGGCTGTACGCGTGGGTGACGCGCATCGGGCTGCGCTATCTCGACCGGCGCGCGCGCGGCGCGGACACCCTCGGCCGAGTGCCCTTTGCCGGCGCGTGGACCGCGCAGCGCGAGCTGCCGGCGCCCGAGGGGCGCAGTTTTCGCGAGCTTTACGCGCACCGTCGCGCGCACGAGGAGAATTCATGAGCATGCGCATCGTCTGTCTCGAAGCCGATTCGGTCAAGGCACGCTTTCGCCCGCCGCGCTGCGAGCACGACTGGGTGGCCTATCCGAACACGGCGGCCGACGAGGTGCTCGCGAGGCTGCGCGGTGCGCAGGTGGCGATCGTGAACAAGGTCCGGCTCGATGCCGACACGCTCGCGGCGCTGCCCGCGCTGCGCCTGGTGGCGGTGGCCGCGACCGGCACCGACAACGTCGATCTCGCCGCCTGCGCCGAGCACGGCATCGTCGTGTCGAACGTGCGCGGCTATGCAACCCATGCCGTGCCCGAGCATGCGCTGATGCTGATGCTGGCGCTGCGCCGGCGCCTGTTCGCCTATGTCGACGACGTGCGCAGCGGCATGTGGGCGGGCGCCAGTGGCTTCTGCCTGTTCCACCATCCGGTCGGCGACCTCAACGGCGCCACGCTCGGCATCGTCGGGCGCGGCGGGCTCGGGCAGGCGGTGGCACGCCTGGCCGAAGCCTTCGGCATGACGGTGCTGTTCGCCGAGCGCCGGGGCGCCGATTCGGTGCGCGAGGGCTACACCGACTTCGACACGGTGCTGCGCACGTCCGACGTGCTGTCGCTGCACTGCCCGCTCAACGACGCGACGCGCGGGCTGATCGGTGCCGCCGAGCTCGCTGCGATGAAGAACGATGCGATCCTCGTCAACGTATCGCGTGGCGGGCTGGTCGACGAGCAGGCGCTGGCCGATGCGCTGCGCGCCGGCACGATCGCCGGCGCCGGTGTGGACGTGCTGTCGCAGGAGCCGCCGCGCGACGGCAACCCCTTGCTCGACGCCGATCTGCCCAACCTGATCGTGACGCCGCACATGGCCTGGGCCTCGGCCGGGGCGATGAAGGCGCTGACCGACCAGGTCATCGACAACATCGAGGCGTTCGCGGCGGGCCGGCCGCGGAACCGGGTCGTCTGAGCGTCACGATGTCCACCCGCGACGACATCCTCGGGCGCATCCGCGCGGCACTCGGACGCACCGCGCAGAACCGTGGCGCGGCGCTCGCCGATGTGCGCGCGGCGCTGTCCGCGCATGCAGCGGGGCCGCGACCGCCGCTTGCCGCCGATCTGCTCGCACGCTTTCGGTGCGAGTCCGAGCGCATGTCGAGCACCGTCGTGGAGCTCGCCTCGTTCGCCGAGGTGCCGGCGGCGGTGGCGCACTACCTGGACCGCCACGCACTGGCGCGGCGTGCGCTGGTGTGGCCGCGCCTGGCCGGGCTGGAATGGGCGGCGGCCGGCGTCGAGGTCGTCGCGCGCGAAGCACGTGACGGCGATCTGGTCGGCATCACCGGCTGTTTCTGCGCGATCGCGGAGACCGGAACGCTGATGACATGCTCGGCGCCCGACAGCCCGGCCGCGACCAGCCTGCTGCCGGAGACGCATATCGCGGTCGTGCCGCTGTCGCGCCTGGTCGTCGGCATGGAGGAGGCCTGGGCGCTCGCGCGCGCCGAGTTCGGCGATCGTCTGCCGCGCGCCGTGAACTTCATCTCGGGCCCATCCCGCACCGGCGACATCGAGATGACCATCGTGCTCGGCGCGCATGGCCCGTATCGGGTCCATATCTTGCTGGTCCGTGATGCCTGAGGCCGATCTGTTTTCGTCCGCGCACGCCGCACCGGGGCGTCGGTCGCTCGACTCGGGGATAGTGCGGATAGGGGCGGGCGGGCCGATTGGGTAATATGCACCCCTTCCGGTCGTCACGGACGGGCGTGATGCGCGCGCGGCGCAGGCGTGCGGCATGGCGCCGCGCGCCTGAAAAGAAGCGGGAAAACAATCAATGAGTCTTGCCCTGATCGTGATGCTGCCCTTTCTCGGGGCAGTCCTGCCGGCGCTGATGATTCGCGCCGGCCGCAACGCCTGCGCCATTGCGACCGCGTCGGTGACCCTGCTCGCCTTCGCGCTGCTGCTCACGCATGTGCCGGCGGTGCTGCGCGGCGAGATCGTGCAGGTCGGCTGGCAGTGGCTGCCCAGCCTGGGCCTGAACGTGAATTTCTTTCTCGACGGCCTGGGCCTGCTGTTCGCCGGACTGATCCTCGGCATCGGCCTGCTGATCATCACGTATGCGCGCTTCTACCTGTCCAAGGACGATCCGATGGGCAATTTCTACACCTATCTGCTGCTCTTCCAGGGCGCGATGGTGGGGATCGTGCTGTCGGACAACGTGCTGCTGCTGCTGATCTTCTGGGAACTGACGAGCCTGTCGTCGTTCCTGCTGATCGGTTTCTGGCGCCACCTGCCGGAGGGCCGGCAGGGCGCGCGCATGGCGCTCACCGTCACCGGCGCGGGCGGCCTGTCGATGATCGCCGGCATGCTGCTGCTCGGCCATGTCGCCGGCTCCTACGACCTCACCGTGATTCTGCACAACCGCGATGCGATCCAGGCCTCGCCGCTGTACCTGCCGGCGCTGCTGCTGATCCTCGGCGGCTGCTTCACGAAGAGCGCACAGTTCCCGTTCCACTTCTGGTTGCCGCACGCGATGGCGGCGCCGACGCCGGTGTCGGCCTATCTGCACTCGGCGACCATGGTCAAGGCCGGCATCTTCCTGATGGCGCGGCTGTGGCCGGTGCTCGCCGGCACCGACGCGTGGTTCTACCTCGTCGCCACGGCAGGGCTGGTGACGATGGTGGTCGGCGCCGGCATCGCGCTGTTCAAGGACGACCTGAAGGGGCTGCTGGCGTTCTCGACGGTGAGCCACCTCGGCCTCGTGACGATGCTGCTCGGTTTCGGCACGCCGATGGCAGCGGTCGCCGGCGTGTTCCACATCCTCAACCACGCGAGCTTCAAGGCGGCGCTGTTCATGAGCGCGGGCATCGTCGACCACGAGGTCGGCTCGCGCGACATCAACCACCTGGGCGGGCTCGCGCTGCTGATGCCGGTGACCGCGACGCTCGCCACCGTCGCCGCGGCGTCGATGGCCGGGCTGCCGCCGTTCAACGGCTTCCTGTCCAAGGAGATGATGCTCGAGGCGGTGGTGCACACGCCGTGGGCCGGGCAGGGCTGGATCCTGCCGCTCGTGGCGACGCTCGGCGCGGTGTTCTCGGTCGCCTACTCGCTGCGCTACGTCGCCCACGTGTTCTTCGGCCCGCGCCGCGAAAGCTACCCGAACACACCGCACGACCCGCCTGCCGGCCTGTGGCTGCCGCCGGCGCTGCTGGCTGCGCTGGTGGTCGCGATCGGGCTGTTCCCGGAGACCTTCGCCGGCGCGCTCGTGCGCGCCAGCGCCGCGGCCGTGATCGGTGCGCCGGTGCCGGACTTCCACCTGTCGCTGTGGCATGGCTTCACGCCGGCGCTGGCGCTGTCGGTGGTTGCGGTCGCGCTCGGCGGGTTCGCACTGTGGCGCTACGCCGCGGTGCGCGCGCTGTGGCAGGCCGGACCGCATCCCGAGGCGAAGGCGATGTTCGACGTGGTGATTGCGGCGGCGGTGGCGGCGAGCCGACGCATCGCACACGGACTGCACAACGGTTCGCTGCAGCGCTATCTCGCCTTCATGCTCGGTGCGGCGCTGGTGATCGGTTTCGCAAGCTTTTTCGGCGCGGCGCACGAGACGGGCATGCGCGAGACGCTGCCGGCCGTGCCGGTCGCATGGGTCGCGTGGCTGCTGCTGGTCGGCGCCTGCGTGGCTGCGGTGGTGTGGCACCGGCAGCGCTTCATCGCGCTGATCGTGGTCGGCGTGGTCGGCCTGATCGTGTCGATCGGCTTCGTGTATCTGTCGGCGCCGGATCTTGCCCTGACACAGATCTCCGTCGAGGTCGTGACGGTGATCCTGATCCTGCTGGCGCTGTACTTCCTGCCCAAGGAGACGCCGGTCGAAAGCGGCCGCGGGCGACGCCTGCGCGACGGTGCGCTGGCCGCGCTGGGCGGGCTCGGGCTGGGTGGGCTGGCGTGGGCGGCGATGACGCGCGACTTCACGACGCTGTCCGGCTACTACCTCGAGCAGGCCAAGCCGGCCGGCGGCGGCACCAACGTGGTCAACGTCATCCTGGTCGATTTCCGCGGTTTCGACACCTTCGGCGAGATCATCGTGCTCGGCATCGCGGCGCTGGCGATCTACGCGCTGCTCGACGGCGCGATGCGCGGGGCGGTCGCGCGCAAGCTCGCGGCGTGGGTGCCGGACCAGCCGCAGTCGGCCGACCGTCACCCGATGATGATGGTGGTGGCCACGCGCGTGATGTTGCCGCTGGCGCTGATGGTCGGCGCCTACATCTTCCTGCGCGGCCACAATCAGCCCGGCGGCGGCTTCATCGCCGGCCTCGTCGTCGCGATCGCGCTGATCATGCAGTACATGGCCAGCGGTTTCGGCTGGGCCGCCCAGCGCATGCACGTCGATTATCACGCGATGATCGGCGCGGGCGTGCTGGTGGCGGCAGCGACCGGCATCGCGGCGATGGTCGGCGGCTACCCGTTCCTGACCAGTGCGTTCGACTACTTCCATCTGCCGGTCATCGGCGAGGTCGAACTCGCCAGCGCGATGGCGTTCGACGTCGGGGTATTCCTGACCGTCGTCGGTGCGGTGATGCTGGCGCTCGCCAATCTGTCGCGCCTTGGTCGCCGCGCGAGCAATCGGCCGATCAACGAGGGGCCGATGGATGCCGACCCGACTGTCGTCGCACCGGCCGCCCGCGCCGGCACGAGCGCAGCGGACCGCACCGGGGCATCGGCGCGGCTCGCCGACGTCCACGACGAGACCGGGGCGTACGCAAATGAGGCGGCGATGTCGTCGGCCGCTTCGAGGGAGATCTGACATGGAGTTCATCGTCGCAAGCGGGGTCGGCGTGCTGGCCGCGGCGGGCATCTACCTGGTGCTGCGCGCGCGCACGTTTCCGGTCGTGCTCGGGCTCGCCCTGCTGACCTACGCGGTCAACGTGTTCCTGTTCGCGATGGGGCGGCTCGCGGTCGATCTGCCGCCGGTGGTGTCGGCGTCGGCGTCCGGCTACACCGATCCGCTGCCGCAGGCGCTGGTGCTCACGGCGATCGTGATCTCGTTCGGGATGACGGCGGTGATCGTCGTGATGGCGCTGCGCGCCTGGCTCGAGAGCGAGAGCGATCACGTCGACCTCGAAGGGCCGCACTCGCACCGCACGGGGTCGCCGCGATGAATCACTGGATCATCCTGCCGCTGCTGCTGCCGGCGCTGGTGGCGCCGCTGATCGCGCTCGCGGTGCGTCACGACATCGTGCTCGCACGCGTTTTCTCGGTCGCCTCGACGGTGCTGTTGCTGCTGCTCGGCGCGATCCTGATGGGCATGGCGGCCGACGGCGAGATCCGCTTCTATGCGCTGGGCAACTGGCCACCGCCTTTCGGCATCGTGCTGGTACTCGATCGGCTCGCCGCGCTGATGCTGGTGCTGACCGCGGTCCTCGGTCTGGCCGTGCTGCTGTACGCGATCAACGGCTGGGACCGTCGCGGACAGCATTTCCATCCGATCTTCCAGTTCCAGCTGATGGGCATCAACGGCGCCTTCCTGACCGGTGACCTGTTCAACCTGTTCGTGTTCTTCGAGGTGTTGCTGATCGCCTCCTACGGGCTGATGGTGCATGGCGGCGGGGCGCAGCGGCTGCGCGCGGGCGTGCAGTACGTGATCGTCAACCTTGTCGGTTCGGGCCTGTTCCTGATCGCGGTGGGCCTGATCTACAGCGTCACCGGAACCCTCAACATGGCCGACCTGGCCGTGCGGGTCGCTGCGGTGGCGCCCGGCGACGCGGCGCTGCTGCACACCGGCGCGCTGCTGTTGCTGCTGGTGTTCGCGATCAAGGCCGCGCTGGTGCCGGTGCAGTTCTGGCTGCCCGGCACCTATGCGAATGCACCGGCGCCGGTGGCCGCGCTGTTCGCGATCATGACCAAGGTCGGCGCCTATTCGATCGTGCGCGTCTATACGCTGATCTTCGGTGCCGGTGCAGGCGAGGCCGCGGCGCTGGCTGCGCCGTGGCTGATGCCGGCGGCGCTGGTCACGCTCGCCCTCGGCATGCTCGGCGTGCTCGCGGCGCGCAGCCTCGGGCAGATGGTGAGCTTCGCCGTGGTCGGTTCGATGGGCACGCTGCTCACCGCGGTGGCGCTGTTCACGCCGCAGGCGATGTCGGCGGCGCTGTATTACCTGCTCCACTCGACGCTGGTGGCCGGCGCGCTGTTCCTGATCGTCGACCTCGTCGCCGAGCGCCGCCCCGGCCATGCCGATGCGCTCACGGTGGCGCCGCCGTTCGCCCAGGGCGGGCTGATCGCCGGCGCCTTCTTCGTCGGGGCGATCGCGATGGCCGGCATGCCGCCGCTGTCCGGATTCATCGGCAAGCTGCTGATTCTGGACGGCGCCCGCGACGGACCGTGGGCGGTGTGGATCTGGACGCTGATCCTCGCCACCTCGCTGTTCGCGATCGTCGGCTTCGCCCGCGGCGGCAGCACGCTGTTCTGGAAGAGCGCGGCCGTCGGCGGCCACTTCCGGGCGGCACGGCGTCCGCCGCCTGCGCTGCCCTTCGTCGCGGTCGGCGCGCTGCTCGGTGCGACGCTGGCCCTGACCATATTCGCAGGCGCCGTGACACGCTATCTCGACCAGACCTCGGCGCAGCTCTTCGCGCCGGCACACTACGTCGATGCGGTGCTCGGCACCGAGGCGCCGGCGGGCTTCGATCCGCTCGCCGGCCGCATGTCCGACGGGGGTACGGACTGATGGACCACAAGAAGGACCCGCGCAGCCTGCTCGAGCGCTGGCTGCCGCATCCGCTGCTGACCGTCGTGCTGATCCTGCTGTGGATGCTGCTGCTGAACAGCTTCACGGCCGGCGGGCTGGTGATGGGCGTGCTGCTCGGCGTCGTCATTCCGATCATCACCAGCAGTTTCTGGCCTGCGCGCCCGCCGATCCGCGCCTGGGGCAAGGCGCTGATGTTCATGCTGCTGGTCGGGTGGGACGTCATCGTCGCCAACGTCGTGGTGGCGCGGCTGATCCTGTTCCGGCGCGCCGACGAGCTGCGCACGCGCTGGGTGGCGGTGCCGCTCGAGCTGCGCTCGCCCGAGGCGATCACGGTGTTCGCCGGCACGATCACGATGACGCCGGGGACGGTCAGCTGCGACCTGTCGGCCGACGGGCGCAGCCTGCTCGTGCATTGCCTGGACGCGCCCGATGCCGATGAGGCCGTAGAGCAGATGAAGTCCCGTTACGAGGCCAGACTGAAGGAGATTTTTCCGTGATCGCTTACGCTCTCTTGTTCGGCTTCGTTGCCGTCTCGATCGCGCTGCTGCTGAACCTGTGGCGGGTGTTCGCCGGCCCGACGCCGATGGATCGCGTGCTCGCGGTCGACACGATGGTGATCAACGTGATCGCGCTGATCATCCTCTTCGGCATCCACCAGCACACGACCATCTACTTCGAGGCCGCGCTGCTGTTCGCGATGTTCGGGTTCATCTCGACGGTCGCCTACTGCCGCTTCGTGCTGCGCGGCGACGTGATCGAGTGAGCGACGATGAACATCGTGCTCGAACTGCTGATATCTTTGTTGATCGTGATCAGCGCGGTCTTCATGCTCGTCGGCTCGCTGGGCCTGATCAAGCTGCCCGACCTGATGACGCGGCTGCATGCGCCGACCAAGGCGACCACCGCCGGCGTCGGGGGGGCGCTGATCGCGTCGATGCTGTACTTCCTCGCCGCCGATGGTGCGGTGTCGATTCACGAGCTGCTGATCACGCTGTTCCTGTTCCTGACCGCACCGGTGACGGCGCACTTCGTCAGCAAGGCCTACCTGCACCAGCAGCGCGATCGCGGGGCCGAGCTGCCAGCGACCGGGCGGCACTGCGGATGGAGCACCTTCGATGGCAGCCGGGCGGACGCGGCGCGCGACGATGCGCCGGACGCCGGCGACAAGACCCGAAACGCCTGAACGGAAGCATGCCGTGACACGACGACCAAAAGCAGACGACCCGATGGGTACGAGTCCAGCCGACGAGCCGGAGGCGCCGCGCGAGCGCGGGAACGCCGAACCGGCGCAGCGACGGACCACGCTCGGCGTGCGCCGCGCGGCGGACTCGGCCGAGTCGACCGACGAGCGTTCCGGCACCAACGACGAGGGGCCGCGCCGGGGCGGCGTGCGTGCGCGCTTCAAGGCAGGAGGGCTGAAGCCGCGGCCCGCGAAGTCGCCCGAGGAGCCCGGGCGCGCGACTGCCGCGCCGCCGCCGCGAGCGCGCGCGGAAAAACCCGCTCGGAGTGAACAGCCGGCGCGGACCGAGCGCTCGTCACGAACCGAGCGGCCGCGACAGACCGACAGGCCGCCACGAACCGAGCGGCCGCGACAGACCGACAGGCCGCCACCAACCGAGCGGCCGCAACGGACCGATCGACCCCGACGGTTCGACCGGGCGCGACAGTCCGACGGGCCGCAACAAACGGACGGAGCACGACAGACGGACCGACTTCGGCGGACCGGCCAACCGCGATCGCCCGAGCGCTCCGGACGGACCGAGCCGCCGCCGCAGCCCGAGCCGCCGGCGCACGACGCGGCCGGCGAAGGGGTCCGCCTGTCGAAGCTGATGGCCGAGCGCGGTCTGTGCTCGCGCCGCGAGGCCGATGCGATCATCGAGCGTGGCTGGGTGTTCGTCGGCGGGCAGCGTGTCAGCCAGCTGGGCATTCGCGTGGCGACCGATGCGCAGATCTCGCTCGCACCCGAGGCGACGCGGCGCCAGGCTGCGCAGGTGACCATCCTGCTGCACAAGCCGGTCGGCTACGTATCCGGCCAGCCCGAACCCGGCTTCGAGCCGGCCGTGTCGCTGATCGGGGCCGACAACCAGTTCGATCGCGGCCTCGCACAGCGCTTTCATCCGTCGCACCTGCGCGGCCTCGCTCCCGCCGGCCGGCTCGACATCGATTCGACCGGTCTGCTGGTGCTGACCCAGAACGGCCGCATCGCCCGTCAGCTGATCGGCGACGACTCGAAGATCGACAAGGAATACATCGTGCGTGTCGAGGGCCGGCTCACGGCCGATGGCCTTGCGCTGCTCAACCACGGCCTCGAGCTCGACGGGCGGCGCCTGCGGCCGGCGCGGGTCGAATGGATCAACGACGATCAGCTGCGCTTCGTGCTGCGCGAGGGGCGCAAGCGGCAGATCCGGCGCATGTGCGAGCTGGTCGGGCTGAAGGTGGTCGGACTCAAGCGCACCCGCATCGGCCGCGTCCGTCTGGGCGATCTGCCGCTCGGCCAGTGGCGTTTTCTGCGCCCCGACGAAAGCTTCTGACGAGGGCGTCGGCGCGCGGCGCACCGCGTCGCCGGCAGGCCGGGCATGCCCGAAAGTTGCGGTTAACCCTATTGGTGGTCGCGCGCGAAGTGCGGCACAGTGAACAGCGCCACCGTGGCGCAGGTCGCCCGGATGGCGTCCGCAAGGTGGGCTGGGTGCGGAACCGGGTGCGGCCGCACCGGTCGGATTGCTCTCGAAAAGGATAAAGCCGCCTCTCCGGCGGCATTCGAACAGGGAGGCGTCTGATGCGAATGTCAGGATGGTGGCGGAGTGAACGATGCTGACAGCGGTGCTCGCGATCGCGCTCGCGGCACTGCTCGCTCCGATGCTTGCGTCCCGATTCGATGACCGGGCCGGCTGGCTGCTCGCGCTCGCGCCGCTCGGCGCGTTCGTGTGGTTCGTGTCGTGCATTCCCGCCGTAGCCGGCGGCGAGGTGCTGGTCGGCTCGATCAGCTGGGTGGCCGCCCTCGACATCGAGGTCGCGATGCGCCTCGATGGGCTGTCACTGCTGTTCGCGCTGCTGATCACCGGGATCGGGGCGCTGATCGTGCTCTATGCCGGCGCGTATCTCTCCGACCATCACCACCTGGGCCGCTTCTACCTCTATCTGCTGCTGTTCATGATGGCGATGCTCGGCCTGGTGCTCGCCGACGATCTGATCGTGATGTTCGTGTTCTGGGAGCTCACCAGCGTCGCGTCCTATCTTCTGATCGCTTTCCAGCATGAGCGCCCGGTGTCGCGCCGGGCGGCGTTGCAGGCGCTGCTGATCACCGGCGGGGGTGGCCTTGCGCTGCTTGCCGGACTGGTGCTGCTCGGTATCGCGGGAGAGGGGTGG
>DAOMOP010000038.1:17004-24945 GCA_035444405.1 Rhodocyclaceae bacterium
TCGACGTCGCGGCGGTCGAGGCGCACCGCCTGTACTACGCGATCATGGCGCTGGTGCTGCTTGGCTGCTTCACCAAGTCGGCGCAGATTCCGTTCCATTTGTGGTTGCCGAACGCGATGAACGCACCGACGCCGGTGTCGGCCTATCTGCACTCGGCCACGATGGTAAAGGCGGGCGTCTATCTGCTCGCGCGCCTGAATCCGACGCTCGGCGGCGATGCCGGCTGGAGCGTGACGCTGGTGCTGTTCGGCGCCGCCACGGCGCTGGTCGGCGCGGTGCTGGCGATCCGCCAGACCGATCTGAAGCGCCTGCTCGCCTACACGACGGTGACGGTGCTGGGGCAGCTCACGATGCTGATCGGCACCAACACGACCTACGGCCTGCAGGCCTTCGTGCTCTATCTGCTCGCGCATTCGCTCTACAAGGGCGCCTTGTTCATGGCGGTCGGCGCGGTCGATCACGCCACCGGCACGCGCGAGCTCGCGAAGTTGGGCGGGCTGATCCGCTACATGCCGCTCACCGGTGCGGCGGTCGCGCTCGCCGCGTTCTCGAACGCCGGCCTGCCGCCGTTCTTCGGCTTCATCGCCAAGGAGTTCAAGTACGCCGGCCTGATCGAGATGGGACTGACCGGCTGGGGGGTCACCGCGGTGATGATCGTCACCAATGCCCTGCTGCTCGCAGCGGCCGGGCTGGTGTTCATCCGTACCTTCCTCGGCGTGCGCGGGCACTATCCGCGCGAGCCCCACGAGGTGACGATGCCGATGTGGCTGGGGCCGATGCTGCTCGCGGTCGGCGGGCTGGTGCTCGGGGCGTGGCATCACTGGCCGGAGACCTGGCTGGTCAACGCGGCGGTGCAGGCCGTCGCGCGCGATCACGTCGACGTCGCGCTGTACCTGTGGGGCGGCATCACGCCGGCGGTCGCCGCCAGCGTGCTGACGGTCGCGCTGGGCGTGGTGTTCTACGGCTACCGGCATCAAGTGCGTCGCCATGTCGCACGTGGGCGCGTGTACTGGGGCGTGAGCGGCGATCTGATCTGGGATCGCCTGCTCAAGCGCATCTTTCGCGTTGCCGCGATGCTCGCCAGCGGCTTTCAGCACGGCTCGCTGCGTCTGCACATGACGATGCTGAGCCTGGTCGTGCCGGCGGTGGTGTTTCTGGCGCTGGTGCTCAGTCGCGACAATCTGCTGGTCGGCGGTCAGTATGCGCCGCTCACGCTCGCCGGCGTCGTCGGCTGCCTGCTGGCGCTGGCCGGGGCGGGTGCGGCGGCGGTGATGCGCAACCGACTCGCGCTGGTGGTCGCGCTCGGTGCGAGCGGGCTGGGCCTGGCGCTGTTCTTCCTCGGCGCGAACGCGCCGGATGTGGCCACCACCCAGCTGATGGTCGAGACGCTGACGGTGGTGTTCCTCGCCTTCGTGCTGCGCAGCATGCCCGTGATTCCCCGTGTGGGTGCACGCCGACCGGCGGTGCGCGCGTTTCACGCGGTGGTTTCGCTGCTGTTCGGCCTCGCCGTGGCGGCTGCGCTGATTGCGGCGCTGAATCTGCCGCTGGCCGGCGACATCGCGAGCTGGTATCTGGACAACAGCTACCCGGGCGGGCACGGCGGCAACGTGGTCAACGTCATCCTCGTCGATTTTCGGGCCTTCGACACACTCGGCGAAATCCTCGTCGTCGCACTGGCGGGGCTGGCCGCGGCCACGCTGCTGCATGGCGAGGCCACGGAGACGTCGGCCCCGCACGGTGAGCCGGAGTTCGCATCGGTGTTGCTGCGTCAGGGGCTGCGTCCGCTCGCCGGGCTGCTCGTGCTCGCCTCGCTGGTGATCCTGTGGCGCGGCCACAACCTGCCGGGCGGCGGCTTCATCGGCGGGCTCGTGGCGGCCACCGGCTTCATCCTGCTGGTGCTGACCTACGGCAATCAAGTCGTGCGCGCACTGCTGCGGATCTCGCCGGCGATGGTGATCGGCGCCGGGCTTGCGTGCGCGGCCGGTGCCGGCGTGATCGGCCTGTTCGCGGGCGAGCCGTTCCTCAAGGGGCTGTGGTCGTTCCCGGCCGGGCTGCCGCTCGGCACGCCGCTGCTGTTCGACATCGGCGTGTTCCTGACCGTGTTCGGTTCGGTCATGCACATGCTGCAGCGGCTCGCCGGGAGGGCGGCGTAAATGGAGCTGATGGCCGCACTCACGGTCGGCGGGCTCGCCGGCATCGGCATGTGGCTGCTGCTCGACCGCAATCTCGTGCGCGTCGTGCTCGGCGTGGTGATCATCGGCAACGCGATCAATCTGGGGGTGTTGCTGTCGGGGCGCCTCGGCAGCACCAGTGCCGCCTTCGTGACCGCGACCACGGTGCCGACCGACGCCGCCAACCCGTTGCCGCAGGCGCTGGTGCTGACCGCGATCGTGATCGGCTTCGGGCTGTTCGTGTTCGCGCTGGCGGTGCTCAAGCGGGTCCGCGAGACGCACGGCATCACGACCACCGACCGTGTGACGGCCGTGACCGAGGAGACCGCGACCGATAGCTACGACGTCGATGACGAAGCGACGCCGGCTTCGCTTGCCGGCGAGGGCGGCACGTCGAGTGGCGCGCGCGCGGAGGCCGGGCCATGAACGCGCTGCTCGTCGCGCCGGTCGCGCTGCCGCTCGTCACGCTGATCCTGTGCATCGTGTTCCGCGCGCATCGTGGCGCCGTCATCATGGTGAGTGTCGTCGGTGCCGTGCTGTTGCTCGCGATCGGGCTGTCGCTGGTCGCGCTCGCGGCAAACGACGTCGTGCTCGCCGGACAGCTCGGCGGCTGGCAGGCGCCCTACGGCATCACGCTCGTGATCGACCGCCTGTCCGCGGCGATGGTCGCGATCACCGCCGTGATCGGTCTCGCGACGGTGTTGTACGGCCTCGTGCGCGACGGCGGCACGGGGGTCGCGGGCAGCGACTTCCACCTGTTCGTGCATGGCCTGCTCGTCGGGGTCTGCGGGGCGTTCGTGACCGGTGACGTGTTCAACCTGTATGTCTGGTTCGAGGTGCTGCTGATCGCCTCGTTCGCGCTGATTTCGCTCGGCGGCGGGCGTCGGCGGCTGGCCGGGACGATGACTTATGTCGCGCTCAACCTGCTCGCGACGCTGATCTTCCTGCTGTCGGCCGGGCTCGTCTATAGCGCCACCGGCACGCTCAACATGGGCGAGCTGGCGCTGATCTTCCGCGCCGGCGAGGCGCCGGCGGCCGCCACGCTGGCGGTCGTGCTGATGCTGCTGTCGTTCGCGATCAAGGCGGCGCTGTTCCCGGTGTTCGGCTGGCTGCCCGCCTCCTACCACGTCGCGTGGACGCCGGTGTCGGCGCTGTTCGCCGGCCTGCTGACCAAGGTCGGTGTGTACGCGCTGATCCGGCTGGTGACGCTGCTGTGGCCGACCTACGGCGACATCCACGAGGCCCTGCTGTGGGTCGCGTGCGCGACGATGCTGGTCGGCGTGCTCGGAGCGGCGGCGCAAAACGAGGTGCGTCGCATCCTGTCCTTCCACATCGTCAGCCAGGTCGGCTACATGATCCTCGGCCTTGCGCTCGCCACGCCGCTCGCGATCGCCGGTGCGATCTTCTACGTGATCCACCACATCATCGTGAAGGCCAACCTGTTCTTCATCGGCGGGCTGGCTGCGCGGCTCACCGGCTCCGAGCGCCTTGCGGCGATGGGCGGTCTGTACGCGAAGACGCCGTGGCTCGCGCTGCTGTTCGCGATTCCCGCGCTGTCGCTGGCCGGCATTCCGCCGCTGTCGGGCTTCTGGGCCAAGCTGGTGCTGGTGCGGGCGAGCCTCGAGGGCGGCTTCTGGTGGGCCGCGGCGGCGGCGCTCGTCACCGGCATCCTCACGCTGCTGTCGATGAGCAAGATCTGGAACGAGGCGTTCCTGAAGGCCCACCCGCAGGGCGAAGCGGCCATCCGGCCGATTCCCGACATGCGCTGGAGCTGGTGGGCGGTGTCGGGGCTGGCGCTGATGACGGTGCTGATCGGTTTCGGTGCGGGACCGGTAATGGACTATGCGATAGCGGCGGCCGCCCAGCTCGCCGAGCCGACCGCCTATTTCGACGCAATCCGGGCGCCGGGAGGAAGCTGACGATGCTCGGCCTGCACATCCTGCTCGCCGCGGGCCTTGCCGCGTTCTCGAACGCGTTGTCGCCCCTGGGCGTGTTCGGTGCGTTCGTGCTGGTCTATCTGGTGCTGAAGTTCGGCGCTCCGGTGACGGGCCTCGCGACCTACGTGAAGCGCGTCGAGCTCGGCACGCGTTTCATCGTCTGGTTCGCGATCGAGGTGGTCAAGGCCAGCCTCGATGTCGCTCGCCTCGTGCTCGCGCGCCGGGTCCGGACCGAACCGGCGGTCGTGCGCGTGGTGCTGACCAGGCGCGACGAGCGCCTCGCCACCCTGATCGGCTGCCTGCTGACGCTCACGCCCGGAACGATGGCGCTGGACTACGAACCGGAGGCCGGCGCGCTGATCGTGCACGCCCTCGATGTCGACGCCGAGAGCCGGGTCGAGGCCGACGTGCGCGAGATCGAATCGCGGCTGCTGGCCTGGGTGGATGCGAACGAACCGGACAGGGAGGGCGTGGAGCGATGACGATCGAGCTGGCCGGGGCGTGGTGGGTGCTGCCGGTCGCGGTGGCGCTGCTGGCCGTGAGCGCGATTCTGATCGTGCTGCGCCTGCTGAAGGGGCCGACCGGCCCCGATCGGGTGGTCGCGATCGACGCGCTGACGCTGCTCGGGGTGGCCGCGGTCGCGCTCGCGGCGATGCTGACACGGCAGGCCGTGCTGCTCGATGTCGCGGTCGTGCTCGCATTGGTGACGTTCCTCGGCACCGTCGCGTTCGCACTGCTGTTCCGCGTGGAGGAGAATCCGCCGGATGCGGACGAGGAGGCACCCGCTCATCCGCGCGACGAGGAGCCGCGCCCATGAACGGTTCGCTGCTGCCGTGGATCGCCTCGGGGCTCGTGCTCAGCGGCGCGGTGTTCTGCCTGCTCGGCGCCATCGGCGTGCTGCGCCTGCCGGATTGCTACACCCGCATGCATTCGGCCAGCAAGGCGGGCGCGCTCGGCGCGGTGCTCGTGCTCGCCGGCGTCGCCGCGGCCTCCAGCGGCGAAGTCGCGCTCGAGGCGATCTTCGCGCTGCTGGTGGTGCTGGCCACCGCGCCGCTCGCCGCGCACGCGGTGTCGCGTGCCGCCCATCGCGCCGGCATACGGCCGTTCGTCGGGCGGTTGGGGGATGTGCTGGAGCACGGCGAGGCGGATGGCGGCGCGCACCCGCCGCGGCACGACCAGTCCATCGCATCGCGAGAGCCACGGGGCATCGCACCCAACGTATCGCAAGGGCCGCCCGGGCCGGGTGACTGAATATCCGCGGGAACGGCTGTGGCGGAGCGCCGATGGACAGGCCGACAGCGCGGCGTGCCGGCCGACGCGTGTCCGCCGTCCCTTCGTCTCACTCGGCGCGCAGCGCCGCCACCGGATCCAGCATTGCCGCCCGCCGTGCGGGCAGAACACCGGCAAGCAACCCGATCGCGATGGCCATGGCCTCGGCGGCCAGTGCGAAATGCAGCGGGGTGTGCACCGGCAGTGCGGGGATGAGCAGGCCGACCATCTGTGCGAGCCCGATGCCGGCGACGAGCCCCGCCACGCCGCCGAGTGCCGCGAGTGCGACCGCCTCGCCGAGGAAAAGGCCCAGTATCGTGCGCCGGCGCGCACCGAGTGCGACCAGCAGGCCGATCTCGTTGGTGCGCTCGGACACCGCGATGGTCATGATGGTGACGATGCCGACACCGCCGACGAGCAGCGAGATGCCCCCCAGCGCGCCGACTGCGGCGGTCAGGATGCCGAGGATGTTCGACAGCGTTGCCAGCATGTCTTCCTGGGTGCGCACCGTGACGTCGAACTGGCCGTGGCGCGCCGTCATCAGCTCGCGCACGGCGTCCGCGACGCGCGCGGCCTGGGCCGACTCGGCGTAGGTCAGGTTGATCTCCATCAGGCCGACGCGGTTGTACAGCGCGAGCGCACGCGAGGTCGGAATATAGGCCGTGTCGTCGAGGTCGATGCCGAGGAACTGTCCCTTTTCCTCCATCACGCCGATGACGCGGTAGCGCTCGCTGGCGATCTGCACGCGCGCACCGAGCGCGTTGTCGGTACCGAAGAGCTCGTCCTTGAGCTTGGCGCCGAGCACGACGAAGGGCCGCGCGCGGGTCGGGTCGTCGGGCGGCAGGAAGCGGCCGGCGGCCACGCGCAGCGAGAACATCTCGTACATCTGCGGGCCGACGCCATACACGGTGGTGCGGCGTACCCGTCCCTGCGCCTGGACCTCGGAGTTGCCATAGACGATCGGCGTGACCGCGCTCACGTGCGGCAGCCGCGTGAGCGCGGCGGCGTCGTCGAGCGTCAGCGGGCGTGCGGTGCTCGGCAGGCCGGGCGGGCCGCCGTGCACCGATTGGCGGCCGGGCGTGATCTCGATGATGTTGGTGCCGAACTGCGTGAATTCCTTGAGCATGTACTGGTGCAGGCCCTCGCCGATCGAGGTCAGCAGGATCACCGCGGCGATGCCGACGGCGATGCCGAGCAGCGTCAGTGCGCTGCGCATGCGTTGCGCGAGCAGCGAGCGCAGCGCGAGCTGGAGGAAGTCGCGCGCATCCATCGCTTCAGGCCTTTGCCAGCGCCTGGATCGGATCGAGGCGCGCGGCGCGCCGCGCCGGCAGCACGCCGAACAGGATGCCGGTCGCGAGGGCAGTGGCGATGCCTGCGAACACCGCCCAGTCGGGCGGCCACGCGGGCAGCGCCGGGAAGGCGAGCCGCAGGCCCCATGCACCGAGGTGGCCGAGGGCGAGGCCGGCCAGCGCGCCGGCGAGCGACAGCAGCGCAGCCTCGGTCAGGAAAGCCTGCCGGATGCTGCGGGGGGTGGCGCCGAGCGCCTTGAGCAGGCCGATCTCGCCGGTGCGCTGCGTGACCGCGACGAGCATCACGTTCATCACCAGGATGCCGGCCACCGCCAGGCTGATTGCCGCGATGCCGGCCACCGCCAGCGTCAGCGTGCCGAGGATGCGGTCGAAGGTGCCGAGGACCGCATCCTGCGTGACCAGCGTGACGTCGAGCTCGCCGTCGCGCCGGCTGCGCATGATGTGCTCGATCTGCTGCTGGGTAGCGGCCAGGGCTTCGCGGCTGCGGGCCTCGACGAGGATGCGGAACAGCGTGTTGGTGTCGAACATCGCCTGCGCGGTCGCGACCGGTACGATCACCAGCTCGTCGGTGTTCATGCCGAGCCCGCCGCCCGAGCGCTCGAGCACGCCGATCACGCGCAGACGGCGGTCGCCGATGCGGATCGTGCTCCCGAGCGCCGGTTCGGCGCCGAACATCTCGTCGCGCAGCGTCGCCCCGAGCACGGCGACCGCGGAGGCGCGCGTCGCGTCCTCGCGGCGCAGAAAGCTGCCCTGGGCGATGCTGAAGCCGCGCAGCGCGAGATAGTCCGCATTGGTGCCGACGATCATCGTCTCGCGCAGCCGTCCGCCGAACGCGATCTCGGAGTTGCCGACCGACAGCGGTGCGACGCGGACCACGAACGGTGCGCGTCGCAGGGCCTCCGCGTCGCGCACGGTGAGATCGCGCGGGGTCGTCGTGATCAGGCTTTGCAGGCCGACGCCGCCGGTCTCCGAGCGCCCGGGCAGCACGATGATCAGGTTGCTGCCGAGCGCGGCGAATTCGCCGACGACGTAGCGGCGCGCGCCGTCGCCGAGCGCGGTGAGCACGACCACGGCGGCGACGCCGATCGCCATCGCCAGCACCATCAGCGCGGTGCGCAGCGGGTAGCCGGCGGCCGCGCGGGTGGCGAAGCGCAAGGTGTCGAGCGGGGTCATCGCGGCGGGGACGGCGCGTCGCCGACGATCGCGCCGTCCTCCATGCGGATGCGCCGGCGTGCGCGCTCGCCCATGGTCGGG
>DAOMOP010000039.1:0-24740 GCA_035444405.1 Rhodocyclaceae bacterium
GTAACCCCGCAAGCCAACGCCATGACCCACATTCCCGTCATCCCCGCATCACCGGCGGCCGCGCCGGCGCCGCAGTCCGATCCCGATCCTATCGTCGGCGGCCGCGTCGAACTGCAGTTGCTGACCACGCTGAAGTGCAATCTGAAGTGCACCTACTGTTCGCTCGGCGTCGGTGACGTGCTCGGCTCGCAGACGCACGTCGAATACAGCGTCGACGAGCTCGCCGCCTTCGTCGACAAACACCTGCAGGGCAAGGAAATCTACGTCACCTTCTATGGCGGCGAGCCAACGCTGAACCTGTCGATGATGCTCGAGGTGATGCAGCGCTTTCCGCACTGGCGCTACCAGCTGCAGACCAACGGCACGCTGCTCGACGACGTGCCCGACTGGGCGCTCGCGAAGCTGTCGAACATCCTCGTGTCGATCGACGGCGGCGAGGCCACCACCGACGGCTACCGCGGCCGCGGCATCTACCGCCAGGTGCTGAAGAACCTCGCCCGCGCGCGCGACCAGATCGGCGGCAGCGTGACCGCGCGCGTGACCTGGGGCAACCCGGACACGAGCTTCGAGGAGCTCGACGAGCTCGTCGCGGGCGAAGGCGCGTTCGACTACCTGTACTGGCAATTCGTCGCCGACGAGATGTACGCGGGCGACTCGGTCGAAAAGCGCAAGGCGGTGCTGGTGCCGCTGATCGAGAAGTTCTTCGCGCGCAGCGACGCGCTCTACCCGCTGATCCCGCTGATGGGCATCGTGCGCAACAAGGTGCTGCCCACGCGCGGGCACGAGCTCTACGGCGGCCTCACGCAGTGCCGCGTGTCGACGCATCTGATCAACGTGATGCCGAACGGCCAGGTCTTTCCCTGTCCGGACATGATGTACGCGCCGCAGATGCAGATGGGCGACGTCAAGGCGAACTGGCTCAGGAAGAGCCCGCTGCAGCCGACCTCCGAAATGCCCTGTGAGCGCTGCGAAGCCTTCTCGTGGTGCCGGCGCAACTGCATGAAGAACCTGTGGCTCGGCTACGTGAAGCGCGACGAGCGCTACCGCGCCAATGTCGTCGAGCCGATCTGCGAGCTGCTGAAATTCATCGGCCGCGAAGTCGACAAGCACGACCCGAAGGCCTGGTTCGCGCGCGCGACGCTGCCGGTGCGCCGCCAGATCACCGACTGCGAAGTGTACGAGTACGTCGAGATCATGCCCTGACCGGGCGGGCCCACGCGTTCGTAGAATAGAGCGGCTTCGCGGAGGTCGTCTTGTGCAGCGGGGTGAAGAGTGAGCTTCATCCCCGGAAGCGGGTTTCCCGCCGCACCACGACGAGGTCCGGGGGAACGGCTTCGGCGCGTTCGGTCTGAAGCGCCGGCTTGCGTGCATCGCCAAGCCGTCCGATCCGGTCGAAATCGCCGCGACAGAGCATCTCCGCGAGGTCGGCAGCCGGGCCCTCGGCGCGTGCGGCGCGGCGGCGTCGATCGCCTGCGTGCCGCGAATCCGAATCTCCAGTCGGCGCCAGCGCCCGAAGCGGACCCGTGCCGTGCGGTTCATGGCTCGCCTGCCACCTTGCGCGCGGCGGCTTCACGGTCGTAGAAACAGCCGTCGAGGACGAAACCCGAGACGAGCGTCGTCTTGACTTGGGTGACACGGCCGCTCGCCTCGCGCGCGAGCACCAGTTCGTCGGGCAGGCCGTCGAGCAGATGGCACGGGGCCGGCTCGCCGTTGGCGAAGCACGACAGGTGGACGATGCGCGTCTGCGTGTCGAGGAAGGCGGGACGAAAGCCGAACGCATGATTGCCCGCGCTGACGCCGCCAGTGCCCCGGAAGCAGGCGTTTTCGCGCGCGAGCTTGGCGCGGCTGAACGGCGTACGGGGGACGCGGCGGCGGTGCTGGCGGCCGGCGCGGTTCGCGACGGGCTCGGGACGGTGGCTGCGCACGGCGTCGTCGCGCGGGCAGCGGGATGTCGGGGTTTTCATGATCGTCTCCTCTGCGCTGATCACGATTCCAGTATCGGCGGCGACGATCACGGAGCGATCACGGACGATTCAAACTTCGGTCCCCGATGTGCCCGCCGGTTTCAGCGCTCGGATCGCACCGGCACGGCGGTCTGCGCCCGCGTCGGCCGTGCCGTCGCCGCCGAGCACGACCAGATCGAGCGGCGCCGCGACGCCGCCCACCGCACGCGCGGCGCGCCGCGGCTTGTCGCCGGCGTAGCCCTGCGCCTGCGCGATCTCGAGCGCCGCGCGCGTGGCGAGCCCGCGCGTCGCTTCCATCTTGTTGTGCTTCTCGAGCTTGGCGGCAAGATTGACCGCATCGCCGATCACCGTGTACTCGAGGCGGCGACAGTGGCCGATGATGCCGAACACGACTTCGCCGGTCGCAAGCCCCGCGCCAACGTCGGGGGCAGGCAGGCCCCGCATAGCGCGCTCGGCGCGCCAGCGCTCGACGCCCAACCAGATCGCGTCGACCGCGCGCAGCGCATTCGCGGCGAAGTGCGCGTCCGGCGCGACCGCGCCGAAGCTCGCGAGGATGCCGTCGCCCATGAACTTGTCGATGCTGCCGCCGTGGGTCTTGATGAGGGGCAGCACCAGCCCCTGGTAGTCGCCGAGCAGCGCAATCAGCTCGTCGGGCGTGAGCCGGGCCGCGGCCGTCGTGAAGCCGCGCAGATCGAGGAACAGGATCGCCGCCGAGCGCAGTTCGCCCTGTCCCGCCATCACGCCGTCGCGCGAGGCGGTGATGCGCTGCGCCACCGAGTCGTCGAAAAAGAGCGACAAGTCGGCCACCGCCTGCCCGCGCGCGACCGCGTCGGCGAGGAGCCGCCGCGCCTTGGCGAGCGAGACGGCGAGCATCGCCGTGACGACCCCGATCGCGAGCACCTTGTCGAGCTCGGCGCCGTAGTGGATCTGGAACGAGCGCAGCGCGGTGACATAGTCCCAGGTGATGGGGTTTGCCGGTGCGCTCGCCACCGCCCAGGCGATCAGCGCGAGCCAGCACACGGCGGCCGTCAGCCCCGAGAGCACCACCCACACCGGTTCGAAGCGCAGCGCGCGCAGCGCGATCAGTGCGAACACGTAGGCGAACTCGGTGCTCTTCAGCGAAAACTGCGCCGGCTGCTCGTACTGCAGGTGGTAGGCAAAGATCACCGCCATCAGCACCAGCATCTCGCCAACCACCGTGAAGCCCAGCAGACGGCGGCCGAGCTGGCCGGTGAGCGCGAAGTACAGCCGCAGCAGCGCCAGGATCGCGAACAGCGACAGCCCCAGCGGTGCCGCCTCGACCGGTGCGTCCGGTGCGAAGCCGCGCGGCGCGGCGGCATAGACGAGCGCGAGCAGCACCGCGAGCGCGAGCTGCACGGCGGTCACCAGGATCTCGCTGCGGTACTGCGCCCACTCGAAGGCCTGCTGCACGCGCGGCGGCAGCGCCGTCGCCCGGCTCATTGCGCGCCCGTCTCGAGCGCGCCGCCGGCGATGCGCAGGCACGTGCCGGCGGGCAGCATCAGCCACTCCTCGGGATCGCCGTCGCGCCTCGCCTGTCCGGCGCAGGCGTGCGTCGAGGTGCCGCAGTCGTTGCGCCCGGCGCGTACGACGCCGTAGCAGCGCTCGCGCTCGAACGCGAACGCCTCGGGCGAGCCCGGCAGCACGTGGGTGAATTGCTGCACCGCGAGCACGGCCAAGCCGATCGCGGTGCCGATCACGGCGGTATTGGCGAGCTGATGAGCCATGGGTGCTCCGACTGAGTCTGACGGACCGCCGGCCTATCTCCCTTCCCTTCAAGGGGAAGGAACCTGCTAAGAACGTCGGCTGAAATGGCCCGACCTACGAGAGGGCCGCGGCCGCACGAGGGGCAACGCCTTTCCCGCTGCTCGCCAGGTAGTCGAACAGCACGCGCCCGTATGGCAGCGTGAGATCGGCGACGAAATGGAGGCCGCCGACGACGCGGCGCACCGGCAGGTCGGCGACCGGCGCATTGACGTGCGGGATCAGATGCAGCCGCGCCGGGCTCTCCCAGGCGCCCTTGACGTGGATGTCGACGAGCTCGTAGGCGACGAGCTGGGCAATCGCGAGCGAGCCATCGACGTCGGGGATGAGCTTGAGGTTGACCTGCGTCTTCGAGAGCTTCTTCACCAGCGGCGCGGTGTCGCACACCCGCCCGCCGTTGCCGCCGCAGACGATGTTGTCGTGCTTGTAGGCCATGCTCGCGAGCGCGACCGGCTGGCCGGCGTATTCGAGGCGGCCGGCGAGCGTGTCGCGCACGACCTTCAGCGACACGTCGGCAAGCTTCTTCGGAAAGCCCCAGATCTCGCGCCCGCCCGAGATCGGCGGCTCGCAGTCGAGGTACATCTGCGCGACGAAGTTCACGTCGGCGCCCCGGAAACGGCACGGGATCACGATGCCCGACTCGGTGTAGTCGCCGAAGCCGGTCGAGTCCGGCATGCGGATGAACTCGTAGAGCACGCGGTCGCTGCCGTCGGGCTCGAGCGGTTCGGGCACCGCGGCACGGATCGCCTGCGGGTCGGATTCGTAGGTGATGATCATGTACTCACGGTCGATGAAGCGGTACGGCCCCTTCGGATACGAGGGGCTGGCGAGCGGCATCGACGCGGTGTCGAGGATGTCGGCGATCTGCATGGCGGGTCTCCTGTCGTGGACGGTGCGGTGCGAAGCTTCAGTTGAGGGTCAGAGGAACTCGGCGTGGAGATCGACGCTCGAGCGCTCGCCGATCGAGTCCCACGCTTCGGCGAGCCAGGCCTCGACCCGTGCCCGGCCGCGGTCACGCAGCGCGCACAGGAAGCCCCAGTCGGCGTTGAGCTTGCTCGACACACCGAGCTCGGTCATGGTCTCGTCGGAACGGATCGAGTGGATCAGCATCTGCTTCATGTCGCCGGGGGCGACCTTGCCGCGCTCGATCAGCGCGGTCACGAACGCGATCGCCCGCATCTCGCGCATCAGCGACGAGTTGAAGCTCACCTCGTTGATGCGGTTGAGAATCTCGGCCGCGGTGCGCGGCACGCCGCGGCGCACGATCGGGTTGATGTGCACGATCACGACGTCGCGCGTGTCGCAGTGGTAGATCAGCGGATAGATCGCCGGATTGCCGACGTAGCCGCCGTCCCAGTACGGCACGCCGTCGATCTCGACCGCCTGGAACAGGAACGGCAGGCAGGCCGACGCGAGCACCGCGTCGATGCAGATCTCCTCGCGCGGGAAGATGCGCACCTTGCCGGTCTCGACGTTGGTCGCACACAGGAAGAGCCGCGTCGTGCCGTGCTCGCGCAGCGCGGCGAAATCGACATGGCGAGCAAGCACGTCGCGCAGCGGGTTGAAGTTGAACGGATTGAACTGGTACGGCGAGAGCACGCGCAGCAGCATGCCGGTCATCAAGTAGAACGGCGAGTCGTCGAGCGTGTGGCCATTGCCGGCCGGCGCCCACGGCGTGTGGCGAAACGGGCTGTACAGCGCCGAGGTGTCGGCGATGTCGCGCCAGAACGCGGCGAGCGCCGCGCGCGCGCCGTCGCGGCCGCCCTGCATCAGGCCGTAGGCGAGCACCGCCGCGTTCATCGCGCCGGCGCTGGTCGCGCTCAGGCCCTCGAAATGGAGACGCCCGTCCTCGAGCAGGCGGTCCAGCACGCCCCACGCGAAGGCGCCGTGCGCACCGCCGCCCTGCAGGGCGAGCGTCACCGGTTTGACTTGCGCAACGCTCTTGCGCGCCGCGCGACGTTGTGAGGCCAGGTCTGGAGCATTCACGGTGGGCTCCTCAGTGCAAGGTCCAGCCGCCGTCCATCGGCAAGGCCGTCCCGGTCATCGATGCGGCGGCGTCGGAGCACAGAAAGGCCGTCAGCGCGGCGAGCTCCTCGACCTGCACGAACGCCTTGCGCGCCTGGTGCACCAGCATCACGTCGCGCACCACCGCCTCCGGCGCGATGCCGTGCGCCTTGGCCTGGTCGGCGATCTGCTGCTCGACCAGCGGCGTCTTCACGTAGCCCGGGCAAACCGTATTCACGGTGATGCCGTACTCCGCGACCTCGAGCGCGACGGCGCGCGTGAGCCCGACCATGCCGTGCTTGGCGGCCACGTACGCGGACTTGAACGGCGACGCGGTGAGACCGTGGGCCGAGGCGACGTTGACGATGCGCCCCCACTTGCGCGCCTTCATGTCCGGCAGCACCGCCTTGATCAGGTGGAAGGCCGATGACAGGTTGATCGCGAGGATCGCGTCCCACTTCGCCTCGGGAAACTCGTCGAGCGGCGCGACGTGCTGGATGCTGGCGTTGTTCACGACGATGTCGATGCGGCCGAAGCTGCGGCGCGCCTCGTCGGCCATCTGGCGGATCGCGTCGGGGCGACTCATGTCGGCGCTCGAGTAGGCGACGCGGACGCCGTGTCGCGTCGCCAGATCGTGACACAGCGTGGCGATGCGGTCGGCGTCGCCGAAGCCGTTGAGCATCACGTCGGCACCCTGTTCGGCCAGTGCCGCGGCAATGCCCAGACCGATACCACTGGTCGAGCCGGTGACGATGGCGGATTTTCCGTTGAGCATGTCGATCTCCTTGTCGGGGTCGGGGATGGTCAGTGCAGGGCCACGCGCGTGGCCGGCGCGGCCTTGTTGTCGGGTCCGTTGTCGGATTCGTTGCGACGCGCGCTGCGTGACTCGCTGTGCGGCTCGCCGTGGGTCTCGCCGTCCGGCTCGTTGCTGCGCGTGAAGCGCAGGTGGGTGATGTCGGCGCGGAACAACATGCCCCAGGTCCATTCGGCCCAGATGCGCAGCTTGCGGCCGAAGGTCGGCATGCGCATCAGATAGAAGGCGCGCCACAGCAGCCACGCCGGCAGACCGGAGACGCGCAGCCCGAAGACCTGGGCGACGCCGTTCAGGTGGCCGATGGTCGCCATCATTCCCTTCGAGACGTGGCCGAACGGACGCGTCGGTCGGCCGGCGACGTGGCGCGCGATGTTTCTTGCGAGCTGCTGGGCCTGCGCAACGGCGAACTGCGCGGTCGGCGGCGCGAATGCGTCGGCGCTGGCACTGTTGCGGATCAGCGCGCAATCGCCCACCGCCCAGGCGCCGGGCAGCCCCGGCACCGCCATGTCGGGCGCGGTCTCGATGCGGCCACGCACGAGCGGCACGCCGAGCTGCTCGACCAGCCGGTGCGGTCGCGTGCCGATCGTGCAGATCACGGTGGCGGCGTCGATGCGCTCGCCGCCGTCGAGCGTGACGCCCTCGGCATCGACGTGCGCGGCACGCGCACCGTGCCGCACCGTGATGCCGCGCCGGCCCATCGAGCGGGCGGCTGCGCGGCCGAGCCGCTCGGGCAGCTCCGGCAGCAGGCGCTCGCCGTCCTGCAGGATCGTGACCTGCAGCTCGCCCGCCGCGACGCGCGGGTAATAGCGGCGCGCGCCCTTGAGGAAATCGGCGAGCTCGCCCGCCACCTCGACGCCGGAGAAGCCGCCCCCGACGATCACGACGTTGCGCTCGGGCGCGTCGCCGGCGAGCGGATCGGGGACGAGAAGGCGGACGGGGTCGGCTCTCATGGTCGTCGCTCCTCGCGGCTCAGCCGAAACGGCGCCGGATCAGGTGGTCGAGCGAGAGCTTGCCGGGCCCGTGGAACAGCGTCACGAGCAGCAGCAGGCCCCAGTACTGGTGGTCCTTGAGGCCGACCTCGCCGAGCTCCGGGTACGAGATCACCGCGACGATATTGAACACGAACAGCGCAAAGGCGGCAAAGCGCGTGCCCAGGCCGAGCACCAGCAGCACCGGCAGCGTGAGCTCGGCGGCCGTGCCGAGCCAGGCCGCGAGCGCCGGCGGCAGCAGCGGCACCGCGTACTCGTACTCGAACAGCAGCAGCGTCGTGTTCCAGCTCGCGATCTTGGTGAGGCCGGCCTTGAAGAACACGCTCGCGACCAGCAGGCGGATCGCGAAGTCGAGGACCGGGGTGAGGAAGGCGAGGCCCGCGCGAGCGGCTTCGACGGCGCGGGCGAGCCTCGCGACGAGGCCGCCGTGGCCCGGACGCATCGATGCGGGGCGGTTGGCTGCGAGATCCATGTCGGTCTCCTGATTCGGGATTGGGGGTGTGCGAGGCGACCCGCAGCGATCCGGCCGCGCAAGCGGCCGGCGCCGTCGAGGCCGCAGGGTGCTTACCGCTTGAGCGCGGCCATGCCGCCGGGCGCGTTGTAGGCCTTGTCGGTGACCATGCCGCCGGCGATCTTTTCGCACGTGCCCTTGGGCACGAGAAGCCACGCCTCGGGGTCGTTGTCGATCGTGGCCGTGCCGGCGCAGGAGCTCTTCGACGTGCCGCAGTCGTTCTTGCCGGCCTTGGCGATGCCGGCGCACTTCTCGACATCGCCCTTGGCCGCGAAGGCCTGCCCGCCGGCCGCTACCAGCGTGAGGGCCAACAGGCTCGCCATCGCACCACGGATCATCAGTTCGGTTTTCATGATGTGCTCTCCATTACGTGTCTTGGGGATACGGATACGCAAAGCGCCTATCCGTGGAGTGCACTATCGGCGCCGAACTTCACGCACGCGTCGCCCAATCCTCACGCTTTCGTCACGGACGGCGAGCCGCCCTCGCCTCACCCTATCGCCGCGCCGAAGCCTTGCCTATGATGCAAACATCCCCACTCGCGGACGCGCGCCCAGCCGCCGCGCATCCGCCGCCGGTGCCGCCATGACGCGCAAGGTTCTGGTCATCGAGGACGATCCGGACATCGCCCGGCTCGTCAAGCTGCAGCTTGGCGAGCTGTCGTGTGCGGTGACGCTCGCTGCCGACGGTCCGAGCGGGCTCGCTGCCTTCGAGACGAAGCCCTTCGATCTGGTGATCCTCGACCTGATGCTGCCGGGCATCGACGGGCTCGAGCTGTGCCGGCGCATCCGCGCCCGGCCCGGCTACACGCCGATCCTGATGCTGACCGCCAGGTCCGGCGAGATCGACCGCGTGCTGGGGCTCGAAATGGGCGCCGACGACTACGTGACCAAGCCGTTCAGCGTGCTCGAGCTGGTCGCCCGCGTGAAGGCAATCTTCCGCCGCGTCGACAGCCTCGCGAGCCGCGCCGAGGCGTCCGAGCAGGTCATCGACAACGGCGCGCTGACGATCGACATCGCACGCCGCGAGGTGAGGCTGGCCGGCCGACCGGTCGAGCTCACCGCGACCGAGTTCGACCTGTTGCTGCATTTCGCCCGCCACCCGGGGCGCGTGTTCAGCCGCACGCAGCTGCTCGACCAGGTCTGGGGCTACAGCCACAGCGGCTACGAGCACACCGTCAACTCGCACATCAACCGCCTGCGCGCCAAGATCGAAGCCAACCCGAACCAGCCCGAGTTCATCCAGACCGTCTGGGGCGTGGGTTACAAGTTCCGGGACGCGACGCGCCGGCCGGACGCCCCCTGACATGCTGCGCACGCTCTACAGCCGGCTCGCCGCCGTGCTGATGGGGGTGTTCGTCGCGGTCGGCGGCCTGATGATCGTCGCGACGCAGACCATGTTCGAGCCCGACCGCCTGCTGGCGCTCGCGACCGACCTGGTGATCGGTGCGGTCGCCTTCAGTCTGCTCGCGGCGCTGGTGGTGTTCCGCTTCCTGACGCGGCGGCTGCGCTCATTGGCCGACGCGATGGATCGCTTTCGCACCGCCGGTTTCGCGCAGCCGGTGCGAATCGACGAGCGCGACGCCGAGGGCGACGAGATCGACCGGCTCGCCCACACCTTCACCGAAATGTCCGAGCGCATCGTCGAGCAGCTCGAGCTGCTCGCGCAGGTCGACGCACGCCGCCGCGAGCTGCTCGCCAACGTCTCGCACGACCTGCGCACGCCCCTCGCATCGATGCAGGGCTATCTCGAAACCTTGTTGCTGCAGGAGGACAAGCTCACCCCGGACGAGCGTCGCAGCTATCTGCTGATCGCCACCCGCCACTGCGAGCGGCTCGGCACGCTGGTGCGCGATCTCTTCGACCTCACGCGGCTCGAAGCCGATGAGATCCGGCCCCGCCCCGAGCCCTTCTCGATCGCCGAGCTCGCTCAGGACGTCGCCCAGAAGTTCGCGTTGCGCGCGACGAACGCGCGGCAACGGCTGGTGACCGACATCGATCCGGCGACGCCGGCGATCGTCGCCGACATCGGCATGATCGAGCGCGTGCTCGAGAATCTGATCGAGAACGCGATGCGCTACACGCCGGCCGACGGCACCATTTCGCTGGGCGTCGCGCCCGATGGCGGGGCCGTGGCCGTGACGGTCGGCGACACCGGCCGGGGCATCGCGGCCGACGAGCTCGGCAGCATCTTCGACCGCTACTACCGCATCGACCGCGGCGAGCGTGGCGACACCGCCAACGCCGGGCTGGGGCTCGCGATCACGCGCCGCATCGTCGAGCTGCACGGCGGCACGATTCGCGCCGAGAGCGAACCGAGCAGCGGGACACGCTTCGTCGTCATGCTGCCGCACGGCGCGCCACCCCCATGAGAGCGGCCCGGCGCCCGCGCAGATGCGGAGCAGCCGGGCCGAAGGGGTGTCGCCCGCGTCGCTCCGGATCCGACGCAGAGGGCCGGATCCGGTCGTGCGTACGCTCAATTGCCGCCGTGATAGAGGGAACTCTCGCGGACGTAGACCCGAACACCGTTCGCGGCCGGCACGATTTCGGAGAGCGGGAAGCTTCCGGTGCGCAGCGTATCGAAGGTCCAGTTCGTGGTCTGGTCGCCGATGCGCAGCGACACTGTCTCGAAGCGCTCGACGTCGATGTGACGCGTGCCGTTGTCGATCACGATGCTGCGGCCCGGCGTGCCGTTCGCCATCGAGCCGTACGGCATCTTGGCGGCGGCAACGGCTTGTCCGCCCGCGACGAGACCGAGAACCAGCAGACCGGCGATTGCGCTCCGGTTGATCAGTGTGGTGTTCATGATTCACTCTCCATCAGGTTTTTTCGGGGGGCGGATACGCGTGATCGCCTATCCGTGGTTCGTAGTATCGGCACCGACCTTCACGCCCGAATCGCCTGAACTTCACGATTTCGTCACATCGCGCCGTGCGCCCGCGAGCGAAACCGTCGGGATTCACATGCACACGCACATCTGGAGGAATCCAATTACTGGGGGGCTCTCGCGCGAAGCGGTCGGGATCCGCACGCGCAGCCTCCTCTCACTCCAGGCTGAAATCGGCCAGCGTCGTCGCGAGCAGATGGCAGCGCAGGAAAGCCGCCAGATCGAAGCCGGGTGTGGCCGCGCGCACGGCATCGAGCGCCGCGGCAAGCGTTTCGCCGCCGGCCAGCCGCTCGAGCAGTTCGAACTCGCCCGGCGCCAGCGCCTCGAGCTCGACCTCGAAGCCGTTGCGGTGCACCAGCAGCTGGTCGCCTCCGGCGTCGAGATCGAACCCGTCGTCCCAGGGCACGCCGGGCTGATTGAGCGCCCACAGGCGCGCGATCGGCCAGCGCGACGCGATCAGGCGGCAGGCCGGGCTCAGCACGAAGCGCAGCGCGCCGTGGCGGGATTCGGCCACCGCGGCCAGCCGTTCGAGCGGAAACGCCGGCGGACGGGCGGCGTGGAAGACCTCGTGAATCGCCCATTCGAGTCGCGCCATGTCGGGCAGGTAGGGCAGCCCCGCCGCCGGCGCGAAGCCGCCGAGAAAGGTCGCGAGCTGCCCGCCGAAGCGGTGGATGTCGCCGCCCGTCGAGGGGTGGCGCTGCCCGTACAGGTCGGCCATGCGGTCGAAGAAGCGCGCGCCGACGAGGCGCTCGACCACCGGATAGACCGCCCGCAGCGCCTCGCGGAAGTTGTGCCGCGCATTGTTGCGGTACACGGCGATGCGCTCGAGCGGCGCGATGCGGTCCGCGACCACGAAGGACAGCAAGGGCTCGTCGGACGCTTCCAGCACGGCCGCGGCAAAGGCGTCCTGCAGCTCACGCAGCGAGGGCATCGCAGGCCTCCATGTACGATTCGGCGGTGGCCGCTTCGGCGAGCAGCACGGCGAGCGCCGGGATGTCGGTGTCCCACTCGATGAGTGTCGGCACGCGCCCGAAACGCTCGAGCGCGAGCCGGTAGAGCGCCCACACCGGTGCGGCGACACGCGTGCCGTGAGTGTCGATGAGGAGCTCCCCGGCGCGGTCGAAACCGGCGAGATGGATCTCGCGCACTGCCGCCGGCGGAATCGCCTCGAAGAACGTGGCGGGGTCGAAGCCGTGATTGACGGCGCTCACATGGACGTTGTTCACGTCGAGCAATACCCCGCAGCCGGTCTCGGCGACCAGTGTGGCGATGAATTCCGCCTCACCCAGGGTTGCGTGGCGAAAGCGCAGGTAGCTCGAGATGTTCTCGACCAGAATCTGCCGACCCAGCACGTCCTGGACCTCGCAGACGTGCGCCGCCGTCACCGCGAGCGCCTCTTCGGTGTAGGGCAGCGGCAGCAGATCGTTGAGATGTCGCCCCGGCACCGATCCCCAGCTCAGGTGCTCGGAGACCAGATCGGGCTCGAAGCGGCGCACCAGGGCCGCGAGCCGCGCAAGATGGTCGCGGTCGAGCCCGTGCGCGGCCCCCAGCGACAGCCCCACGCCGTGCAGGCTGAGCGGATAGTGGCTGCGCGCACGCTCGAGATAGTGCACCGGCTGGCCGCCGTCGCCGAAGTAGTTCTCGCTGTGCACCTCGAGCCAGCCGACGTCGGGCAGTTCGGCAAGCAGTTCGCGATAATGCGGCGCGCGCAGGCCAATGCCCGCGCGGCGCGGAATCCGCGCCGGCGCCGTGGCGAATCCGGAAGCGTCGCTCATGATGGGTCCTCGTCCTGTAGCGGCAGCCGGCGCTGCGCGATGAGTCGAGTCTGCGCGACGAAGATCACGAATGCGTCACGGCACGATCACGCTTCGGTCGCCCGCCGCATCCTGCCCGAGTGCGCCCGCAACGGGCTGCGACCGCGCATACGGTCCTGGCTCAACCGGGCCGCGCGTGCTAGACCCCGTATACGGGCTATTCGCGTCGGGCGCGAAGGCTGCGAAAGTGGTGTGAAGAAGCCCGACGACCCGCCGGCGAAACACCCCGCCGAGGCCGGAAAGCTCGCCGGGGAAGCACCCCGTCGAGGCCCGAAAGCCCGCCGGCGATGCGGCTTGCCGCGATGCCTCGTCCAGGCGCGGCGGACAATGCGCGCGGCGCAGCGAGGCACGTGCCGCGCGCGTGCAGGAGGAGCGGCGATGCGCGTCACCTCGAAGATCGTGCTGCCGGCAGTGGTGGCCGCCTTGCTGTTGCTTGTCGCGGCGGGCCTGGACGTGTGGCTGGGGATCGGTGCCGGTGCGGGGGACGATGCCGGGCTCATTGCCCTCGCGATCGGGCTCGCCCTGGTGCTGGCCGTGGTGGGCGTGTCGGTCGAGCGCCAGATCCGTCGCCCGCTGGTCGCGCTGAGTCGCACCGCGCGCGCGCCGCCTGGTCCCGACGGCGCTCCCGCGTCGACCACCGCCACGGAGCTTGCCGGCGTCGACGAGGCCATCCGCGCCCTGCACGCGCGCATCCACGCGCTCGAGACCGAGCTGCAGCAGAGCGCCGAGGCACGGGCCCGCGCCGAGCAGGCCGCCCGGCTGGGCGAGGAACGGCTCGCGCTCGCCGTACGGGGGGCCCACGACGGGCTGTGGGAGCGCGATCTCGAAAACCGCGAGCTGCTGCTGTCGGCACGCTGGAAGAGCATGCTGGGCTACGCCGAGGACGAATTCCCGAACCGGATCGAGGCCTGGCGGGCGTGCGTTCATCCGGATGACCTCGCGGCCGCCGAAAGCGCCTTCGATGCCCATGTACAGGGACTCGGTCCGCGTTACGAGCGGCAGTTGCGGCTGCGCCACAAGGACGGGCGCTACCGCTGGATACTGTCCCGCGGCACTGCGGTGCGCCACGCCAATGGCCGCGCCTACCGCTTCGTCGGGCTGGACACCGACGTCAGCGCGATCAAGCGGGTCGAATTTGTGCTCGCCCAGGTCGTCGAGGGCACCGCCGGCACGTATGGCGACGACTTCTTCCATGCGCTGGTCCGGCACTTCGCCGCGGCGCTCGAAGTCCCCTGCGCGTTCATCACCGAATGCGCGGACCAGCCCCCCAGCCGCGTCCGCACGCTGGCGTTCTGGTCCTCGCCGCGCTTTCTCGACAGCATGGAATACGAGCTCACCGGCACGCCCTGCGAGACGGTGATCCGCGAAGGCCGCACCTGCCTGTTCCCGCGTGGGCTGGAGGCGAGCTTTCCGATCGAGGCCGGCTTCCAGAGCTACCTCGGCGTCCCCATCTTCGGCCGCGACGGGCAGGTGCTCGGTCACCTCGCCTTTCTCGACCAGAAGGAGATGGACGACGAGATGCTTGCCGACGCGGTGTTCCGCATCTTCGCCGCGCGCGCCGCGGCCGAACTCGAACGCAAGGTTCTGGTCGGCAAGCTCGCAGCGCACTTCGGCTGACGGGGCATCACGCCGGGTCGGCTGCGCCGTCGCCGCTGACGATGGGCTGCGTTTCACCCACCTGTCAGAGCAACACCAGGCGCAGCCGCGGGCTCGTGACCGCTGATTCCGAAATGACCGTGGTCAATGATTGCGGGCTGCCCGCCGCGCGGCAGTAAGAAACCGCAGGCACGCAGTGCTATCATCGCCCCCTCGCTTCACACGCGCCGAAACGCCATGGTCCGCACCCCCGCCGTCGTCCCGTTCGAGGACGATCTCGCCGCGCTGTTCGAGGACGACTTCGACCCGCCGACCTACCAGCGCGGCCGCGCCTATGCGCAGCAGGGGCGCGCGACCGTGACCGACGTCGTCGGGGGCGGCGAGACCCTCCAGATCATCGGGCAGTGCCTGGGGAGCAAGGGGCGAACCTACCAGGTTTCGGTGTCGATCGACGTCAGCGAACACGACGAGCCCTTCGTCTTCGACGACGCCTGCACCTGCCCGATCGGCACCGGGTGCAAACACGTCGTGGCGCTGCTGCTGAGCTTCGTCGGCCAGCTTGGTGCCAGCGAGGCGCCCGCCGCCTCCCCGGCCCACGCGCCGGCCGGCAACAGCGACGGCAGCGGCGCGGGCCTCGAACTGCGTCCCGAGACGCTCGAATGGCTGGCGCTCTTCGACGGCCCCGAGCCTGGCGACCGCGCGGGGGAACGGTTGCCGCCGGGGGCACCCGAAGCCTTCGTCGTCTACCTGCTCCACCCCGACCCGCGACCCACGCTGTCGCTCGGCAAGAGCAAGCCGCTCAAGCGCGGCGGCACGAGCAAGCCGGTCAGCTTCACGCCGCAATCCAGCGACCTGTCCGCGACCGCCCGGCGCGACTTCGTGCGCGCCGACGACGAGGTGCCGCTGCAGCTCTACCTGGGGCAGCGCAGCGATCCGTATGCGTACGGTTACGGCTACAGCCAGCGCGGCGAAGTGCCGATCGTCGGTGAAGGCGGTGCCGTGCTGCTCGCCCATGCGGCGCGCACCGGCCGGCTCTACGTCGCCGGCGACATGTCCGCCCCGCTCGTCGCCGAGGGCCGCCCGCTGCGCCTCAAATGGCACACGGACGAGCGCGGTCGGCAGCAGCTCGCCTTCGACGTGCCGGCGCACGTTTACATTCTGCCGACCTGGCCGCCGCACTACTTCGACCCGCACAGCCGCAACGTCGGCGCCCTCGACAGCGAGTGGCCGGCCGAGCTGCTGAAGAAGCTGATCCGGGCACCTGCCCTGAACGAGCACGAGGCGACGCTGGTGCGCGCCCGCCTCGAGGACTGGTCGCGCCGCAGCGCGGTGACGCTGCCGCTGCCGACCGCGCTCGAAACCCGCACACCCGCAGCCCCGCCGAGCGCGACACTGACCTTGACGAAGGGCCGCTTCCGCCACGAGGCGATGATCAGCCTGCACGACGAATATCCGATCGCGCGGCTGCGCTTCGACTACGCGGAGGGCGTCTCCGCGGCCGGCGCCGAGCGGCCCGAGCCGCTGCTGCAGTTCGAGCGCGACGGCGCGAAGATCGTGCTGCGCCGTGACCTCGACACCGAGCGCGCGGTGTGGCGCGCGCTGCAGTCGGTCGGGCTCGAAAGCCGCCATCAGCGCATGTCCGGCTACGAGTGGCTCGACGACGCGGGCGACTGCCTGCTCACGAAGCCGGTCGACGCACGCGGGTGGATGGCGCTGCTCGACGACGGGCTCGCCCGCCTCGCAGCGGCCGGCCTGCGCGTCGAGTACGCCGACGACTTCCCGTTCCGCCTCGCGCAGCCCGACGACTGGTTCGTCGCGCTCGACGAGAGCCCCGACAGCGACTGGTTCGATCTGGACCTCGGCGTGCTCATCGACGGCGAACGGGTGAGCCTCGTGCCGCCGCTGCTCAATCTCTTCAAGGAGCAGCCGCACATCCTCAAGCGGCTCGACGCGCTGCCCGACAGCGAACGCCTGCCGCTGCGGCTCGATGCGCAGCGCCTCCTGCCGGTGCCGGTGGCGCGGCTGCGCGCGTGGCTGCGCCCGCTGCTCGAATTCCTCGACGACGACCGTCCGCGCCTGTCGCGCTACCACGCGGCGGCGCTCGCCGAGCTCGGCGAGCACGACGCGCAGTGGCTCAGCGGCGCGGCGCTGCGCGAGCTCGGCGAGCGCCTGCGCGACTTTTCCGGCATCGCCGAGGCGCTGCCGGCGCCGCACTTCGGCGCAACGCTGCGTGCCTACCAGCAGGCGGGCCTGAACTGGCTGCAGTTTCTGCGCAGCTACGGGCTGTCGGGCATCCTCGCCGACGACATGGGTCTGGGCAAGACGGTACAGACACTCGCCCACCTGCAGCTCGAAAAGGCCGCCGGCCGTGCCGACCGGCCCAGCCTGGTGATCGCGCCGACCAGCCTGCTCCCCAACTGGGCCGCCGAGGCGCGCCAGTTCGCGCCCGACCTGAAGGTGCTCACGCTGCACGGCCCCGAGCGCGCGCGCCACTTCGACGCGATGGCCGGCGCGGACCTGATCCTGACGACCTACCCCCTGCTCGTGCGCGACCGCGAAGCACTCACCGCGGGCGAGTACCACCTGCTGGTGCTCGACGAGGCGCAGTTCATCAAGAACCCCAAGGCGCAGTCGCACGCGGCCGCGCGCGAGCTCGTCGCGCGGCACCGTTTGTCGCTCACCGGCACGCCGCTCGAAAACCACCTCGGCGAGCTGTGGGCGCAGTTCGACTTCCTGATGCCGGGACTGCTCGGCAACGTGCGGCGCTTCAACGAAGTGTTCCGCACGCCGATCGAAAAACAGGGCGACGGCGACGCGCGCGAGCGCCTCGCGCGCCGCGTCGCACCGTTCATGCTGCGTCGCACCAAGGAGCAGGTGCTCGCCGAGCTGCCGCCGCGCACCGAGATCGTGCGCTGGGTCGAGCTCAGTGACGCGCAGCGCGATCTGTACGAGTCGCTGCGCGTGGCCTTCGACAAGAAGCTGCGCGAAGCGCTCGCGACGCAGGGCGTCGGCCGCAGCCAGATCATGATCCTCGACGCGCTGCTCAAGCTGCGCCAGGCCTGCTGCGACCCGCGCCTGGTGCAGCTCGCCAGCGCGCAGCAGCTCGGCAAGCAGGGCCTGGCCGCCTCGGCCAAGCTCGCCGAGCTGATGACGCTGCTCGAGGAACTCCTCGACGAGGGGCGGCGCGTGCTGCTGTTCTCGCAGTTCACGAGCATGCTCGGCCTGATCGAGGACGAGCTGCGCCGGCGCAAGTGGCAATACGCGAAGCTCACCGGCCAGACGCGCGACCGCGACACGCCGGTGCGCGACTTCCAGGACGGGCGCGTGCCGATCTTCATGGTGAGCCTGAAGGCCGGCGGCACCGGACTGAACCTGACTGCCGCCGACACGGTGATCCACTACGACCCGTGGTGGAACCCCGCCGTCGAGGCACAGGCCACCGCCCGCGCGCACCGCATCGGCCAGCACAAGCCGGTGTTCGTCTACAAGCTGCTCGGCCGCGGCACCGTCGAGGAGAAGATCCTCGCGCTGCAGGCGCGCAAGCGCGGCCTCGCCGATCAGCTGCTGGCCGGCCGCGGCGACGAGGCGGGCGGCCACCTGATCACCGCCGAGGACCTCGACGTGCTGTTCGAGCCGCTCGCGGCCGGTTGACGCGACGCACCGACACCCGGCTCAGGCCGCGCTCGGCCCACGCGATCGCCCCATCCTTCGAGCCCGCCTGCCAAAGCCGGCAGCCGACGATCGGCTCCGTGGTCGCAGCGAGCCGCCTGGATCGACCGGCAATGGCGGTCGAAGACGCAACATTCGAGGCCTGCCGCCGATCACCGGGCGATCGCCCGCGCCTGCGATTCTACTCATCGCGATCCTTCGGCGCGTCAGGCACAAACGGCGCCCGAGGTGGATCGGCCGTCCGCATGCGGCGCAACAGCCCGAGCGGCCGCCCATCGATCGCGGCCAGTCCGAGCCCGATGAGCCCCATCCCGGCGAAGTGTTTCATCGCGAGCTGCTCGCCGAGAATCGTGGTGCCGAGGAGAATCGCGCTGACCGGGATGAGAAAGGTCACGAGCAGGATATTGGTCGCCCCCGCCGTCGCGAGCACGCGAAAGTAGATGAGGTAGGCGAGCGCCGTGGAAAGCAGTGCGAGCCCGAGCACCGCCCCCCAGACGTGGGCGGCCGGCAGCGGCAGCACCAACGGGCGTTCGAGCGCGAGCGCCAGCGGGACCAGCACGACGGCCGACGCGGTGGTCTGGCCGGTCGCCGCGGCCAGCGGTGACACGCCCAGACTGCGAAAGCGGCGACCGAAGATACCGGCGAGTGCGTAGGAGACCGCCGCGCCGAGGATGGCGAGCTGGGCAACAGCACTGGTCCCGAGGCCCCCGAGGGCTTCCGTACCGATCATCAGCACGACGCCGCCGAATCCGAGTGCGACCCCGGCGAGACGTCCCGCGGTCGCCCTTTCGTCGCTGGTCAGGTAATGCGCGGCGATGACCGTGAAGAACGGGGTCGTGGCGTTGAGGATCGAAGCCAGGCCGCTGGCGATATGTGTCTGCCCCCACACGATCAGGCTGAACGGGATCATGTTGTTCAGACACCCCATCCCGACGAAGACGGCCAGCAGTTGCCGGCTGGCGGGCATCCTCAGCCCCTTTGCAAGCATGAGCGCGTTGAGCGCAATCGCCGCCAGTCCGACGCGTAACGCCACGATGGTAAATGGGGGCAGGGCGTCAACGGCAATGCCGACGAAGAAGAACGACCCGCCCCACAGGACCGACAAGGCGATCAGAAGCGACCACTCGACCGGCCCCATTGAACGCTTGATGCCTTCCAAGTGGATTCTCCCTGGATTCTCGATGCGCACTGGATGATAGGTCGGCCGAGGCCGGGAAACACTCCGATTCTTGCGGTGCAATCCGGCCATCGGGGGCGTGATCCGTCCAGCACCCGGAACGGCAGGAATGGCGGAGCACGTCGAAACATCCTGTCCCGAGCCGGGTCCCACCTTTGGCGCAGGAGCGGCCCCAGGCGGGGCCGAAGGCAGGTCGATGGTGGCGAGCGTGCCCAAGCTGTCCGATTACGTCGAGATCGCCGCCGCGGAGTATCTCCGCGCGGTCGGCGACGTCGAGCTCGATGCGCGCTGGATCGCCGAGTTCATGCAGGACTGCGGCGTCCTCGACGCCTATCCGCGGCAAGATGTCGTCGCGTTTCATGCGCTGGTGCAAAAAGCGCTGGCGAAGCACGCCGACCGGACCGCCAAGGAAGCGCGGCGGCACCTGGAGCGCATCGCCCGCATCGAAAGGGACATGCGCCGACGCTGACGCCTCGGGCACGTTGCTGCCCACTCGCGCCGTTCAGCGACCGCATCCGAGGCGAGCCCCACCGCGGGCGAAGCCATCCGGACATGCCGCCGAAAGTCGGCGCCGCGCCGCCCGCTGCGACAAGGCGGTCTGCGTGGTCTAGACCGGCCGCTTGCCATAGGCGCGCTCGACCTTCGCGACGCGGATCTCGTAGTGTTCGTACCACTTGAGGATGCCGAACCGCTGCGCAGCCAGATGCTCGGCATCGGCCTTCCACGCGGCGATGGCCTCCGCCGACGTCCAATACGAAACAGTGATCCCGAAACCGTCGTCGCCCCGAGCGGTTTCGACACCCAGAAAGCCGGGCTGGCGGGCGGCCAGCGCGACCATTCGTTCGGCCATCGCGCCGTAACCGTCGTCGCCCTGCGAGCGCGCGGACGAGAAGATTACGGCGTAATACGGGGGTTCAGGCGTGTCGGCAAACATGATGGGTGCGGTGTCGATGACGCCGGCCTCTCCGTGGTAATCCGCGCAAAACGAGCTCAACGTCTGCGCAGCGGCCCGAGCAAGCTGCGCAGGCCGTTGTGGTCGAGCTCGTGCATCAGCGCGAGCAGTTGCCCGATTTGCCCGGGCGGAAACCCCTGTCTGGCAAACCAGGCGAGATAGTGGCCCGGCAGGTCGGCGATGCGCCGCCCCTTGTACTTGCCGAATGGCATCTCGCGGACGGCGAGCAGCTCGAGCAGTTCAGGGTTCATGCCGATTCGCTTGAAGTGCACACCGGAGAGCTGGCCTGCTCCAACCCGGCACGTACGCCACGGACACCGACCTCCGACGCCCGCCGCGCGAGATGCTCCGCAAGAACGCGGCGACCAGCGGCTTCCTTCCGGCCCCGCTCCGAACAACCGCTGTCGCCATTTCGCGACAAAAACTCATGTGCGAAATCAATCACTTGATCGATCGGCGCTGAACCTGTCGGGATATCCCTACACTTTCGGCGCATCGTCCTCCGGCACGGACGCGACAGGTCCGCGATCGGTACGCCAAAGCCTTGATCCGACAGGCAATCCGGCCCTATGGCACGAATGTCGCATCATGGCCGGCACAGTCCTCGAACGGACACGATCAATCTGCGCGAAGGAGGCGACATGCTCAACAAGGACATCATCGCTGGCAAATGGAAGCAGATCAAGGGTAGCGTCAAGACACGGTGGGCGGCGCTGAACGATGACGATCTGCTCGACCTCGACGGCCACCGCGATCGGCTGATCGGGACGATTCAGGAGCGCTACGGCATAGCGCGTGCAACTGCCGAGCAACAGGTGCGCAAATTCGAGCGCCGGATCAACTAAGCGGAGGTCGCCATGAAGAACGCACGTACGAGCCTTGCCATTGCACTGCCTTTTTCGCTGGTCTTGCTGTCCGGCTGTTCCGAGCCCGGGCCAGCCGAACAGGCCGGCAGGCAGATCGACGAAGCCGTCGAGGAGGTCAGGGAGCGTATCGATCCGTCGGGGCCCGCCGAGCGGGCCGGTCGCGAGATCGACGAGGCCGTCGAAGAAGTGACCAAGGACGACTGATGCCATCCCATCACGAGGAGAAACCCCCATGCTTGGCTGGACACTGATATTTCTGATCATCGCAGTCGTCGCCGGCATTCTCGGCTTTTCAGGGATTGCGGGCACCGCCGCGGGCATTGCGAAGATCCTGTTCCTGATCTTTCTGGTGTTGCTCGCCATCTCGCTGATCGGAGGTGCCGGCACACCCTGATCACCGGAGCACGCCGACTCGCATGCTGATTGCGTAGAGAGGCAGGTCGACAGTGGCACCTGGGCTGACCGCAGGTACGGCGACCTGCTTCAGCCACCCACTGCGATCTTCTTCTTCGGATCGAAGAATGGCCGTTCCACCACTGCTGCCTTCGCCGGGCCTGCCGCGGCCATCACGTCCAGCACGGTGCCGATCTCGGCATGGTCGGCGGCAACCATCGCCAATGCGATGTTCTGCCTGAGCCGCGGGGAATAGACCGCGGAAGTGACCTTGCCGACGGTCTTCTCGCCTGTGCGGAGCGGCCAGAAGGTGGTGTTCGGCCCCCGAAGCGGCGCGCTTTCGATTACGAGCCCGACCTGCTTGCGGGTAACCCCTGTGTCACGGATCCGCTTCAGCGCCGCCTTGCCGATGAAATCGGCCTCGATCTCGGTGTCGACCAGGCGACCCAGCCCCAGCTCATACGGGTTGGTGTTGATGTCCGCATCGGCGTGATAGGACAGCATGCCCCCCTCGATGCGGCGTATCGACGAGGTGTGACCGGGCTTGAGGCCGAACGGCCGGCCGGCAGCCATGATCTTTTCCCAAAGCTCGTCGCCACGGCTGCCGTCGCGCAGATAAAGCTCGTAGCCCAACTCGCTCGACCAGCCGGTGCGTGACACGATCAGCGGAATACCATCCAGATCGACCTCGCGCAGCCAGTAATAGCGCAGGTCCATGATGCCGTCGCCGAACAGCGCCCGCATGATCTCGCCCGACTTGGGCCCCTGCAATTGCAGCGGGGAAACATCGGGCTCACGGATCGTCACGTCCAGCCCGGAATTCACGTTGACGCCCTGCGCCCAGAGCAGGATGTCGCTGTCGGCGAGCGAAAGCCAGAAGTGGTTTTCGTCCAGCCTGAGCATGATCGGATCGTTCAGGATGCCGCCCTCTGCATTGGTGATCAGCACATACTTGCATTGACCGACGGCCATCTTGGACAGATCACGCGGCGTCAGCAGCTGTGCAAACCTGGCGGCATCCGGGCCGGTGATCTCGACCTGACGCTCGACGCCGACATCGCACAGGATGGCGTCGTTCACGAGGTTCCAGAAGTTCTGTTCCGGGTCGCCAAAATCCCGCGGTATGTACATGTGGTTGTACACCGAAAACCCGGTTGCGCCCCAGCGCACCGTTGCGTCGAAATAGGGCGACTTCCGAATCTGCGTGCCGAAGCCGAAATCCGCGGCATTACCTGTCATGTCGTTTTCCTCTTGTGCTGCGGCGGCAACCTGGCCGCGACCTGATGAGCGGGGGAAGAAGTGTTGCGCTTCGTCGTGCCGGCATGGACAGCGGTTCAGCGCCGCACACGGCAGTTGCGCGTGAAGGAACTCGCACACCACCGCCAGCAGATCGTGCAGCGACCGAGGCAAGCGTCGGCGTAATTCGGCAATAGTGAAAGGGGCTCACCCTTGCCAATTCAGCGCCATTCGGATCTGGTTAATTGGAGCGACTCCACACGAGAAAGACTACTCTCGATACCTGAAGGGATAAAACGACAGTTTCTAAGCGTCAGCCTTACTGTTGCTAACCCTTCTTCTCGAGATCGCCGCTACGGCCGATGACGTCGCGGGCGCCGTTGCGTGCGCGGTCGACGCGGGGGCGGAGCTGAAGCGGGCACCGGAAGTGATGCCGTGGGGACAGACGGCTGCCTACGTCGCGGACAGGCGCGGCTTTCTCGTCGGGATCCGTACGCCGCTGAGCCGCCGAGGCGGCTTCGCCGAGGCCCGGAGGAACGCTCACAGCAACGGCGCGAGCCACCTCTCCGCCGCCTCGACCGCCATCCCGCTGCGCCTCGCCCAGTCCTCCAACTGATCGCGCCCGATCTTGCTGATCGCGAAGTAATGGCTCTGCGGATGCGCGAAGTAGAAGCCCGACACGCTCGCCGCCGGCGTCATCGCCATCGACTCGGTGAGCCCCATGCCGGCGTTGGCGGGCACGTCGAGCAGCTGGAACAGCGCCGCCTTGACGGTGTGGTCCGGGCAGGCGGGATAGCCGGGGGCGGGGCGGATGCCCTGGTATTGCTCCTTGATCAGCGCCGCGTTGTCGAGCGCTTCGTCCGCGGCATAGCCCCAGTATTCCTTGCGCACGCGCTCGTGCAGCCACTCGGCGCAGGCCTCGGCGAGGCGGTCGGCGAGCGACTTCAGCATGATCGCGTGGTAGTCGTCGTGGGCGGCCTCGAATTCGGCGAGTTTCAGTTCGATGCCCAGGCCCGCGGTGACCGCAAAGGCACCGATCCAGTCGGGCACGCCGGAGGCCTTCGGCGCGACGAAGTCCGCCAGACACCAGTGCGGCTTGCCGGCCGGACGCTCGTGCTGCTGGCGCAGGCCGAACCAGGTCATGATCGGGGTGTCGCGCGACTCGTCGGCGTAGAGCTCGATGTCCTCGCCGACGCTGTTGGCCGCGAACAGGCCGAACACCGCGCGCGCCTGCACCCACTGCTGCGCGATGAGGTCTTCGAGCATCTCCTGCGCGTCGTGGTAGACGCTGCGCGCGGTCTCGCCGACCACCGCGTCGTCGAGGATCTTCGGAAAGCTGCCGGCGAGATCCCAGGTCTGGAAGAACGGGCCCCAGTCGATGTAGGCGCGCAGCTCCTCGAGCTCGACGTCGAGCGCGATCACGCCGAGCGCGTTCGGCTCGCTGGGGCGATAGCCCGATTCGGCGAGCGGGTCGAAGGCGTTCGCGCGCGCCGCCTGCAGGCTGACGAGTTGCACGCCCTTCTTCTGCGCGTGCTGTGCGCGGATCTTCTCGTAGTCGGCGGCGGTTTCGGCCCTGAACGCGGCGCTCTGCTCGTCCGAGAGCAGCGCGGTGACCACCCCGACCGCGCGCGACGCGTCGGGCACGTAGACCACCGGCTGGTCGTAGTGCGGCGCGATCTTGATCGCGGTGTGGGCGCGGCTCGTCGTCGCGCCACCGATCAGGAGCGGCAGCGCGAAGCCCTGGCGCTTCATCTCGGCGGCGACGTGGCTCATTTCCTCGAGCGACGGCGTGATCAGGCCCGACAGGCCGATCGCGTGCGCGCCGTGCTCCTTCGCGGCATTCAGGATCTTCTCGCACGGCACCATCACGCCGAGGTCGATCACCTCGTAGCCGTTGCAGCCGAGCACGACGCCGACGATGTTCTTGCCGATGTCGTGCACGTCGCCCTTGACCGTCGCGACGACGATGCGGCCCTTGCTCGCCGCGCCGGTGCGCGCCTTCTCGGCCTCGATGTACGGGATCAGGTGGGCGACCGCCTGCTTCATCACGCGCGCCGACTTGACCACCTGCGGCAGGAACATCTTGC
>DAOMOP010000040.1:0-24399 GCA_035444405.1 Rhodocyclaceae bacterium
GCTCTGCGGGTGCAGCTTGACCAGGTCTTCGAGCGTCTTGCGGGCGCCCTTGGTGTCCTTGAGCTCGACCTGGCTGTTGGCCATGGCCAGCATGGCTTCGGGCGTGCGCGGGTGGTCGGGGCGGCATCGCGGCATCGCTCCGAGCGCTCATGGTGCCTCCGCGAACGGCGCACCACGGCTCAGCCAGTCGAGCGGCGCGTGGGCGGCCAGTCCCAGCACGACGCTGGCGAGCGACAGCGCCAGCGCACTCAGTTCGAGGGTCGCCGAGCGCGACTCGAAGCGGTCGCGTTTCGGTCCCTCCACGAACGACTGCTGGAACACCTTGAACACATAGGCCGCGCTCAGCAGTCCGCCACCGAGCAGCACCAGCAGCCACCACCATTGTCCGCTTGCCAGCGCGCTGTGCAGCAGCAGCCACTTCGCGCCGAAGCCGCCGCTCGGCGGCAGCCCCATCAGGCTCACGCCGGCGAGCCCGAAGCTGAACAGCAGCAGCGGACGAAAGCGCCCGATGCCGGCCAGCTGGCCGATCTGCGTGCTGCCGGTGGCCAGAATCAGCGTGCCGGCGCCGAGGAACATGCCGGCCTTCGCGAGCGCATGGGAGACCAGCATCAGCAGCGTGCCGTCCCAGGCGAGCCGCGCGGCCGCGAGCGAGGTGCCGAACGCGAGCGGAAAGAACAGGAACAGATAACCGATCTGCGCGACCGTCGAGTAGGCGACCAGCTGCTTGAGCTGGGTCTGGCGCCATGCCATCCAGCCGCCCCAGAACACCGCCGCAGCGCCGAGCGCACCGAGCAGGTGCGCCGCGGCAAGCGGTGCGACGCCGCTGCCGAGCGCGAGCCACACGCGCAGCAGGATGTAGAACGAAGCCTTGATCACGAGCGCGGACAGCAGCGCGCTGACCGGTGTCAGCGCGCCGCCGTGGGCCGGTGGCAGCCACGCATGCAGCGGGAACAGCGCGGTCTTCAGCAGCAGTCCGAGCGTCATCAGCGCCAGCGCGACGTGCGTCGTCGCCTGCGGTTCGGCCACGCGTGCGAGATCGGGCAGCGCGAGCGTGCCGTAGGCCGCATACAGCAGCGCGACGCCGAGCAGATAGGCGAGCGAGCCGAGCAGCGCGGCGAGCAGGTAGCGCATCGCCGCGGCGAGCGCCGTCGCGGTGCCGGCCAGTGCGACCAGGCCGACCGCAGCGAGACCGAGCAGCTCGAGCCCGACGTACAGGTTGAAGATGTCGCCCGACAGCCAGATGCCGTTCAGCGCCGTCCACAGAAACCATGTCAGCGGCCAGAAGTACGCGTTGGCAATGGGCTTGTCGCGCAGGTACACCGAGGCGTAGGCGCAGCACGCGCCCGCCACCAGCGCAGTCAGCGCGACCATGCCGGCCGCCAGGCCGTCGGCGACGAGCGCGATGCCGAGCGGTGCGTCCCAGCCGCCGAGCGCATGCCGCTGCGGACCGTCGACGACGACCTGGCGTGCCAGCGCGAAGCTCGCCAGCCATTGCAGCGCGACCAGCGGCAACGCCACTCGCGCACGGTGCCGCTCGCTGGCCAGCAGCGTGGCGAGTGCCGCGGCAAGTGGCACGATCAGCACCCACGGCAGCGGAGCGGGCGTGATCATCGCGCGCTCCGGCGCCGCGCGAGGGCACTGCGCCACGGTCGCCGGCTCACACGTCCTCCGGCAGCGCGCTGTGGCCGCTGACACGGTACCAGCGGCGGAAGATGACCAGTGCGAGCGCGGTCGAGGCGACCGCGACGACGATGCCGGTGAGGATCAGCGCCTGCGTCGCCGGATCGGCGCCGCGCCCGTCCTGCGCGAGTCCGACCAGCACCAGAAAGCTGCCGCTGCCGAGAATGTTGAACGCCAGCAGGCGGCGCAGCAGGTGGCGGTGCGCGATGAAGCCGAACAGGCCGAGCCCGCACAGCACGACGCCGGTCCACGCATAGAGCAGCGCCGTGCTCACCGGTGCGTCCTCCACGTGCGGGCGGGCCGTGCATCGCCACGGCGCGCGACGCCGGCCCGGGTGCCGTTCATCGCCGCGGCTCCGCGCTCGCGTCGGCGCCGTCGTTCGCCTGCCGCGCGTCGTCGCCTGGATGATCCGCATGCGGGGGCGCGAGCCTGAACAGACTCAGCAGCGCCAGCGCGATCGACAGCGTCAGCGCGAGCTCGATCAGCACGATCAGACCGCCTGCGAGCGCCACCGGATACTCGAGCAGCGCGCCGCCGCCGGCCGTCGCCGCGGCGCCGACGATGACGAACACCAGCAGGCCGATGGCAAGACCGCTGCGCAGCAGTGCCGGCCGGTTGAAGCCGGGCAGCGTGACTCCGGCCAGGCGCAGCAGCACGCCGGCCGCGGCGAGCACCGCGCCGGCCTGGAACGCACCGCCCGGCCGCGAGCTGCCGGCCCACAGCAGGTAGCCCGCGACGCTCAGCATCAGCGGCAGCAGCCACGCCATCACCGCGCGCAGCAGCGGGTTGTCCAGACCCATGCGGTCGGGGTGGTCGGGCTGCGCCTCGCGCAGCGCCAGCGCGATCACTACCGCGAGCAGCAGCACACCGACCTCGAGCAGCGTGTCGAAGCTGCGAAAGTTCAACAGCACCGCGGTGACCGGGTGCGACACCCCGCTGGCGTCGAGTGATGCGGCGACGCGCTGGGGCAGGTGTTCGGCCGGCACCGGTCGCTCGACGAGCGCCCATGCGAGTGCGAGCGTGACCACGACACACAGCAGCGCGGCGAACGCGTTGCGACTGAGAGTTCGGCCCAGGTGTCGTGTCATGTCCGTCGGTCCTCGTCGTCGTCGTGGTCTGCCGCGCCGGACCGCCCGTGCAGGTAGCCGAGCGTGTCGAGCAGCAGCACGCCGGTCAGGCCGGCGCCGATCGCCGCCTCGGCGAGTGCGATGTCGGGCGCCTCGAGCCGCACCCACACCAGCGCCATCATCAGCCCGAACACGATGAACATCACGACCGCGCGAAACAGCTCGCCACTGGTCAGCGCGAGCAGCGCCGTCACGCACAGCGTCACGCCGAGTGCGAGGTCGAGCCACGGCATCAGCGCGCCTCCCGGTCGGCCGCCGCGCGCCACGGCGCGAGGCCGTGGCGGCGCGCGGCGCGCGCGACGAGGTAGTCGGCCGTCGCGCTGGCGATCAGCGCGAGCCCCCAGACGATCAACAGCTTGACCGCCGCGGCGGCCGAGCCGGCCGACGGCAGCAGTCCGAACACGATCAGCCCGAGGCCGAGGTTGTCGGCCTTGGTCAGCGCATGCACGCGCGTGTAGACGTCCGGAAAGCGCAGCAGCCCCAGCGTGCCGACGATGAAGAACGCCACACCGGCGATCAGCAGCAGCGCCTGCAGCGCCTCAATCGCGCCCATCGTCCGCGCCTCGTGTGTGCTGCGAGCTCGGCGCGCGCCACGTCCGCGCGACGAAGGCGAGCAGCGCGAGCACCGCCAGCAGTGCGAGCACCAGGGCGACGTCGCGCAGTGCCGGCTGCTGCTGCAGTTCCGCCAGCACGACCAGCAGCGCGACGCCGGTGGTGCCGAACAGCTGGGCTGCGAGCATGCGGTCGGCCACCCCCGGTCCGCGCCAGATGCGCAACAGGCCCAGCGCCAGCGATCCGAGCAGCAGCATGGCGACGCCTTCGAGCAGTCCGTTCATGTCATGCCTCCTCATCCTCGGCGAGTGGTGTGCCGAACAGCGCGGCGAGCTGCACCTGCGTGGCGTGCACGTCGGCGGCGGTGTCGCGGCCGGCGTCCAGGCAATGCACCTCGAGCATGCGGCCGTCCAGGCGCGCACTCAGCGTGCCGGGCAGCAGGCTGATCGTGATCATCAGCCACCACGTCGGCGGGCAGGCGCACCGGCAGCCGCAGCAGCCCCGGGCGCAGCGGCAGCTGCGGGTGCACTGTCCGGCGTGCGACGTCCCAGCCCGCGCGCAGCGATTGCAGCAGGAAATAGGCCGCGAACGCCGGCATACGGCCCAGGCGCAGCACGTGGTGGGCCGGCGGCGTGAGCCACAGGCTGACCGCCGCCGCCAGCGCCGCGAGCGGCACGCCGATCGACCAGCCGCCCGCGCCCTCGGTCAATGCCCACCACAGGGCAAGCAGCAGCGCTACGCGAAGCGCGTAGGCACGCCCGCCAGTCATCGACACGGCATGGCTTCGATCGTACGACATCTTTTCGAATCCACGGCTTGAAAACGCGTTCGGCATCGCCATGGGCCCTCTCGTGTGTTCTCTGACCACGCCGGGCGGGACTTCGATCCCAGCGTGGACATGCACGCGCAGCGTTCGGCGGCGTGTCGGGTCGGGCGCCCGCTGCCTCGTTCGACGGGTCGCCATCGGCTGCCCGGTCGTCGTCGGCCGCGCGCGGACGGGCACCGATCACCGGGCCGGCGTGGCCGATTCGATCATCTCGAGCGTCTTGCGTGCCGCTCCGGCATGCGGCCCGCCCTGTCGCAGCGCGTGCCGGGCGGCGAGGCTGGCCGCCTCGCGCTCGCCGCGCTCGAACAGCAGCACGGCGAGGTTGTTGTAGGCTGCCGGCGCATCGTGGCGGTGCGCCGCGGCACGGAACACCTGTTCGGCGGCGGCGTGCTCGCCGGCCGCGTAGTGGGCGTTGCCCAGCCCCATCGCCAGCGTCAGGCTGTGCGGCCAGCGTGCGAGCGCTGCCGCATAGGCGCGCACCGCCGCCTGCGGGTCGGCGCTGCGCTCGAAGGCGACCAGCGCGCGCGTCGCTTCGGGCTCGTCGGCGGTCGCGGGCAGCCGCCCCGGCGGCAGCGCGACGAAGGCCCAGTGACCGCCGCGTGCCCAGGTGTGCTCGAAGGTGCGCAGCGCGAGCGCCTGGCGCGCGATCGGGCCTGAACGCAGCAGCACGTGGCCGGCGTCGAGGTCGTATCCGATCGCGACCGCGTAGTGCCACGACGGCGCCCACGTGAGGCCGAGGTTCTGCAGCACCACCACCGCGTTGCCGGCCGCGATTTCCCGCAACAGCGCTTCGAGCGTGCCGGGGATCGGAGTCGCGACCGCGCCGTGGCGGCGCGCGCCGGCCAGCATCTCGAGTTGCAGCGAGCCCTTGCGCCCCGGCACGAACACGTCACCGATCAGCGCCTGTGGACGCACCGCGCTGCCGGCCGCGGTCAGCACGGTCGCGAGCGCGGCCGGTCCGCAGTAATAGTCGTCGTCGGCGAAGAACGGCGTGCCGGCGTGCTCGACGCGGCGCGGCAGGCCTGGCGGTGGCGTGGCGGCGATGCGCCGCGTCTGCACGGCGCAACCGCTCGCGCCGGCGAGCGGCAGGCACAGCGCCGCCGCGGCGAGCATCAGCCGCCGGCGGCGAAGGTCGGTTCGGGCGCGTGCGGCCAAGCGCCTATTTGATCGGCCGCGTGAACGGATAGACCTTGGTGAAACCGAGGATGTCGGTCACGAGCAGCACGAAGAACACCAGCAGGATCGCACCGATGATGCCACCGGCCGGCGCGTTCTCGATCTGCTGCGCGAGCAGGGCGGCTTCCTCGTCGGTCAGCGCGGCGACGCGCTCGCGCGCGTCGTCGGTGCCGACGCCGAGCCGTTCGAGCTGCGCCCGCACGTCGGCCCGTGCGAGCAGCGCATCGAGCCGCGCATGGGCCGAGGTGCCCTGTTCGACCGCCTCGGCGCGCGCGACCTGCTCGGTGCCGATCAGCGCGGCCCGGGCCGTGTGGATCACCGTGACATTGACCAGGCAGACCATCAGGAAAAGCGAGAAAAGCCGTGTGAGCCGTTTCATTGTCGTTCTCCTCGTGCTGACCGTACGGATCGCGCCGGCCGGTGGTCCGCTGCGATACGGACCCCGGTCACGGAACATGCTGCCACCGTCACAGGAGCGAAGCAACTGCGCTCCCTTTACGACTCGGTCACCTTGCCGCGCAGCGCTTTGAGCTGGCCGTGCCGTGTCTTGCGCTCGAGGCGCTTCTTCTGCGAGCCGAGGGTCGGTCGGGTCGGCCGTCGCACGCGCGGCGCCGCAGCGGCGCTGTCGACCAGGGCCTGCAGGCGCGCGATCGCATCCTCGCGGTTCTTGTCGAGGCTGCGGTGCTTTTGCGCCTTGATCACGATCACGCCGGCCGCGCTGATGCGCTGGTCGTGCAGCGCGCGCAGGCGTGCCTTGTGTTCGTCGGGCAGGGACGAGGCGGCGATGTCGAAGCGCAGGTGCACCGCGTTCGACACCTTGTTGACGTTCTGTCCGCCGGCGCCCTGGGCGCGCACGGCGGTGATCTCGATCTCGTCTTCGCGAATGCGGGTCATGGTCGGGCGCTCGCCGCCGCGTGTGCCGTCAGGCGCCCGGCGCGCCGCTCCGGCGGCGCGTGCGTGGCGGCCTCACTCCTCGAGCAGGCTGCGCAGCATCCACGCGGTCTTCTCGTGCACCTCGAGGCGCTGCGTGAGCAGGTCCGCGCTCGGCTGGTCGTCGGCCTCGTTGACCAGCGGGAAGAGCCTGCGCGCGGTGCGTGCGGTCGCCTCCTGGGCGGCGACGAGGTGGCGGATCATGTCGGTCGCCGACGGCACGCCCTCGACTTCCTCGATCGACGCGAGCCGCACGAACTCCTTGTAGGTGCCGGGCGCCGGATGGCCCAGCGCGCGGATGCGCTCGGCGATGATGTCGAGCGCATTCCACTGCTCGGTGTACTGCGCCATGAACATCTGGTGCAGCGTGTTGAACATCGGCCCCTTCACGTTCCAGTGGAAGTTGTGCGTCATCAGGTACAGCGTGTAGCTGTCGGCGAGAAGGCCCGACAGGCCTTCGGCGATCTTCGCGCGCGCCCCGGCCGAGATGCCGATGTCGATGGTGGGCGCGGCGTTCTTGTTCGGACTCATGACTGCTCCTTCGAGTGACTTGTCGGTCGACGCTTGGCGTCGCTGCGCAATGTTACTGCGTTATCGCGTCTTCATGGCGCCCGATGCCGGCACGGCCTTTCGGTGTCAGGAGGGGTGCCCGGCCGCGGCGGCTCGAGCAGCTCGCCGATCCTGCGGCGCAGCTCGGCGAGACTGAACGGCTTGGCGAAGAAGCTCGCTGCGCCGAGCTCGCGCGCGCGCGCCACGCGCGCTTCGTCGTGTCCGCCGCTGATCATCACGACCGGCTGTGCCAGACCGCGCCGGCGCAGTGCCTCGAGCAGCTCGAGGCCGCTCATGCCCGGCATGTCGACGTCGAGCACCATCAGGTCCCAGTCCGACGGCGCGCAGCCGGCGAGAAAGGTTTCGGCCGAATCGTAGGTCGTGACGTCGAGCGCGATCGACTCGCACATCAGCTGCAGCAGCTCACGGACACCGGGTTCGTCGTCGACGATGCACACGCGGTGTGGCACGGACGCAACACTCATCTTCGCAGTCCGGGCGCCGGGCCGGCGGGCTCGCCCGATGCCTCGAGCGCCTGCCCGATGCCGCGCCCGACGCTGCACCAGGCATGCGCATAGGCGTGCACGATGGCGAGCGATGCGCCCAGTGCCGCAGCGGCCGTATCGAGCGCGGGCCAGCTGCGTGTTCGCTCCGGCGGCGCCGTTTCGCGCAACTGCGCACGCTCGATCGGGAACGCGATGATCTTGCCCATTTTGAGTCCTCGGGTTGGTGGTAGGCTCGGATCGGTCGATGTGGAAAACATCTGCAGTCAAGACCCTGTCTACAAAATGGCTGTAACGTAAGCGGCTGGGCCCTAAAATGGGCGGCGGGAACGCCCCGCGGGACATGCTCGTGCGCCCTCGGTTTCGTCACGGCATCACCTTAAGGCGGGCCGGTAACCGGGCGATTTCGCAACACCGCCGCTTTGTCGCGTTGTGTAACGCTCTGCAACCATCCGCCCCCGAGCCGGACGGCGGAGCTCCTCGAGTGATCAGTTTGCTGCAGACCATGAATCCGACCCAGCCGCATCGCATCGTCGTCGTCGACGATGCGCCCGAAATTCGCGACCTGATCGAGATGTATCTCGCCGGCGAGGGCTTTGCCGTCGAGACGGCCGAAAGCGGCCTCGCGTTGCGCGAGGCGATGAAGCGCGAGCCGGCCGATCTGGTACTGCTCGACCTCGGCCTGCCCGGCGAGGACGGGCTGTCGCTGACGCGATTCCTGCGCGAGCACTACGACGTCGGCATCATCATCGTGACCGGCAAGGGCGAGGTCTTCGACCGTGTGATCGGCCTCGAGGTCGGCGCCGACGACTATCTGTCGAAGCCGTTCGAGCTGCGCGAGTTGCTCGCGCGCGTGCGCAGCGTGCTGCGCCGCAGCCGCCGCGCCGATGGCCCGCGCGACGAGCCCGAGCGCGTGGCGGCCGATGGCGCCGAGCGCCTGCTGTTCGCCGGCTTTCAGCTCGACCTGCGGCGACGCCAGCTGTTCACGGCCGACGGGCGCGAGGTCGAGCTCAGCACCGGCGAGTTCACGCTGCTGCACGTCTTCGTGCGCCATCCCAACCACGTGCTGAGCCGCGATACGCTGATCGACCTGATCCACAACCGCAAGGCCGGGCCGTTCGACCGCAGCATCGACGTACAGGTCGGGCGGCTGCGCCGCAAGATCGAGTCCGAGCCCGACAAGCCGGTGCTGATCAAGTCGGTGCGCGGGGTCGGCTACGTCTTCACGCCGACCGTGGAGCGGCGCTGATGGACACCCGTACCCGCATGCGCGTGCGCGGCCGCCTTGCCGGCGAGCGCCAGATGCTGCAGGCGCTGATCGACGGTGCGCGCGACTGCGCGGTATTCACGCTCGACGCGCATGGCCGCGTGGCCGACTGGAACAGCGGTGCCGAGCGCATCACCGGCCATGCTGCCGCCGACATCGTCGGACAGCCCTGGCGCTGTCTGCATCTGCCCGATGCGGTCACGCGCGGCCTGCCCGAGCAGCTGTTGCAGCAGGCCGCGGCCGACGGCCGGGTCGAGATCGACCTGTGGCATCTGCGCCGCGACGGCCTGCGCTTCAACGCCACCGACGTCATCACCGCGTTGCGCGATGCGCGCGGGCGGCTGCGCGGCTACACCGTCGTCACGCACGACCAGACGCTGCGCGGGCGCTCCTACGAGGGCTTTCGCTGGCTGATGGACGTGACCTCGATCGGCATCGTGATCGCCAACGAACGCGGCGACATCGTGCTGCTCAACAAGGAGGCCGGGCGGCTGTTCGGCTACGTGCCGCAGGAGCTCATCGGCAAGTCGGTCGAGACGCTGATCCCGCAGCGCTTTCGCGACGCCCACGTCGGCCATCGCATCCACTATCGCGATGCGCCGCGCGCGCGCGTCATGGGCGCCGGGCTGCAGCTCTTCGGCGTGCGCAGCGACGGCAGCGAGTTCCCGGTCGAGATCGGCCTGACGCCGCTGCAGACCGAGCAGGGATTCCTGGTCGCGACGACGATCATCGACATCAGCGCGCGCAACCGCGCCGAGGCCGCGCTCGTGCAGGCGCAGAAGATGGAGGCGGTGGGCCAGCTCACCGGCGGTGTCGCGCACGACTTCAACAATCTGCTGACCATCATCAGCGGCAACCTGCAGCTGCTCGCCGAGCGCGTCGCGCACGACGTGCTCAACACCAAGCTGGTCGGCGCCGCGTCGGGTGCGGCGATGCGCGGCGCCGAGCTCGTGCGCGGCCTGCTCGCGTTCTCGCGCAAGCAGGTGCTGCAGCCGCAGGCGGTCAGCCTCAATCACGTCGCCGCGCAGATGCTCGGCCTGCTGCAGCGCACGCTGGGCGAGAACATCGAGGTCGCGCTGGTCAAGGGGCCGCACCTGTGGGATGCGATGGCCGACCCGGCGCACATCGAATCGGCCCTGCTCAATCTCGCCGTCAATGCCCGCGACGCGATGCCGCGCGGCGGCAAGCTCACCATCGAGACGGCCAACGTGCACCTCGACGAAGCGTATGCCGCGGCGGCCGGCGAGGTGCGTGCCGGCGACTACGTGATGCTCGCGGTCAGCGACACCGGCAGCGGCATGTCGCCCGAGACGCTCGAGCATGCGCTCGAGCCGTTCTTCACCACCAAGCCGCCCGGCAAGGGCAGCGGCCTCGGCTTGTCGATGGTGTTCGGCTTCGCGAAGCAGTCGGGCGGCCACCTGAAGATCTACAGCGAGCTCGGCCTCGGCACGACGATCAAGCTGTATCTGCCGCGAACCGGCCCCGGGGCGCGCCGCTCGGCCAGGCCCACCGCGGCGCTCGCGCGTTATCGCGGCGGCGAGACGGTGCTGGTGCTCGAGGACGACCGCGGCGTCGCCGAGCTCGCGGTGACCTTTCTGACCGCGCTCGGCTACCGCGTGCTGCAGGCCGCCGACGGCCCGGCCGCGCTCGCCGTCGTCGACAGCGGCGAGACGATCGACCTGCTGTTCGCCGATCTCGTGCTCGCCGGCGCGATGAGTGGTGCCGACGTCGCCGACGAAGTGCGTCGCCGCCATCCGGGCGTCAAGGTGCTCTACACGTCCGGCTATCCGCGCGAGACCATCGTGCACAACGGCCGCCTCGACGAGGGCGCACACCTCTTGCCCAAGCCGTATTCGCGCGAGCGTCTCGCGCACGCGGTCCGGCACGTGCTCGACGAAGTCGCGTAGCCGTCGCGTTCACGACTGTTACACGCCGCAGCGCATGCGAAATCGTCCGATTACGCATGCGCCTTACGCTGTCTCCCAGTGTCAGTGGGTCGGAGACAGCCATGGAACGAGTCCTCGGTATCGGCGCATTGCGGGATCAGAACGAGCACTTCCGCGGCACCGGCGGTGTCAGCGACGGCAACCGCAGCCTCGGTTTCGCGCCGGCCTTCCTCGATCGTGACACCGGCGACATCCACCGCGCGCGCTTCGCCAACGGCCAGCCCGCGCCGTGCCACATTCTCGACGGACTGCCGGCGGCGCTGGTGTGCGAGCGTGCCGCCTGCGGGCGCGTGCTGGCGGTCAAGGCATCGGTGGTGGCCGGCTTCGTCCGCGACGGCCGCTTCCTGACCCGCGCCGAAGCGGCCGAGGCGGTGCAGGCGCTCGCCGCCTGAACGTTGCCAAACGTTACCCGACGTTACCGAGCGTTCGGACCGCGACATTCCCCGGTTACCGCGGCCACGCATCATGCACGCCACGGGATGCAGCAAACGGCCCACCGAACGGCCCGGCCCTCCCGACAAGAACAGGCAAGCAACCACATCCGGGGAAACGCAATGACGCACAATCCGAACTTCGACGTACTCGAGATCCTCGCCGAGATGCCCGTTTTCCAGGGCTTGAGCGCCGAGCGGCTGAGCGAGATCGCGCAATGCTGTCACATCCACACGATGGACAAGGGTGAGTTCGTCTTCCGCGAGGGCGAGCAGCCGCGCGCCTTCTTTCAACTGGTGTCGGGCCAGATCAAGCTCGCGGTGTCCTCGCCCGAGGGCGACGAGAAGGTGCTGGCCATCCTGTATCCGGTGCAAAGCTTCGGCGAGCCCGAACTGTTCAGCATCCGGCCCTACGCGTCGTACGCCGAGACGGTGATGCCGACGGTGGTGCTGCACATCGGCAAGGAGGCGATCTTCCGGCAGATCGAGCGCGATCCGCAGTTCGCGATGCGCATGCTGCAGACGCTGTCGAACCGCCACGCCGATCTCGAACGCGACGCCGCCGCGCGCCGGCTGCAAAACTGCAGCGCGCGCGTGATGGACTACCTGCTCGAGCTCGCCGGCAGCGACCTCGACACCACCGGCAGCACGACGCTCGAGCTCACCGCGAGCAAGCAGCTCATCGCCGCCCGCCTCGATCTCACGCCCGAGACGCTGTCGCGCACGCTGCGCAGCTTGAGCGAGGCCGGCATGATCTCGGTGTGCGGCCGCCACGTGACGCTGAACCGTCCGGTGACGTCGGCACGCACCGCGGCGGCGATCGCGGGCCGTTCGATGGCCGCCGCCCGCACGCGCCCGGCGATGCGCCTGGCCGCCTGAACCGCCGGGGCGCGGCCGCTGCGCGCCCCTATCGCGCTACCCGGCGTGCACGCCGTCGCGCGCCGCGATCACCCCTTCGGCCACAGAATCATCTGCGTGCAGCGGAACAGCGCGAGCTTGCGGCCGCTCGCCTCGTCGGTGACCTCGGCGTCCCACACGTGGGTGCTGCGCCCCAGGTGCTGCGCGGTCGCCACACAGGCGATGCTGCCCTCGCGCACCGTGCCGAGGTGGTTGCTCTTCAGCTCTATCGTCGTGAACGACTCCGCGCCGTCGGGCAGGTGCGCAATCGTGCCGTAGCCGCAGGTCGTGTCGGCCAGCGCGACGATGCTCGCCGCATGGAGGAAGCTGTTCGGCGCGAAATGCAGCTGCTTGACCGGCATGCGGCTGGTCAGGCGCCCCTGCTCGAGGCCGACGATCTCGATGCCGAGGTAGCCGGGCAGATATTCGGTGCCGCGCTCGTTGAGGACGGCGAGATCGATGTCGGTGCGAAGCTTGCTCATTGCGGGTTCTCCTGCGTTGCGGGGATGATCACGGCGGTTCGAAGCGACCGCCTCGCGCCTGCGCCGGCCGGGGCCGGGGAGTGTCGCGCACTATACCAGTGCGTATGGAAGCCGGGCATGGCGGCGCGTGCGTCCCCGTGCGTCCTTCTCGTCGGGTGAGGCCGGCCCGAGTCATTTATCATTGAGGGGTCCATGCCGCGGCGGCTGCGCCGCGCGAACCTTGCGGAACCTCCGATGCCCATCTTCCTGCACACCGCCGACTGGCAGATCGGCAAGCTGTTCGGCCAGTTCGAGCCCGACGAGGCCGCGCTGCTCGCCGAGGCGCGCTTCGCCGCGGTCGAGCGCCTCGCGCAGCTCGCCGCGGTGCAAGGCGTCGATGCGGTGCTGGTGGCCGGCGACGTGTTCGACGCGCAGACCGTCGCCGATCGCACCATCCGCCGCCTGTTCCACGCGATGGGCGGCTTCGCCGGGCGCTGGCTGATGATCCCGGGCAACCACGATGCCGCGCTGGCCGAGTCGGTGTGGACGCGCGCCGCGCGCCTTCACGCGATCCCGCCCAACGTCACCGTGTGCGTGCGCCCCGAGCCGGTGCTGCTCGAGTCGGCGCGCGTCGCGGTGCTGCCCGCGCCGCTCACGCAGCGCAACACCCACGTCGATCTCACCGGGTGGTTCGCCGCCGCCGACACGCCGGCCGGCTTCGCGCGCGTGGGCCTCGCGCATGGCAGCGTGCAGGGCATCCTCGCCGACGGCATCGACGCGGCCAACCCGATCGCCGCCGATCGCGCCGCATCGGCCCGCCTCGACTACCTCGCGCTCGGCGACTGGCACGGCACGCGCGAGATCGATGCGCGCACGTGGTACGCCGGCACGCCCGAAACCGACCGCTTCCGCGCCAACGACTCCGGCCAGGCGCTGCTGGTCGAGCTCGAAGGGCCCGGCGCGCGGCCGGTCGTCACCGCGGTCGCCACCGGCCGCTACCGCTGGCAGTCGGTCGTGGCCGAGCTCCACGTCGCGAGCGACCTCGACGCGCTGAGCGAGCGGCTCGCCGCGTTCGGTCCCGCCGACGTCGTGCAGCTCGCCGTCGCCGGCTGCAGCGACCTCGCCGGCCACCGCCGCCTGGGCGATGCGATCGCCCAGGCGCGTGGGCGCGCGCGCAGCCTCGTCGCCGACCTCTCGGCGCTGCAGCTCGAGCCGACCACCGCCGACATCGAGGCGCTCGCCGCCGACGGCTACCTCGCCGACGTCGTCACCGCGCTGCAGGCCGCGCAGCACGGCGCCGACCCCGATGCCGCGCAGACCGCGCGCGACGCGCTGGCGCTGCTCGCCGGCCTGCTGGACGCGCGCCGCCCGGCCGCGAGGCAGCAACAAAGCTGAGCGTCATGAAGTTTCCTTCGGCTTGCGCACAGAGAAGAAGCAGCATTGCTGCTTTTGCCATACCGTCACGCTATGATCGAACCGAATCTCGTCGGGAGTACAGCATGAAGCCGTCTGAAGCGCTCGCCTGCCACCGGAAGGCCATCCGCCGTGTCGTGGAAGCCCACCATGCTCGCAACGCGCGCGTGTTCGGATCGGTCGTCCATGGCGAGGACACCGACGACAGCGACCTCGACATCCTGGTCGATCCAACCCCGGAAACCACCCTGCTCGATATCGGCGCAATCCGCCACGAGTTGCGTGAGCTGCTTGGCGTCCCGGTCGACGTGCTGACACCTAAGGCGCTGCCGGAGAAGTTTCGGGCCACCGTTCTCGCCGAAGCGAAACCGGTATGAGCCGCGACAGGCAGCGCCTGATCGACTACCTCACACACATCCTCGAGGCCATCGGGCGGATCAGCCGTTACACGACTGACCTGGATCAGGCTGGCTTCCTTGCCAGCCAATTGGTGCAGGACGCAGTGATACGCAACCTGGAAATCATCGGCGAAGCCAGCCACAATATCGAGACGCACTATCCTGAGTTTGCCGCCGCACACCGGGAACTGCCACTGGCATTCGCCTACCAGATGCGCAACGCCGTTGCCCACGGCTATTTCAAGGTGGACCTGGAAATCGTCTGGCGGACGATTCACAGCGATCTGCCGGGGCTGTCACACCAAGTACAGAGCGTTCTGGCGGGCCTGTCTTCCGGGGACGAGCCGGCATGACAAAGTCTTCATGAAGCTCACCCGCCTGCGCGTCGAGCAGTTCCGTCAGTTCCGTTCCGCGCTCGAGATCCGTGACTTCGCGCCCGGCCTGAACCTCTTCACCGGCCCCAACGAGGTGGGAAAGAGCACCGTCGTCGCGGCGATCCGTGCCGCGTTCTTCGAACGCCACCGCTCCGGCGCCGTCGACGACCTGCGCCCGTGGGGCGACTCGGCCGCCGCGCCGGGCGTCGAGCTCGACTTCGAGCTCGACGGCCAGCCGTGCCGGCTCGTGAAGACATTCCTCGCGAGAAAGCGCTGCGAGCTCGTGATCGGGCGCGAGGCGCTCGACGGCGAAGAGGCCGAAACCCGCCTCGCCGAGCTGCTCGGCTACCAGCATGCCGGCCGTGGCGCGAGCAAGGCCGAGCACTGGGGCATTCCCGGGCTGCTGTGGATCCAGCAGGGCGCGGCACACGAGCTGCGCGATGCCGTCGGTCACGCCACCGACCACCTCCGGAGCGCGCTCGAGGCGTCGCTCGGCGAAGTGGCCGCGAGCGGCGGCGACGAGTTGCTCGCCGCGGTCGAAGCGCAGCGCAACGAGCTCCTGACCGAAGCCGGGGGGCGCCCGCGCGGCGCCTACAAGGACGCCCTCGAGCGCGAAGCGGCGCTGGCCGACGCGCTGCGCGCGCTCGATGCGTCGATCGCGCACTACCGCCAGCGCGTCGATGCGCTGGCGACGCTGCGCCGCGAGCACGCCGCCGACGAGGCCGAGCAGCCGTGGCAGGATTTCCGCGCCCGCCAGCAGGCCGCCGAAGCCCAGCTCGCCGCGATCCGCGAGGTCGAGGCGACGCTCACCGCCGCACGCGAACGCGCCGCCCAGGCCGATGTCCGCGTCGCGCTGCTGCGCCGCCAGCTCGAGGCGTTCGCACGCGAGGAGAAGGCCGCCGACGAGCGCGCCGCCGCACTCGCCGCCGCGCGCGCGCAACTGGCCGCGGCCAGCGCGCCGGTCGAGCAATGGAGCGCGCGCCGCGCCGACGCTGCCGCCGCACTCGAGCGCGCCCGTGCGACGCTGCGCGCCATCCGCGCGCACGAAGCGCGCAGCAGCCTCGCACGCGAGGCGCGTGACAGCCGCGCGCGCCTCGACGCGGCGAGCGCGCAGCTCGCGAAGGCCGAGGCGGCCCAGGGCCGCGTGCTGGCCCTGCAGCGTGCGGTCGCCGCCACTGAAATCCGCTCCGCCGACCTCGAGGCCTTGCGCACCCAGGAGCGCGAACTCGCCGACCTGCGCCTGCAGCAGGCCGCCGCTGCCACGCGCGTCGCTTACGTGCTCGATCCCGGCCGCAGCATCGTGCTCGACGGCGAAACCTTGAGCGGCAGCGGCGAACAGCGCCTGCTCGCCGCCGCGACGCTGGTCCTGCCCGGACTCGGCCGCATCGCGATCGCCCCCGGCGGCACCGATCTCGCCGAGCTCGCCGCGCGCGCCGACGACCTCGACACGCGCCAGCGTGCGCTGCTCGCCCGGCTCGGGCTCGCCTCGCTCGCGGCCGCCGAAGAGCGCCAGCGCGCGCACAGCCGCGCGCAAGGCGAGCTCGCCACCGCGGTGGCGACGCTGCACGCGCTCGCCCCGCAGGGCATCGATGCGCTGCGCGCCGAGCTTGCCCGCCTGCAGGCGCGCACCGACGAGGCCGCGCACGCGCTCGCGCAGCTGCCGCCAATTGCGGCCGACGGCGCCGGCCCCGAGCGCGTCGCGGGCGATGCGTCGCCGGCCGGTGACGAGCGTGCGCGTGACAGGCACGCGAGTGGCGCAACCGCAGGTGACGCGACCGCGGGTGACGCGACCGCGGGTGACGCGATCGGAGGTGATGCGACCGCGGTTGATGAAAATGCCGATGACACGATGGCCGTCGCCGAACGATGCGTGCCGCGGCTCTCCGTCGCGCAGGCCGAAGCGGCCGAGCAGGCCGCCGCGCAAAGCCTCGCACAAGTCAACGAGCGCCTGCACGCGGCGCAGCTCGCCGTCGCCAACGCGCAGGCCGCGGCTGCCGCCGCCGAGCGCGAGCTCGCCGCCGCGCGCACCGTGCTCGACGCGCCCGATCGCGCCGGGCGCCTCGCCGAAGCCAACACCGAGCACACCGACGCACGTGCCGAAGCGGCTACGCTCGCCGCCCGCATCGACGCGCTGAGCCAGCAGATCGCCGCCGCCCGCCCGGACATCCTCGCGCAGGACGTCGCGCGCTACCGCGCCAGCGCCGACGAACTCGAAAAGCGCCACGCCGAACGCCGCGACCAGCTCGTGCGCCTCGAAGTCGAGCTGCAGACCGAAGGCGCGCAAGGCCTCGAAGAGCGCCGCGCCGAGCTCGCCCGCGACCACGCCCACGCGAGCCGCCGCGCCACCGAACTGCGCCGCCGCGCCGCCGCGCTGGATTTCCTGCTACGCCTCTTGCGCGACAAGCGCCGTGCGCTCACGCGCCGCCTGCAGGCGCCGCTGCAAAAGCACCTCAACCGCTACCTGCAGCTCCTCTTCCCGAACGCGAGCCTCGAGATCGACGAAGACCTCGCCCCCGGCCCGCTCACCCGCCCGGCCGCGAACGGCAGCGAGACCGGCGAGTTCGAAGCCTTGAGCTTCGGCGCGCGCGAGCAGATGGGCGTGATCAGCCGCCTCGCCTATGCCGACCTTCTCGCCGAAGCGGGCCGCCCGACGCTGGTGATCCTCGACGACGCGCTCGTGCACAGCGACCCCGAGCGCCTCGCGCAGATGAAGCGCGTGCTCTTCGACGCCGCAACGCGCCACCAGATCCTGCTGTTCACCTGCCACCCGGCGAACTGGCGCGATCTGGGCGTGGCGGCGCGCTCGCTGGAGGGCTTGCGGGTGGGGTGACGGTCCGGGGCACGCAACACGCACCCGGGTGGCGCCGCACGCCGCACTGCCAGCTCGCGCACCGGCACGAGGAAATAAAACGCGGTGTCCGCTCTCGCCCGAGATCACCGACCATCGACCGTTCGCAGGCGCGCATGGATGGATGATCGCCAGATCCAGATATCGGAGTCGGAGCCGCGGCGGGCAACCGGGTGCCGATTTGCAGCTCGTCGGCCAGTGCTGACGTTCACTGGGCGCAGACCGAATGGCAGATGTGCAGCCCACTGCCGCCGCCCACAGGTAGCGTTCGGTTTGAACGGCCGCGGGGCCTGTTTGGGCCTAAAGGACAGGGATACCGGAACCGTAACCTTGCTCGCCATTGTGGTGGCCGATGACGAGTCAGACCGCTGCTGAATCGCCAAGAATGTTCTCTGATCAAGACCGTTCGAGTACGGCCACGCGTCGCCAAATCTCGTTGATCCAATGCGGCGCGATCACGCTGCATCGACGCCATGACTGTTGGGTCGCCGAAGTAAAGCGGAAGGAGGCCCGCACAAGGCGGGCTTCGAGCGTTAGCTTGCGCGCGATTCAGGCAGGGTTCACTTCAGCCGCATTAACAGAGAGATTATTCAGAATTTCTGCGCGTTGGATGCCGATCTTTAGAACTGGAATGATAGCGGCCGGGATGACATCTTCGGTCGCGTCGGTTTGAATGTTTGCAGCATTCATTCCAAACTGAACAGAAAGCGTCCAGATTCCAGCATGGATGCCTTGCTGCTTTATTAGTGCAGTTACTACTTCCTTGTGAGAGAACATGAACTGCGTAACTTCAGCCATTAGCCTTCCCCTGCATTTTATCTTGCAATGTTGACAATCTTTGTTTCGAGCCCAGTCACCCCTATTTGAATTGGATCGGCCGAAATCGATGGCAATGTTGGGATGTCGATGCCGCCAATTTTTGTCTCACGCGCAGTTGACTCGATTGCATGAGTCGACGCCGAAAGATTGTGAACCTTCGGCGTCGGGGCGGAAGAAGTCGCGGTGACAATCAGGTTATTAACAGTGACATTCGCTGACCAGCGGCGCTCCATCCACTCGTGATCCGATACCAACCGCTTTCCACCGATATAGTGGGCAATCGCAGTCACAAGAAGCTGATTCAAGCTGCAACCTTCAAGCTCAGCCATCTCGGCAGCTTGCTTATGGAGCGATCGGGGCATTCGCAAAGCCAACTTACCACTGCATCCCTCAAAATCGACGGGGTCGCGAACCGTTTGCCCGTTCGCTAGAGCGACGTCGATCCACGATTCTGCAACGCGCTCCAAGTTATCGAGAGCTTCCTGCGCTGTGTCGCCGTCTGCTACGCACCCTGGCAGTTCGAGAATTGTTGCCGTGTATCCACCGGTCTCATCTGGCGTTAGACGCCTCGTGTATCCCTTCTTAAGTAGCTCTGCAGCCCGGCGGCTGTTTTCACTCGTCATCGTCTTCGTCTTCATGTTCTGCAAGGAACTGTTCCCAATCGTCAACGTCACTTAGCAAGGCATCAATAATTGATCTTGCGGTTCCTGGCTTAATGTCCTTGGCTCCGTGGTCCGGGATGGATAGGGGCGGCGAAAGCGTGGGGTCCGACTCTCGAACATACGTAGGCTCCTTGCCGCGAGGATCCCTAACCCTTCCGAGCCTCCCGGCCAATGAGACAAATTCGTCAGACTTCCGTCCCTGCGGCGACTTCCGCATCTCCAGCAGTTCTCGCCTGATCTTCCTAAGTTTCTTCGGCGTCACGATAGCGATAGTATCGAATATAGTATCAAATTAGGCATCGTCAAGGGATTCTATACGAAATGTGCGCATTCCGACGAACGTAACCGCCTACACCGACGAACTCGACTGGTCGGGCGCACGTAGTGGGCTGAGCTACTGCTGGCAGACGACGTTCGTGAGCGCGCAGACGAGCCAGGTGTTGCCGCTACCGGTCAGGCCCGTGCCCAAACGCGATAGCCGCCGGCGGGGCAAGCCGAAGTGATCACCCCCCTGAGGTCTACCGACGGGCGATTCCAGCCAGGCTCTGCCATTTCGCGAGAGTGAAGGCTTGCCGTTCGGGCCTAGAGGCGATGAACGGCAGCAGTAGAGCGCACCGCAGCCGTTCGTTCCGCGGAACCCGACCGTCCGTAGCGGCCGATCACTTGCCGGTAACCTGACGGGCTCGACTTGCCGTTCGAGCCAGAAACCTGACGCTGCGGTCGTGCAACGTCTGGCAGAGCTCCGAGCCGCTCGTGCGAAGCCGGCGTTACGAAAGCGATCCGGTCAGGGGAGCGGCATCGCGCAGTCCTGATCGGTGCATGTCAAGGCGATTGCGGGTGTCCCGGCCGCGCGGCGGACCGTGCGAGGGTTGAACCGCAACCCGTGTGACCGTGGTACATCACGGAGTCGTGCCCCGCGGGGGGCCGCGGTGCGCTGATCGGCAGCATTGCCTCGTTGAACGTCGTGGCGGGCGGCCTGCGCTGGCCTCAACAGCGCGGCATACTCTTCGCGCGCGGTGGCCTGTGTTATACATGCAGACATCCTTACCATGTAGAGCGAATGACAGACGATGAGCGCCCAAGAAATCCCCGTCGTGTTCGGTACCGAGGACATCCTGAGAAGCCTGTGTGATTCCGTGACCAAGGTGTTGAGCGTCGCCACCGACAGCCAGATGCGCTATTCGGGCATGGTCCAGCGCATCACCCGCACCTGCCTGAAGCCCGACATCGGCTGCTTCGTGCTGTTCGACGGCGGCTTCTCGGGGCTCGTCGTGATCAACTTCTCCGCCGCCGCGGCGATGGAGCTGTACGAGCGCTACATGTCGAACATGGGCATGGCGAAGGCGGATCTCGCCACCGCGTACACTTCGGACGAGGTCGGCAACGTGATGGGCGAGCTGATGAATCAGATCGTCGGCGACTTCACCGGCAAGGTCGCGCGCGAGCTGCAGACGCATATCACGCAGAACCAGCCCAAGATGCTCGCGCTGAACAAGCAGGTGATGCTGAGCGTCGACACCAATCTCGATGCACCCGAGGCGCGCCGCGTGACCTTCTTCACCGGGCGCAACAACATCTTCTATCTCGAGCTGGCGATCGACCGCACCGAGTTCATCAAGCTCAACGATTTCGACACCGAAGTGGTCGATCCGGACGAGCTGATCGCGCAGGCCGGCGCCGGACCCGAAACCGCAACGGCACCGGTCGCGGCGGCCGACCACGACGAGCTCCTGAAGTCGCTCGGCATGTAGGCGGCCGCGCGCCGGAATGAGCCGGCACCGCATCCGCGTGCACGCCGACGACCGGTGCGGGGCGGCGTTCGGCACGGGGCGGCGGCACGATGCGTTTGTCGCCATCGGTCGCGAGGCGCGCCGTCGATGATCAGGCGAGCGCGTCCGGCACCTGGCGCACCACGCTGTCGGGATCGGTCTCGGGCGCGCCGGCGACGACTTCGAGCGGCACGACCCCGGCCCATACCGGCCAGTCCATGTCTTCGGCGTCGTCCTTGACGCCCCAGTCGCGGATCTTCACCGACGCCTCGGCAAGCGGCAGGCGCAGCACCGTCGTCGCCTCGAGCTCCTTGGCGCTGATCGGACGCAGCGCCTGCCAGCGCCCGGGCGCGAGCCGCTCGATGAAGGCGCGCAGGCTGGCCGTCTTGTGATCCGGGTCGTCGACCGCCTCGAAACGGCCGTAGATCACCGCCGAGCGATAGTTCATCGAATGGTGGAAGGCCGAGCGCGCGAACACCAGCCCGTCGATGCGGGCGATGGTGACGCAGCACTCACCCTCGGTCAGCGCCGCGAGCATGCGCGAGGCGCGCGCGCCGTGGATGTAGAGATGCGTGCTGTCGCGCCAGTGCGCGGTCGGCAGCGCATGCACCGAGCCGTTCCAGTCGAAGGCGACGGTGCAGAAGTGCGCGGCGTCGACGACAGCGGCGACGGTGTCGAAGTCGTAGTGCGCGCGTTCGGGACGGCGCCGGATGCGTGTGCGGTTGGAGGGCGCGGCGGATGTGTTCATGGTCGGTGGTTCCGGTCGTCGAGAGATGGCGGGAAGGCGGGCAAATCGTCGTGCACTGACTCGACACAAGGCTAGGCCTTGCGTGGCACCATAGGTAGTGCCACCAATTCGACCAACCATGGAGCCACCGTGGCCGCGACAAACCGGCTGCCGGCCCTGCCCACAGCTGCCGCAGCCCGAGAACCCGCAACGCCCGCCGCACCCACCCGGCGGCCGCAGTGCGTCGACGCGCCGCCGTGCGATCCGCCCGCGCGGGCCGCAACGCTCGCGAAGCGCGCTCGAGCCGTGCCGACCGGCAATCTGGATGCCGCTCGCGTCGTGAGGCGTGGCGACAGTGAGGCCGCCACCCACCGAGCGGGCAGCTTCCAGTGGCTGCTGGCCGCTCCGCTGCCGGCTGGCCTCGCGCGCCAGCAACTGCTCTACCAGCGCCTGCGCGCGGCGATCCTCGATAACCGCCTCGTCCCGGGCCTGCGTCTGCCGGCCAGTCGCAGCCTCGCCGCAGAGCTCGGCATCGCGCGCAACACGGTGTTGTACGCGTACGAGCAGCTCGCCGCCGAAGGCTGCCTCGAGTCAGACCGCCGCGGCACCCGGGTGGCGTCGTTCGTGCGCGGAGCGCCGCCGCGCGGGGCGACCGCGCCTGGTGCCGCTGGCGTGGCTTTGCCGCCCGTACAGCTTCCCGGTCTCGCGCGCCGCGCCGTAGCCGCGCTGCAGCCCGAGGCCGGCGCCGATACATCACTGCTCGCACCGGGCTTGCCGGATCTGGGTGCCTTTCCGCTGCGTGCGTGGCGTGCGAGCCTCGAACGCGCGTGGCGTGCCGCGACGCCGCAACGGCTCGGCTACGCGCCGCACGGTGGCGAGCCGTCGCTGCGCGCCGCGCTGGCCGAGCACCTGACCACGGTGCGCGGCTTCGCGGTGCGCGCCGAGCAGATCGTGATCACCGGCGGCACGCAGGCGGGGCTGGACTTGTGTGCGCGGCTGCTCGCCGACAGCGGCGATATTGCGTGGGTCGAGAATCCCGGCTACCCGGCCGCGCGCACCGCGCTGACGCTGGCCGGACTCGCGTTGCATGCGGTGCCGGTCGACGAGGCCGGGCTCGCACCGCGTTCCGAGGACTGGCGGACGCGCCGCCCGCGGCTGATCCTGCTCACGCCGTCGCACCAGTACCCGACCGGCCGCGTGATGACGCTCGCACGGCGCGTGGCGCTGCTGGACGATGCCCGCGCAGCCGGTGCGTGGATCGTCGAGGACGACTATGACAGCGAGTTCCGCCGCGGCAGTCCTGCGCTGCCGGCGCTCTACGGCCTGCGGCCCGATGCGCCGGTGGTGTATGCCGGCACGTTCAGCAAGACGCTCTACCCGGGCCTGCGCATCGGCTACCTGGTGGCGCCGGACGCGGTGGCCGCCGACTTCGTGCGTGCCGCGGGCCAGGCCATGCGCGCCGGGCACGGCATCGAGCAGGCGGCGCTGGCCGATTTCATCCGCCGCGGCCACTACACCGCCCACCTGCGCCGCATCCGCCGCCGCTACGAGTGCCGCCAGGCCGCGCTGCGCGATGCGCTGGCCCGCCAGCCGGGCCCGGAAACCGCAATCACGGGTGGCGAGGCCGGCCTGCACCTGACGCTGTGGCTGCCGCCGGAGCTGCCCGACAGCGAAGTCGCCCGCCGCGCCGCCGCGCTGGGTGTGGGCGTGCGCGCCCTGTCGCGCTATGCGCTGCCGCCGCTCGCGTGCAACGGTCTCGTGCTCGGTTACGGCACGCTGGATGAGGGCCAGGCACAGGAGGCGGTCAGGCGGCTGCGCCTGGCGATGTCACCGTAGTGCGCTGCGCGATGTCACTGCAGAGCGGTACAAGCGTCATGCGTTCCCGCGCTTCAACTCGACCAGCGGCACGATGCCCGGCATGTCGATGCGCTTGCGGCCGGGCTCGAGCTCGGCCAGCGGCGAGCACCGTTTGAGCGTCGCGAGGCTGCGCTCGGTCAGATCGTGGTAGGTGCGCGTGCCGTCGACCTTCCACTCCATCTCCTGCGCGGTCAGCGCGCGCACGACCTTGGCGGGCATGCCGGCGGCGAGCACGCGCGGCGGGATCTCCATGCCGGCCTTGACGAAGGCGCTCGCGGCGACCATCGCCGACTCGCCGATCACGGCGTTGTCCATGATCACCGCGTTCATGCCGACCAGCGCGTTGCGCCGTACGCGGCAGCCGTGCAGCACCGCGCCGTGGCCGATGTGGCCGTCGACCTCGACGATCGTGTCGATGTTCGGAAAGCCGTGCATCACGCAGCAGTCCTGCACGTTGCTCGCTTCCTCGAGCACGATGCGGCCGTAGTCGCCGCGCAGCGAGGCGAGCGGCGCGACGTAGCAGCGCGGGCCGATGATGACGTCGCCGATCAGCACCGCGTCGGGGTGCACGAAGGCGCTCGGATGCACGACCGGCCGCAGGCCGTCGATCTCGTAGCAGGGCATGGTGGGTCTCCGTGGGGCGGGACGACGGGGCGCGGCTGCGTCCCGTCTCGAGGGAAGTCCGGCGTGCTCGCAGCGCAGGCCGCGCGGGGAGCGATCCGGCTTTCCCGCGGGGAGGCGCCGGCGCCGGATGCGGCCTCTCGACCGCTTCACGACGCCGGACGGCAGCCTTACTCGATGTGATAGCGCCGCTGCACGACGCGGAAGCGGTTCGCGACGAAGGCGGCGTCGGCGTAGCTCGCGTTGGCTGCCGGGTTCATGCCGACCGCGTGGAAATCGGAGAACGCCGCCGACTGGTTCACGAACACGCCGCCGGTCAGGTTGATCGACAGCGCGACGCCGGCGCGCCAGCTCGCTTCGGTCATCGCGTCGACGACTTCCTGCTTGGTCGAATACAGGCCCACGGTGAGCGCCCCGTGTTCGGTGACGATGCGCTCGGACAGGGCGACCGCCGCGGCACCGTCGGCGACACTGACGACGAAGGCGATCGGTCCGAAGCGCTCCTGCATGTAGCTCTTCTCGTCGGCCGCGTCGCAGGTGAGCAGCACCGGCGTGCACACTTCGGC
>DAOMOP010000041.1:0-24309 GCA_035444405.1 Rhodocyclaceae bacterium
ATGCCGATCAGGTTGGTGCGGTGGATGCGCTCGAAGCCCTCGGCGACGATCGCCTGCACACCGGCCAGCCGCACGCCCTTGGCGGCCCAGTCGCGGCTCGAGCCCTGGCCGTAGTCGGCGCCGGCGATGATGATCAGCGGCTGGCCGCGCTGCATGTAGGTCTCGATGGCCTCCCACATGCGCATCACCTTGCCTTCGGGCTCGACGCGGGCGAGCGAGCCCTGCTTCACCGCGCCGTCTCCGTTCAGCACCATCTCGTTGAACAGCTTGGGGTTGGCGAAGGTGGCGCGCTGCGCGGTGAGATGATCGCCGCGGTGGGTCGCGTAGGAGTTGAAGTCCTCTTCCGGCAGGCCCATCTTCGCCAGATACTCGCCCGCGGCCGAATCCGGCAGGATCGCGTTCGACGGCGACAAGTGGTCGGTAGTGATGTTGTCCGGCAGGATCGCGAGCGGGCGCATGCCGGTCAGGCTGCGTTCGCCGGCCAGCGCGCCTTCCCAGTACGGCGGGCGGCGGATATAGGTGGATTGCGGGCGCCAGTCGTACAAGGGCGAGGCGGCGCGCGCCGCGGCCCGCTGGTCGAACATCGGGATGTACACCCGCTTGAACTGTTCCGGCTTGACCGCCTGCGCGACCACCGCGTCGATCTCTTCGTCGCTCGGCCAGATGTCCTCGAGGCGGACGTCCTTGCCATCGACCCCGGCGAGCACATCCTGTTCGATGTCGAAGCGGATCGTGCCGGCGAGAGCGTAGGCCACCACCAGCGGCGGGCTCGCGAGGAAAGCCTGCTTGGCGTAGGGGTGGATGCGGCCGTCGAAGTTGCGGTTGCCCGACAGCACCGCGGTGGCGTAGAGATCCCGGTCGATGATCTCCTGCTGGATCTTCGGGTCCAGCGCCCCGCTCATGCCGTTGCAGGTGGTGCAGGCGAAGGCGACGATGCCGAAGCCGAGCGCTTCGAGGTCTTCGAGCAGGCCGGCCTCCTTGAGATACAGCTCGACCACGCGCGAGCCGGGGGCGAGCGAGGTCTTGACCCACGGCTTGCGGGCGAGTCCGAGTGCGCGCGCCTTGCGTGCCAGCAGGCCGGCCGCGATCACGTTGCGCGGATTCGAGGTATTGGTGCACGACGTGATGGCGGCGATGACGACCGCGCCATCGGGCAGCAGGCCGTCGGCTTCCTGGGCGCGTGCCTTGTCCAGATCGACCGCGATACCACGCTCCTTCAGCGCGCTGACCGGTAGACGACGATGCGGGTTGCTGGGGCCGGCGAGGTTGCGCACCACGGCGGACAGGTCGAATTCCAGCACGCGCTCGTACTCGGCGGTGGCCAGCGCGTCGGCCCACAGGCCCGCTTGCCGGGCATAGGTGTCGACCAGCGCGACCTGCTCGTCGCTGCGGCCGGTCAGGCGCAGATAGGCGATGGTTTGCGGGTCGATGAAGAACATCGCCGCGGTGGCGCCATACTCGGGCGCCATGTTGGAGATCGTCGCGCGATCGCCGATGGTGAGACTTGCGGCGCCTTCGCCGAAGAACTCCAGGTAGGCGCCGACGACCTTTTCGCGCCGCAGGAACTCGGTCAGCGCCAGCACCACGTCGGTGGCGGTGATGCCGGGCTGGCGGCGGCCGCTCAGCCTGACGCCGACGATGTCGGGCAGGCGCATCCATGATGCGCGACCGAGCATCACGTTCTCCGCCTCGAGGCCGCCGACGCCCACCGCGATCACGCCCAGGGCGTCGACATGCGGCGTGTGGCTGTCGGTGCCGACACAGGTGTCGGGGAAGGCGACACCATCCTGTGCGCAGATCACCGGAGACATCTTCTCCAGGTTGATCTGGTGCATGATGCCGTTGCCGGCCGGGATGACGTCGACATTCTCGAAGGCGGTCTTGCACCATTCGATGAAGTGGAAGCGGTCGGCGTTGCGGCGGTCCTCGATTTCCCGGTTCTTGCGGAACGCGTCCGGGTCGTCGCCGCCGCACTCGACTGCCAGCGAATGGTCGACGATGAGCTGGACCGGCACCACCGGATTCACCGCCGACGGGTCGCCGCCCTGCTCGGCGATGGCGTCGCGCAGGCCGGCGAGATCCACCAGTGCGGTCTGGCCGAGGATGTCATGGCACACCACGCGCGCGGGAAACCAGGGAAAGTCGCGCTCGCGCTTGCGCTCGACGAGTTGCTCGAGACAGGCGTCGATGATGGCCGGGTCGGCCTTGCGCACGATGTTTTCGGCATGGACGCGGGCGGTGTAGGGCAGCTTGGCCCAGGCGCCCGGCTTCAGGTTTTCGACTGCGGCGCGCGCATCGAAATACTCCAGCGCGGTGCCTGGCAGGGGTTTGCGATGGTTCGTGTTCATGAGGTGCCCCTTATTGCCGTTGCTCGATCGGTACGAAGGCGAGATCGTCCGGACCGATATAATTGGCGCTCGGGCGGATGATCTTGTTGTCGATGCGTTGTTCGATGATGTGCGCCGCCCAGCCGCTGGTGCGCGCGATGACGAACAACGGCGTGAACATCGCGGTCGGCACGCCCATCATGTGATAGCTCACCGCGCTGAACCAGTCGAGGTTAGGGAACATCCTCTTCACTTCCCACATGACCTGCTCGAGTCGCTCGGCAATGTCGTACATCTTGGTCGAGCCGGCCTCATCCGAGAGTCGCCGGGCGACCGCCTTGATCACCCCATTGCGCGGATCGCTGACGGTATAGACCGGGTGCCCGAAGCCGATTACGACTTCCTTGTTGTCTACCCGGCGGCGGATGTCCGCCTCGGCATCGTTCGGGTTGTCGTAGCGCTTCTGGATCTCGAAAGCCACCTCGTTGGCGCCGCCATGCCTGGGGCCGCGCAGCGCGCCGATGGCACCGGCGATGGCCGAATACACGTCACTGCCGGTCCCGGCGATCACGCGCGCGGTGAAGGTCGAGGCGTTGAATTCGTGTTCGGCATACAGGTTGAGCGAGGTGTGCATGGCCCGCACCCAGGTAGCCGACGGCTTTTCGCCGTGCAGCAGGTGCAGGAAATGACCACCGATGGAGTCGTCGTCGGTCTCGACCTCGATGCGGTGGCCCTTGGTAGACCAGTGATACCAGTAAAGCAGCATCGAACCCAGCGAGGCCAGCAGGCGGTCGGCGATGTCGCGGGCGCCCGGTGTGTTGTGGTCGTCCTTCTCCGGCAGCACGCAGCCGAGCGCGGACACGCCGGTGCGCATCACGTCCATCGGGTGGGCGGACGCCGGCAGGCGCTCCAGCGCTTCCTTGACGCTGGCGGGCAGGCCGCGCATGGCCTTCAGCCGGGCCTTGTAGGCGCGCAGCTCCGCCTTGCTGGGCAGCTTGCCATGCACCAGCAGGTGGGCCACTTCCTCGAATCCGCAGTGCTCTGCCAGATCGAGGATGTCGTAGCCGCGGTAGTGCAGGTCGTTGCCCGTCTTGCCGACCGAGCACAGCGCGGTGTTGCCGGCGGTCACGCCGGACAGGGCAACGGCCTTCTTGGTCTTGCCGGATTCGATTTGTCGGTTCATGCCGTCCTCCATGGAAACGCGAATGTGGGCTCGAGTGCTTGTGTTTGTTCGCAATATACGCAAGACTGGGATTCCTCAAACGACTGAATTGGCGTGATTTTGCGAATCGATCCGCGCAGGATTGCGAATTTTGCAAACATTCGGTGAGTGAGCCATGAAGAAGGTGTTTACCGGCGTGCGTCTGCGCCGTCTGCGCGAGGAGCGCGGCTTGACCCAGGTCGCGCTTGCGCGTCTGCTGGAGATTTCACCGAGCTACCTGAATCAGATCGAACAGAACCAGCGCCCGCTCACGGTGCCGGTGCTGTTGCGCATCAGCTCGACCCTCGGGGTCGATGTCCAGTGCTTTTCGGACGACGACGAGGGGCGACTGATTGCCGAGTTGCGCGACGTGCTCGGTGATGCCAGACCGGCGGCAGCCGGTGGTGCGGTGTCGCTGGCCGAGATCCGCGAGCTCGCGATCCAGATGCCGTCCGTTGCGCGCAGACTGCTCGATATCGATCGGCGCAGGCGGCAAGCCGAGGACCGGCTGGCGGTGTATGCCGCGCGTCTGGGCGAGGCGCGTGGCGCGCCACCGCCGGCAGCGCCGATGCCCGACGAGGAAGTGCGCGATTTCTTCTATGCGCGCCACAATCACTTTCCCAGCCTGGACGAACAGGCGGAGCGGTGTTTCGAGGAATGGGGTCTGGTGCCGGGTGCGCTCGAGCAAGGCCTGATCGAGAGAATGGCCACTGCGCATGGCGTGACCGTCGTGGGCCCGCTGCGCGAGGCGACGGACGCCGCCGCGGCCGAGCGCGCTCCGCTGCGACAGTTCGACCGGGCCAACCGCCTGCTGCACCTGTCTGCGCTACTCGACTCGGGGCAGCGCGCCTTTCAGCTGGCCGCGCAACTGGCCTTGCTCGAGGCGAACGACGAGATCGAACGCCTCGTCGCGGAGCGCGGCCTCCAGGGGGACGACGCGCGCGTGCTGGCGCGGATCGGGCTGGCCAATTACTTCGCCGGCGCACTGATCCTGCCGTATCGGCGCTTTCTTGCCGCCGCCGAGGCGCTCGACTACGACATCGATCGGCTCGGGCACCGTTTCGGGGTCGGCTTCGAGACGGTGTGCCAGCGCTTGTCTTCCCTGCAACGGCCCCAGGCGCGCGGGGTTCCGTTCATCTTCGTGCGGGTCGACCGGGCGGGCAACATTTCCAAACGCCAGTCGGCCACCGATTTCCACTTCTCGCGGGTGGGCGGCACCTGTCCGCTGTGGAGCGTGTACGAGGCCTTCTCCCGGCCGGGGCAAATCCTCACCCAGCTCGCGTCGATGCCGGACGGGCGAACCTACCTGTGGATCGCCCGCACCGTGGCCCATCGTCGAGGCGGCTGGGGCGCCCCGGAAAAGACCTTTGCCGTGGGGCTGGGCTGCGACCTGCGCCATGCGTCCAGACTGGTGTATTCACGTGGCCTGCCGCTGGACGACCCCGACGCACGCACGCCGATCGGCGCCGGCTGCAAGGTGTGCGAGCGCACGGCCTGCCCGCAGCGCGCCTTTCCACCCGTCGGCACCCGCCTGGACGGCGATCTCGACCGACGCTGGTTCGAACCCTACGCAGGCGCGGCGCCCGCAACCCGGTCTTGAACTGTTCAAGTCGAGGCTTACAGCAGGGGGCGCGAGACGGAATCGCCAAGCAACGGGCTGTGAGTGTCTTCAGCTATTCCGTGAGCTGTAGGTCGAACTCGTGCATCAGGGCGAGCAGCTGCCCGGTCTGCCCGGGCGGAAACCCCAGCCTGGCAGACCACGCAAGGTCGTGGCCCGGCAGCTCCGCGACTGTGAGTAGCCCTCCATCCTCAGTGTGCTTCTTCGCCATGACCCAGCGGCGGACTTGAGCCTGTGCCCGGATCAGCGCCCATTGTCTTCAGTCTGCGCCAGAGTGTCGTCCGGCCCATGCCCAAGCGGCGACACGCTTCGGCTTGATTGCCGCCGCATTCTTCGATCGTTTTCAGGATGTGCGCAAGTTCGGCTTTGCGGCTGGCCTGGCGCAAGGCTTTCACCTCGTTCGATTCGTGGCTTGGCGTGCCCTCCGACTCGAACAGTTGCGGCACGACGAGGCGCAGCTGCGATTCATCGGGAAAATCCGTCTCATCGAGATCGCTGCAGTAGACGGCGACACGCTCGATGAAGTTTTCCATTTCTCTCACGTTGCCTGGCCAGTGGTAGGCGCGAAAGTGCGGCAGCAGCAGTTCGAGCAGGCGTTGATGCCATCGCTGCGCGCCCACGCGGCGGAGCGCATTGTCGAGAAGACAGGCGGCGATGGCGACAAGATCGTCGTTGCGGGCCCGCAACGGGGGGAGGTCGATCTGCAGGATGTTCAAGCGGTAATACAGATCTTCGCGGAAGCAACCCTGCGCGATGCGCTCGCGCAGGTTGCGATTGGTCGCGGCGATCACGCGCACATCCACTGGCACGGGATCGCTCCCGCCGAGGCGCAATACCTCCTTCTCCTGCAGCACGCGCAGCAGGCGGGTTTGCGAAATGCCGGACATCTCTCCGACTTCGTCGAGAAAGATCGTTCCCAGATGGGCAAGTTCGACAAGCCCCACCTTGCCGCCCCGACGCGAGCCCGTAAATGCGCCCTCCTCGTGGCCGAACAGTTCGGACTCCAGCAAGGTCTCGGGAAAGGCCGCGCAGTTGATCGCGACGAACGGGTGGTCACGGCGGCGGCTGGCGTTGTGTATCCCCTGCGCGACAATTTCCTTGCCGGTCCCGCTTTCCCCGGAAATCAGGACCGTGGCGGCACTCCTGGCGTATTTTTCGGCCAGCATTCTGGTCCTACAGATGGCTGGCGAATCGCCAACCAGGTGAGAGAGCTTGTACTTGGCGACAAAATGGCGCGGCCGGTGATGGGTCCGAAGGCTGCGGTCCACGCGTTGAATGGCCGTCGCGTCCTGGATGGTCAGAACCGCACCGGTCTGAACTCCCTGCTCGGTGATCGATATCCGGTTAACCACCACGGTGCGCGATCCCAGCGTCTCGATCGCTTCGAGACTGGTTACGCCTCTTTGCAGCGTGTCCTTGAGCGCAAGGTCCGGTGCGATCTCGGTCAAGAGACGTCCGGTCGCATCCTTTGCATCGATCCCTATCAGTCTCTCCATGGCCGGATTGATCGACTGGATGCGGCCCGTCATGTCCACCGCGACGACGCCATCGCTCAGATGACGCAGGATGGTGTTCAGGCGCGCTCGCCGCGTCTCCTCGATGTGGCTCGCGCGGGCCAGTTGAATGGCGTTATCGAGCGCGTCCCGCACCGAGGTCGGTGAGTAAAGAAAGATGCCGGTCAGCCCGGCCTGCTCGGCGAGCTCAGTGACCAAGCCCGGGCCGACGATCACCTCGACGCCTGCGGAGACAAGATCGCGAACGCATTCCCTCGCGTCCTCGGCCGTCAGATAAGTGCGCTGGTCGATGACGAGGTTGAACTGGCGCTTGAACTGTTCCAGTTGGGGTGTGATCGCCTGGTGGGTCACGAGGCCTATGCGCTCGGACACTTTGCGTGCCCGGGCCAATGCCTCGAGCATGTCGAAGCCCGTCACTTTCACCAGCATCACGGGCACGTCCAGCTGCTGAGACAAGTACGCGCCGTTGGATCCGGCCGCGACCACCACGTCGATCTCTTCGCGCGTCATGCGCTCCCGGATCGCCTGTACCGCGTCATCGAAGCCGCGCTCGATCAGCTGGATGTCTGCGGTCGCCGCATAGGCGGGAATGATGGCACGGAACATCTGCTTCAATCGGCTGATACTCACGGCCCAGATGATGGGTTTGCGGTCGGCTTCCCTGATCAGGCCGGTCATGGGGGACTCTCCCGCTCGACGACGGAAATATTGTAGCCCCCCGCGTTCCCTTCGCGAAACCGTTGTTTCACAGCCGAAAACGCGGACCCCATACCGGCACGGCTGCTCGGGGGGCGTAACATCCTCCGGTGCTGCGAAATCAACAAGTTGGGCAAGCAACTTGGGAGAATTGCTCTTCTGGCACGTGTCTTGCGGCGTGATGAGACGAAGGAATCCCGGGCAAAGCCCATGGCATCGCCCCGATCCATCCTGTTCACCGCTGGAGGAATCATGCGATTGATTTTGCTGGGCGGCCCTGGCGCCGGCAAGGGCACGCAAGCCAATCTTGCCAAGGAAAGGTTTGGCATCCCTCAGATTTCGACCGGGGACAAACGCGCCCCGCAGTACGCGAGAATCCCCGGGACCGGCAGCGTGGACCAGATCCACCACCGGATCGTTGCCGCGCTCCGCTAGCGCAGCACCGGAAATTCCGCCGATATCACCGCAAGGGAAAGGGCCATGGCGAGCGAGACGACCCCTACTGCCTATCGGTTCCAACGGCGGCACGCGACGAAAAGGGCGTTGCTCCTGGGTCTGCTGGTCTTCTCGATCATCTACTACTTCCTGCTGCCCATCGGCGTGATTTACGCCCCGGAACTGTTCGTGCTCAAGGTATTCGGCCCGGTGAAGGTCGGCATCCTGTTCGCCTGGTCGCCGTTCATCGTGGCCATTGCGACCTACTACACGGTCAGGGCCTAGCAGCGCTGAATAATCAACAAGATAAATCATCGACGCGACATCGTGAGGATTGGCATTGATCTTGCGGTTCAATGATTGCTCGAGAAAATGGGGGGACGGGATGATTCAGGTTCGCATTCATGGTCGGGGTGGCCAAGGCGTGGTCACTGGAACGGAAATGCTTTCGATTGCCGCCTTCCTCGAAGGCAGGCACGCGCAGGCGTTTCCCAGCTTTGGCTCGGAACGCACCGGCGCGCCGGTGGTGGCCTTCTGTCGCATCGACGACAAGGAGATCCGGGTGCGCGAACCGGTCATGCAGCCCGATGCGCTCATCATCCAGGACCCGACATTGCTGCATCAGGTCGATGTCTTCCAAGGACTGGCGCAGGCCGGTTACATCCTGATCAACACCAACCGCAGCTTTGGCGTTCTGGGCCTGGGCGATTTCGTCAGGGATTGGCCTGCCGAGCGTCTGCGAACCGTGCCGGCGACCGAGCTCGCCTTGAAGCATGTCGGCCGTCCGGTGCCCAACGTGCCGCTGCTCGGCGGCTTCGCCGCCCTGTCGGGACTCATCCGACTCGATTCGGTCGTGGCCGCCATCCGGCACAAGTTCTCCGGCAAGGTCGCCGACGGCAACATTGCCGCCGCCATCGAGGCCTACGACATGGTCAAGGCCGGCGTGCAGGAGCGGTCCCATGCTTAAGCAAATCGAAGGCTCCCATGGCGTCGCCGAGGCCGTCGCGCTGTGCCGCCCGGAGGTCATCTGTGCCTATCCCATTTCCCCGCAGACGCATATCGTGGAAGCGCTGGGCGAGATGGTGAAAGGCGGTGAGCTCACGCGATGCGAGTTCGTCAACGTCGAATCCGAATTCGCTGCGATGTCGGTGGCGATCGGCTCCAGCGCCGCCGGCGCACGCACCTACACGGCCACCGCCAGTCAGGGGCTGTTGTTCATGGCCGAGGCGGTGTACAACGCATCGGGGCTGGGACTTCCCGTCGTCATGACGGTGGCCAACCGCGCCATCGGTGCCCCGATCAACATCTGGAACGACCACACGGACTCCATGTCGCAGCGCGACTGCGGCTGGATCCAGCTCTTCGCCGAGACCAATCAGGAGGCGCTGGATCTGCACATCCAGGCCTTTCGGCTGGCCGAGGAGCTGTCGCTGCCGGTCATGGTGTGCATGGACGGCTTCATCCTCACCCATGCCTACGAGCGCCTCGACATCCCGGCGCAGCATCAGGTCGACGCCTTTCTGCCGCCCTACGAGCCGCGCCAACTGCTCGATCCGCGCGATCCGGTCTCGATCGGCGCCATGGTGGGGCCCGAGGCCTTCACCGAGGTGCGTTACCTCGCTCATGCCAAGCAGATGCAGGCGCTGGAACGGATACCGCACCTGGCGGCGGAGTTTCAGACCATCTTCGGGCGCGCCTCCGGCGGCCTGGTGCGCCCCTACAGGACCGAAGATGCGGACACCATCGTGGTCGCGCTGGGCTCGGTGCTGGGAACGATCAAGGAGACGGTGGACGAGATGCGCGAAGCGGGCTTCGGCATTGGAGTGCTCGGAATCAACTCGTTCCGCCCCTTCCCGCTGGCGGCGATCCGCACGCATCTGGAACATGCCAGGCGCGTCGTCGTGCTGGAGAAGAGCCTCGCCGTCGGCATCGGTGGCATCGTCTCGAGCAATGTGCGCATGGCGCTGTCAGGGCTCCAGCTGAGCGGGCATACGGTCATCGCGGGGCTGGGTGGGCGGGCGATCACCCGGGCTTCGCTGCACAAGCTGTTCCGTGAAGCGATGTCGGACAGCCTGGCGCCGCTCACCTTCCTCGACCTCGACTGGAACATCGTCAATCGCGTGCTCGAGCGCGAGAAGCAAATGCGCTCTTCCGGGCCGATCGCGGAAGGCGTTCTGCGCGATATCGGCACCGTCGCTGCCAGGATCGTGTGAGGGACCTGTCATGACCATGCAACAGATCAAGTTCTACCAGACCGGCACCTTCACCGTCGGCAACCGCCTGCTGGCACCGGAGGAGCGCAGCGTGCAGGCCAACATGCGGCGCACCAACTCCCTCAATTCCGGCCACCGCGCCTGCCAGGGCTGCGGCGAGGCGCTGGGCGCCCGCTACGCCATCGATGCGGCGATGAACGCCACCAACAACCAGATCATCGCCGCCAATGCCACCGGCTGTCTGGAAGTGTTTTCGACGCCTTACCCCGAGACCTCGTGGCAGATCCCGTGGATTCATTCCCTGTTCGGCAACGCCGCCGCGGTGGGGAGCGGGATCGCTGCGGCGATGAAGGTCAAGGGCCGCCAGGATGTGCGCGTCATCGCCCAGGGCGGCGACGGCGGCACCACCGACATCGGTTTCGGCTGTCTGTCCGGAATGTTCGAGCGCAACGACGACGTGCTCTACATCTGCTACGACAACGAGGCCTACATGAACACGGGGGTGCAGCGTTCCTCGGCGACGCCACCGGCGGCACGCACCGCCACCACCATGCCCGTGGGCCCGGAACCGGGCAATGTCTTCGGCCAGGGCAAGAACGTGCCGCTGATCGCCATGGCCCACAACATCCCCTACGTGGCGACGGCCACCGTCGCGGAACTGCGCGATCTCGAGTACAAGGTCCGGCGCGCGATGACATTCCGCGGTGCGCGCTACATCCATATCTACGTGCCGTGCCCGCTCGGCTGGGGCACGGCGTCCAGCGAGACGATCAGAATCGCACGGCTGGCAAAGGAGACGGGGCTGTTTCCGGTGTTCGAGGCCGAGCATGGCGAGATCACCAATGTCTCCAGGATCCGCAGAAAGGTGCCGGTGGAAGAGTACCTCAGGCTGCAGCGCCGCTTCGCCCACTTGTTCGGCAAACAATCGCGGGTGGACACCATTGCCAGAATTCAGGAAATCGCGGACCGCAACGTCAGAAAGTTCGGCCTGCTCGATCAGGGAGCGCAGTGAATGGACAAGCCGTTTGCAGTCACGCTCGATGTCGGATCCTCGCTGGCGAACAAAACCGGTTCTTGGCGAACCTTCCGCCCGGTCTATGTGGACCGCCTGCCCCCCTGCAACAACCAGTGCCCGGCAGGCGAGAACATTCAATCCTGGCTGTATCTCGCCGAGGAAGGCAATTACGAGGCGGCCTGGCGCCGGATCATGGAAGAGAACCCGTTTCCGGCGGCGATGGGGCGCGTGTGCTACCACACCTGCGAAACCGCCTGTAACCGGGGCAAGGTGGACGAGCCGGTCGGCATCAACGCGGTCGAGCGCTTCCTCGGCGACCAGGCGATCAGGCACGGCTGGAAGATCGAGCCCGGCGCGCCGACGGGCAAGAAGGTGATGATCGTCGGCGGCGGCCCGGGCGGGCTGTCGTGCGCCTACCACCTTGCCCGCCTCGGCCATCAGGTCACGGTGTTCGAAGCCTCGCCCAAGGCCGGTGGCATGCTGCGCTATGGCATTCCGAAGTACCGGATGCCACGCGAAAAGCTCAACGCCGAGATCCAGCGCATCCGCGACATGGGCGTCGATATCCGCCTCGGCACGCCCGTCGACGATCTCCCCAGGACGATGGGGCAAGGCGGTTTCGACGCCTGCTTTCTCGCAGTCGGCGCCCAGCTCGGGCGCCGCATCGACATTCCCCAGAGCGCCGGCCACACCGGTCCGCTGCCGATCCTCGACGCAGTGCAGGTGCTGCGCCAGCTCGAACTGGAGGAAGCCGTCCCCTTGACGGGCCGGGTGGTCATTTACGGCGGCGGCAACACCGCCATCGACGTCGCGCGCTCGGCGCTGCGGCTCGGTGCTCTGTCGGCCACCGTCGTGGTGCTCGAGGCGCGTGAGCACATGCCGGCCCACGATGAGGAAATCAAGGAGGCGGTCGACGAGGGTGTGGCGGTCGTCAATCTGCGCAGCCTCGTCGCCATCGACGGCACGACCCTGACACTCGAGATCATGGTACCCGGCGAGAGCCGCTGGCCGGTGCGCTCGGGCCAGCTCGAGACGATCGAAGCCGATGTGCTCGTTCAGGCGCTCGGGCAGTCCTGCGGCTTCTCCGCCTTCGCGCAGCTGGCAGGCATGACGGTCGCCGACGGCGTCGTCCAGGTCGATTACGGCATGCAAACCGGCGCCCGGGGGATCTTCGCTGGCGGCGACATGGTGCCGTCGCGGCGCAACGTCACCACGGCGATCGGCCACGGCAAGCGCGCGGCACGCGCCATCGATGCCTGGCTCGAGGGCGAAGCCTTTCAGCCCAAGGCGAAACACGAAGTCGCCGATGTCGGCAAGATGAATCCCTGGTACTACTCGGATGCGCCGCGCACCATCCGCCCGATCCTCGATGTCGTGCGCCGCACGTCGGGTTTCGCCGAAGTCGTCGGCGATCTCGACGAGGGCAATGCCTTGTTCGAGGCGCGCCGCTGCATGTCGTGCGGCAACTGTTTCGAGTGCGACAACTGCTACGGCGTTTGTCCGGACAACGCGGTCATCAAGCTTGGCCCCGGCCAGCGCTTCCAGTTCAACTATGAGTATTGCAAGGGCTGCGGAATCTGCGTGTCCGAGTGTCCGTGCGGTGCCATCAGCATGGAGCCGGAAACGCTCTAAGGACGGCACAGGACGCGGCCTTTGGCCACCGACAACGATGAGCGCTTCGGCAGGAGCAGAAACGCCCCACTTCGAACGGGAGCGGTGGGAATTCGTGAGCGAGGACGGAAACCGATATGACGGAAGCGACCCAAGACCTGGCCCAGAAAGCCAAGAGGTCGGCGGCGCTGTCTCAGGCAGCGCTGGAGGCGGTGCCTGTCCGTGAGTACGTCGATCCTTACGTGATCTGACGTTTGCCGGAACGTTGGCGGGGGCGAGACCGTCCCGCTCGCCTTGTGCCAACGTCTCTTTTTTGCCATTTAGGAGAGGTCATGGGAAGCGAGTATCAGAATTTGCACCGCTACTCGATCGAGAAGCCCGAGGCGTTCTGGGCCGAGCAGGCCGAGCTGATCGACTGGAAGACGCCGTTCAGAGAGGTCCTGGATTATTCCAGCCCGCCATTCGCCAGATGGTTTGTGGGTGGGGAAACCAACCTGTGCCACAACGCCGTCGACCGTCATCTCATGGATCGCGCCGATCAGAACGCGCTGATCTACATCTCGACGGAAGCCCGCGAGCACGGAACCTACACGTTCCGCGAACTGCATGCCGAGGTGCAGCGCATGGCGGCGGTGCTGCAAAGCCTCGGCGTGGGCAAAGGCGATCGCGTGCTGATCTACATGCCGATGATTCCGCAGGCGATCTTCGCAATGCTCGCGACGGTGCGCATCGGCGCGATCCACTCGGTGGTGTTCGGCGGCTTCGCCGCGCATTCGCTCGCGACGCGCATCGACGATGCACAGCCGAAGGTGATGGTGACGGCAGACGCCGGCATGCGCAACGGCAAGCCCGTGCCTTACAAGCATCTGGTGGATGAGGCGCTGCGTCTTGCGCAGACGCCGCCGCAGAAGGTCGTGATCGTCAATCGGCGCCTGGACAAGGACATGCCGATCACAGAAGGGCGCGACCTCGACTACGCGAGCCTGCGCGCCCAACACATGGATGCCGCGGTGCCGGTGACCTGGGTCGAGTCCAGTCATCCGTCCTACATCCTGTATACGTCGGGCACCACCGGCAAGCCGAAGGGTGTGCAGCGCGACACCGGCGGCTATGCCGTGGCCCTCGCCGCGTCGATGAAGTACATCTATTGCGGCAAGCCGGGCGAGACCTACTTCGCCACCTCGGACATCGGCTGGGTGGTCGGCCACTCCTACATCGTCTACGGGCCGCTGCTGAACGGCATGGCCACCGTGGTGTATGAAGGCGTGCCGACCCGCCCCGATCCCGGCATCTGGTGGAAGATCGTGGAGGACTACCGGGTGACCGTCATGTTCTCGGCGCCGACCGCAATTCGCGTGCTGAAGAAACAGGACCCGGCCTGGCTCAAGAAGTACGACGTCAGCTCGCTCCGGCATGTCTTTCTGGCCGGCGAGCCGCTCGACGAGACGACCGCGCGCTGGATCGAGGACGAGCTCGGCGTGCCGATCTACGACCACTACTGGCAGACCGAGACCGGCTGGGCGATTCTCGCGGGCCAGCCAGGCATCGAGAAGGCGCCGACCAAGCCCGGCTCACCGTCTTTCCCCACTTATGGCTACAACGTCAAGTTGCTGAAGGAAAACGGCGACGAGATCACGGCGCCGAACGAAAAGGGCGTCGTCGCGATCGTCCCGCCGCTGCCGCCGGGCTGCCTGTCGACCGTCTGGGGACAGGATGAGCGCTTTGTCCAGACCTACTTCAGCGACTTCACGGACAAGCTGATCTACTCGACCTTCGATTGGGGAATACGCGATGCCGACGACTACTTCTTCATTCTCGGTCGCACCGATGACGTGATCAACGTTGCCGGCCATCGGCTCGGCACGCGCGAGATCGAAGAGGCGATCAGCAGCCACGCTGGCGTTGCCGAGGCCGCGGTGGTCGGTGTGGCCGACGGGCTGAAGGGGCAGATGCCGTTGGCCTTCGTAGTGGTGAAGGACGCTGCCCTGATCGACACGGCGGAGCGGCGCGCGGTGCTCGAGAAGGAAGTCATGGGCAGGGTCGATGCCGAGCTCGGTCCCATCGCGCGGCCGAGCCGTGTGCATGTCGTCGGGCAACTGCCCAAGACCCGCTCCGGCAAGATTCTGCGCCGCTCGATCCAGGCCATCGCCGAAGGACGCGATCCCGGCGATCTCACCACTTTGGACGACGTCACGGGGATCGAGCAGATCCGAAGCGCGGTTGCCGTCGGCTAGCGCAACGCGAAGGACGAAACGTCATTCAATCGATCCTGGGCGGCGCGGTCGGTGCCGCCCCGGGTCATGGCCGATGCCCGGCCGATTTGCATTCCAGCAATGGAAGATACAGGTAGGTGAGCGCGCAAGCAGAGGCGGCAGACAGGCCGCGACTGTTCGATCCCAAGGAGGCGGCGAAGATCTTCGCGGAGGTGTGCCAACGTGTCTCGAAGCTGATTGCCGATCACATGCAGTGCCAGCTCGGCAAGGGCGTCACAGCGCCTGCCGATGAACTGGGCATCGCGCGGACGTTCATGCAGACGGTGGCCATGCTGCTGTCCAACCCGCGCGAGCTGGGCCAGGCGCAGATGCACCTGGTAGGGACCACTGTGCCCTGTGGCAGCACTCGATGCTTCGCTTCACGGGCCTGGAGTCGAACCCGATCGCCGAGCCGGCAGCCGGCGACAACCGCTTCCGCGACGAGCAGAGGGAAGAGCACCTCCTGTTCGACCTCATCAAGCAGTCTTAGGAAGAACTCTTTCATCAAGTGGGCCACCGACCAGGGCCACAGCGTGTTCGTCATCTCCTGGGCCAACCCGGACGAGAAACTCGCCGACACCCGTTTCGACGACTACCTCGGCGACGGTATGCTGGCCGCGGTGGACGTCATCGAGCAACAGGCCGGCGAGAAGGAGATCAATGCAGTGGGCTACTGTCTCGGCGGCACGCTGCTGGCCACTGCGCTCGCCTGGATGGCCGGAAACAAGGACAAGCGCATCGCCTCCGGCACGTTCTTCACGACCATGCTCGACTTTTCGGAGCCGCGCGGCATCGAGCTGGCCGGCGTGCCCATCGACCTCGGCAAGATCAAGGTGCCGTGCTATTTCATCTCCACGATGGAGGATCACATCGCGCCGTGGAAGAGCACCTATCTCGGCACCCGGCTGCTTGGCGGCCCGGTGCGCTTCGTGCTCGGCGGTTCGGGCCACATCGCCGGCATCGTCAATCCGCCGGCGGCAAACAAGTACGGCTACTGGCTCAACGAGGCGTCGCGCCTGCCGAAGACCACCGACGACTGGCTCGCCGATGCCCGGCAGCATGGTGGCTCCTGGTGGAAGGACTGGAATGCCTGGGTCACGTGGTGGCAAGAGTGACAGTCAACACCATTTCACCGGGTTGTGCCGGAACCAAGGTGGTCACGGCGACCCCGCAGAAGGTGCCGTATTCGAAGATGGCGCCTCAAAGTCAACAGGTCCGGCTGGGCAGGCCGAAGGAAGTGGCGGGGCTGGTGGCCTACCTTGCGTTGGACGAGGTGGCGTCCGTGACCGGTGCCCACATCTCGATGAATGGCAGACGCGGGATCACATGAGGCGATGACCCGCTCGACCTCTTCGGATGGCAGATATCGTGGCAGAGCGGACAGCCGCCAATGCGCCACCGTCGGAACCGCGGCACGCAGCTCGGCGGCGCACCTGCCTTCGGCGATCAGGAAGCGAAGGAACATGCGCAGTGCCGTCGTGCAATTCTTGGTGGCTGCCCACCCCGACCTCTGGCTCGTCTCGAGGACAAACCGCCGTAGGCGCTCCGCATCGAACGCGCCCGGATCCTCGCCGATGCGTGCCAGCAGATCGCGAAGCGAGTGCTTGTAGTTGTAAAGTCAAGTGGCGGTCGAAACGCTGAATGATCCGTTCGTCCGCAGGCCCTTCCCCAACGCCTTCGTTATGCGACCAATAGACAAAGTGTTCCGCGGCGCGTAGGTGGCGGCGCGCCGTGATTCTCGCGTAACCCACGCGGTACAGCTCTTGAGCAAACCCCTGAAGCTGAGGTCCGCTCGGACCGCCGAGAAGGGCTCGAACGCGTCGAGGGGAATCGATCCAGATTGCGAGCATGACGTCCTCCATCATGAAAGTCACAGGCCGGAGGGCCGTCATGATTATGTGCCGTGGGAAGCCGTACCGCCAGCTCACAACTCCTTGAGACCACTACACTATCGCCGGATCCGACGAATCGCTTCTCTGCATAATGCTGGGCACTGCATTAAATCTCGACTTCACCGAGTGGAACCAAGCCTTCCCCGGCAACCGCCTGCATGCTTCGGCCACCGTCGATCGGCTGCGCCACAATGCCTATTGCCTGACCCTCGACGGGGCGTCCTACCGCGCACCCCGACAGAGCCCGAACAAGGCCAAAACAGCCCTTGCCGGCACCCCCAAAAACAGCCAATCCTGAATCCCCAAAGACGTTCGTCAGAGCCGCTTCCTGCTGGCTCCTATATGCCGATCTTCGGTGGCTCTATTGTGCCGGTCAGCGACAGTTACAGAATGCGGGCTGCGCATTCACGGCACGACGCGGATGAAGCCGCTCGCGAGCTTCGCTGCCGAGCGCAGCCGGCTGAAACCCCTGCCGGCGGTACCGCCGGATCTGGGCACCTGACTGTTTCTCGAGCTGTTCGTGCCCGAAGGCGACATCGAGCCGCAACTCTACGGCCTCGTGGTCAGCGCGATCGGCATGATCATCGGCGGCTATCACGGCCCGAAAAGCCACCATCGCCCGCACGCGAGCCATCACCACGCCGCCGAAGCGACGCACCACGTGAGCCGCTGAAGCATTTTTTCGCCGTTGCCCGGTGGCTGCAATCGACTGGCCCGGGCAACGGCGCGCAGACGCACCGCGTCGGACGAATTTTCCAGATTCACGATTTACCGCACACCGGATGTGCATTATTACCGCGAGCCCGGCCGCGGCCTCCGCTAGCGTCATCACATAGTCGAAACGATGAGGCAACCACTCTCCGGGAAGGCCGCACCATGGGACTCTGTCGTTCGATCCTCGCTGCGGCCGTGCTCGCCGCATTCAGCGCTGCAAGCCTGGCCACGCCGATCAGGATCGATCTGTCGCAGGCGATCGAATTCGGTGACGGCAGAATCGAGTCGCGCGGCACGCCGTTCAGCCACGTGCTGGCCTTGCCGGACACCGCCACCACGACGTACACGCTCGACGAGGCGCTGCTGTCGCTGACCTTCCACGTTTCGAAGAATCCCGCGGCGCAGAACGACACGATCTCGCTGTTTCTGGGCGGCACGCAGCAGGCGTCCGGGATCGCGTCGACCTTCAGCGTCACCGACCTCGACGTCAGCAGCTTCTACGACCTCGCCACCGGCGTGCTGAGCTTCGAGCTGTTCCGCACAGTCGAGACGGGCGGCGGGAGCATCAAGCTCGACAGATCGACGCTGTGGCTGTCGGCCACGCCGTTCGGCAACGGCGACACCGGCGGCACTTTGCCGCCCGAGCAGCTGCAGGTGCCAGAACCCGGCACCCTGGCCCTGCTGGGTCTCGGCCTGCTCGGAGTCACCTTGACGCGCCGACGCACTGCGGGCTGAATCCCGCGCCTCCGCCCCCCGGGGCCTCGACTATCCCCGCGCCGATCGGGCCACGTCACGCGGCTGGCGCGTCGGCCGTTCGGCGCACCCGATCGCCCGTTCCGGACTCGCACCGCCGCGTCGGCCGTGAGCTTGACCCTCGTCAACGCGACACGATGGCTCGGTCTGTATCGTGTCGGGGCCTTCAGAGCCCCGAAAAACCATGACCACCTCCCAACGCATCGAACTCGTCTGCCCGGCCGGCAGCCTGCCGGCGCTGAAGACCGCGGTCGACCACGGTGCCGACTGCATCTACGTCGGCTTCAAGGACGCGACCAACGCGCGCAACTTCACCGGCCTGAACTTCGACCCGAAGGCGATGCGCGAAGGCGTCGCCTACGCGCACGCGCGCAGCCGCAAGGTGCTGCTCGCGCTCAACACCTACCCGCAGGCGAGCAACTGGGCCGACTGGACCGCGGCGATCGACCGCGCCGCCGACTTCGGCATCGACGCGGTGATCCTCGCCGACCCGGGCCTGATGGCCTATGCGCGCAAGACCCACCCGCAGCTGCGCCTGCACCTGTCGGTGCAGGGCTCGGCGACCAGCTACGAGGCGATCAACTTTTATCACGAGCGCTTCGGCATCCAGCGCGCGGTGCTGCCGCGCGTGCTGTCGCTGCCGCAGGTCGAGCACGTGATCGCGAACACGCCGGTCGAGATCGAGGTGTTCGGCTTTGGCGGGCTGTGCGTGATGGTCGAGGGGCGCTGCGCGCTGTCGGCCTATGCGACCGGCGAGTCGCCCAACTGCAACGGCGCCTGTTCGCCCGGCAAGCACGTGCGCTGGGAGCAGACCCCGCGCGGCATGGAAACGCGCCTCAATGGCATCCTGATCGACCGCTTCGGCGACGACGAGCGCGCCGGCTACCCGACGCTGTGCAAGGGCCGCTTCGACGTCGGCGGCGAGACCTACTACGCGATCGAGGAGCCCACCAGCCTCAACACGCTCGAGCTGCTGCCCGAGCTCGCACGCGCCGGCGTGCGCGCGATCAAGATCGAGGGCCGCCAGAGGAGCCCCGCCTACGTCGCACAGGTCACCAAGGTGTGGCGCGCCGCGCTCGACCGCGTGATGGCCGACGCCACCCGCTTCACCGTGCAGCCGGCCTGGATCGCCGAGCTCGACAAGGTCTCCGAGGGCCGCAGCCACACCCTCGGCGCATACTACAGGCCGTGGAAATGAAACCGGTCAAACTCGCCCTCGGCCCGCTGCTGTACTACTGGTCGCGCCAGGCCACGCTGGATTTCTACGCCGCGATCGCGGAGAGCGCCGCCGACATCGTCTATGTCGGCGAGACGGTGTGCTCGCGCCGCCACGAGCTGCGCCTGGACGACTGGCTCGAGGTCGCCGACGTGCTCGCCGCCGCCGGCAAGGAAGTCGTGCTGTCGACGCAGTCGCTGATCGAATCCGAATCCGACCTGAAGACGCTGCGCCGCATCGTCGCGCAGACGCGCTACCGCGTCGAGGCCAACGAGATGTCGGCCGTGCACCTGCTCGCCGGCGCCGGCCGCGACGACTGGATCGCCGGCCCGGCGCTGAACGTGTTCAACCCGCCGACGCTGGAGCTCCTGGCCGGCTCGGGCGCGCGGCGCTGGGTCGTCGCGCCCGAGATGTCCGGTGCGGCGCTCGCCGAGCTGCAGCGCGGCCTCGCCGAGCCGATCGAGACCGAGGTGCTGGCGTGGGGACGGCTGCCGCTCGCGCACTCGGCGCGCTGCTTCACCGCGCGCCACTTCAATCTGCAGAAGGACACCTGCGAGTTCCGCTGCCTCGGCATGTCCGACGGCATCGTGCTGCGCACGCGCGAAGGCGAGTCCTTCCTCACGCTCAACGGCGTGCAGACGCAGTCGGCGCGCGTGCATAACCTGCTCGCCGACCTGCCCGCGGTGACCGAAGTGGCCGACGTGCTGCGCGTGAGCCCGCAGGGCGAGCACACCACCGACGTGCTCGCGCTGTTCCGCGCCGCGCTCGACGGCACGACCAGCCCGCAGGCCGCCTTCGAGCAGAGCGCCGCGTGGATGGTCGACCAGCCCTGCAACGGCTTCTGGCACGGCCGCCCGGGGCTCGAGCAGTATGTTGCGGCGTGAAGGGGAAGGAACCTGCCAACAAAATCCGGCCGCGTCACAAGTCATCCAGACTGCACCGGCCTGTAGAAACGAACCGATTCGAATGAGTCCGCACCCATGAGCTCCCTGCGCATCCCCGCCTTCACCCTGCCGGCCCCGCTGGCCCGCGTGGCCGCCCGCCTGCCGCAGCAGCCGCCTACCTTCGCGCTGACCACGGCGCTGAATCTCGCACTCGGTCGCATCCTGCCGCGCGAGGACCTCGAGCCGCTGACCGGCCGCCACCTGCGCATGAAGGTCCGCGACGCCGGCCTGACACTCGACTTCACGCTCACCGCCCGCGGCTTTCGCGTGCTCACCGCGCGCGGCCAGCCCGATCTCATCCTGAGCGCGAACGTGCGCGACTACCTCGCGCTGGCCTTGCGCGAGGAAGACGCCGACACGCTGTTCTTCGGCCGCCGTCTGCTGATGGAAGGCGACACCGATCTCGGCCTGCTGGTCAAGAACACGCTGGACGCGGTCGACTGGGAAGCGCTGCAGCGTGAGCTCGGCCCGCTCGCCGTCTTGCAGCGACTCAATCCGCTCGCGCGCCTGCGCGCCCGCGCCGCCCACGGCGAGCTGGCAAGCCATTGAAGTCGCGCCGGCCGTGCGCCGGCGCCACGCAATGGCACGGCAGGCCACGAGGGCCCGCCACGGCAGCCCGGCCGCCACGGTGCACAAGCTGGGTGCAACCTTGTCGAGCGCACTCCGCACCCGTCCCGCCGTGGTGCACCGCAGCGCTCGGGCCCGGGCTGCATGCCCATCGAACTCCCCCGCTCACGACGCTGTCGCACCCTTGTGGCCGCGTGCCCGCTTTCACCTTGCATGACGCGGCCGAACACAGGGCGGCCGCAGCGCGCGTGCGTGCCGCGGGGAGGCGCATCATGGCAAGGACCACCACCAAGCTGCTCGACCTGATCGGCAACACCCCCGTCGTGCCGATCACGCGCCTGGACACCGGGCCGTGCGAGCTCTTCATCAAGCTCGAGAGCCAGAACCCCGGCGGCTCGATCAAGGACCGCATCGCGATCGCGATGATCGAGGCGGCCGAACGCGACGGCCGCGTCGAACCGGGCGGCACGCTGATCGAGGCCACCGCCGGCAACACCGGCCTCGCGCTCGCGCTGGTCGGGCTCGCGAAGGGCTATCGCACGACGCTGGTGATCCCCGACAAGATGAGCCAGGAGAAGATCTTCCACCTGCGCGCGCTCGGCGCCGAGATCATCATGACGCGCTCGGACGTCGGCAAGGGCCACCCCGAGTACTACCAGGACATCGCCGAGGCGCTCGCCGCGCGCACGCCGAACTCGGTCTACATCAACCAGTTCGGCAACCCTGCGAACCCGGACGCGCACGAGCGCACGACCGGCCCCGAGATCTGGGCGCAGATGGACGAGCGGCTCGATGCGGTCGTGTGCGGGGTCGGCAGCGGCGGCACGCTGACCGGGCTGACACGCTATTTCCGGCGCGTCGCGCCGAGCGTGAAGATGGTGCTCGCCGATCCGGCCGGCTCGGTGCTGGCCGGCTATGTCGAGCAAGGCACGCTCGGCGAGGCCGGCTCGTGGCTCGTCGAAGGCATCGGCGAGGATTTCATCCCGCCGATCGCGGATCTGTCCGGCGTCGCGCACGCATACACCGTCTCCGATGCCGAGAGCTTCGCGACCGCACGCGAGCTGCTCGCACAGGAAGGCATCCTCGCCGGCTCTTCGAGCGGCACGCTGCTGGCCGCCGCGCTGCGCTACTGCCGCAGCCGCGAGCGGCCCGAGCGCGTCGTCACCTTCGCCTGCGACAGCGGCAACAAGTACCTCTCGAAGATGTACAACGACTACTGGATGTACGACCAGGGCTTCATCACGCACGCGTCGCGCGGCGACCTCACCGACCTCGTGCAGCGGCGCTTCGCGGAAGGCTCGGTGGTGACGATCCGCCCCGGCGACACGCTGCTCGCGGCATTCGGGCGCTTCAAGCTCTACGACGTGTCGCAGCTGCCGGTGGTCGAGGACGGTCGCGTGGTCGGCATCATCGACGAGTCCGACGTGCTGCACGCAGTCGTGAGCGAGGCGACGCACTTTGGCGACACCGTGTCGTCGGTGATGAGCACACGGCTCGAGACGGTGCAGCCCGACGCCCCGCTCACGCGCATCGTCGACATCCTCGATGCCGGCATGGTGCCGATCGTGATGGACGGCGAGCGCTTCGTCGGACTGGTCACGCGCATCGATCTGCTCAACCACCTGCGCCGGCGCATCCGCCATTGATGCTTGGCGCGATGCCGACGCGACGGCCGCACGCGCAGGCCGACCACACCGAGGCGGCACGTCACGACTGCCACGATGCGCCGATCGCCTGACGCGGCGTGGCGGCGCCGCACATCGATGAACTCGACGGAGCCTGTGAGATGGACAAGTCCTACGCTTTCGCGACCCAGGCCGTGCATGCCGGCCAGAGCCCGGATCCGGCCACCGGCGCGGTGATCACGCCGATCTACGCGACCTCGACCTACGCGCAGCAAAGCCCGGGCGTGCACAAGGGCCTCGACTACGCACGCAGCCACAACCCGACGCGCTGGGCCTACGAGTGCTGCGTCGCCGCGCTCGAGGGCGGGCACGCGGCGTTCGCGTTCGGCTCCGGCATGGCGGCGAGCGCGACCGTGCTCGAACTGCTCGACGCCGGCGCGCACGTCATCGCACTCGACGACCTGTACGGCGGCACGCGGCGGCTCTTCGAGCGGGTGCGGCGGCGCTCGGCGGGGCTGAGTTTCTCGTACGCCCCGCTCGCCTCCGAAGCCGAGCTCGAGGCGCTGGTGACGCCGGCCACGCGCATGGTGTGGGTCGAGTCGCCGAGCAACCCGCTGTTGAAGCTCGTCGACCTCGAGATGGTCGCGCGCGTCGCGCGCCGCCGCGGGCTGATCGCGGTGGCCGACAACACCTTTGCGTCGCCGTGGGTGCAGCAGCCGCTGGCGGCCGGCTTCGACGTCGTCGTGCATTCGGCGACGAAGTATCTGAACGGCCACTCGGACGTGGTCGGCGGCGTCGTCGCCGTGCGCGATGCGGCGCTCGCCGAGCGGCTCGCCTTCCTGCAGAACGCGGTCGGTGCGATCCCCGGCGCGTTCGACTGCTTTCTCGTCAATCGCGGCCTGAAGACGCTCGCGCTGCGCATGGCGCGCCACTGCGACAACGCGCTGGCGCTCGCCGAATGGCTCGAGCGCCACCCGAAAGTCGAGCGCGTGATCTATCCGGGCCTCGCCAGCCACCCGCAGCACGCGCTCGCGCGGCGCCAGATGCGCGGCTTCGGCGGCATGCTCAGCATGGTGCTGCGCGGCGGCGAGCCCGACGCGCGGCGCTTTCTCGAACGCTGCGAGCTGTTCACGCTGGCCGAGAGCCTGGGCGGCGTCGAGAGCCTCATCGAGCACCCCGGCATCATGACCCACGCGTCGGTGCCGGCCGAGGTGCGTGCGCAGCTCGGCATCGGCGACGCGCTGGTGCGCCTGTCGGTCGGGATCGAGGACGTCGAGGACCTGCGTGCGGACCTCGCGCAGGCGCTCGAGGCGGTTTAGCGCTACACGCCCCGCTGCAGCGCTCGGCGCGAGGCATTCCACCTTCGCGCGCGCTGTGCTTTTTGCGCCGTTAGCGCCGCAGAAAGCGCAGCCATGCCCAGATGTTGAGCAGGCTCATCAGCGACTGCGCGACGTAGGTGTATGCGGCGGCCCGCAGGATGCGCTCGGCGTGCGGGTAGTCGTTGCGGTGGAGGTAGCCGCCCTCGTGCAGCAGCGGCAGCGCACGGCGAAAGCTCGCATCGAGCTCGGTCGGCAGCGTGATCAGATGCACGAGCGCAGCCAGGCCCATCGACAACAGCCCGGCGACGACGAACACCAGCCCCGGCGCCGGGTGGCGCGCGAGCGCGGCGACCAGCGGCGTCGCGAACATCATCATCGCGCCGACGCGCTGGCCGGC
>DAOMOP010000042.1:0-2315 GCA_035444405.1 Rhodocyclaceae bacterium
CGGCGCAAGCGCGTTGAGCCCGGCGATGTGGCCTTCGTCGGCCGCTTCGTGCAGCACGGCGCCGCCGCCGGCCGCGTCGCCGGCGAGATAGATCGGCAGGTCGGCGATCTGCAGCGTGCCCGGGTCGACCGGTGGGCGCCCACGCGCGTCGAGCTCGATGCCGAGTGCATCGAGGCCGAGGTCGTCGATGTTCGGACGTCGTCCGAGCGCGGCGAGCACGCCGTCGACGACGATGCTGACCTTGCCGTTGCGCACGCGCAAGCCGTCGCCGGCCGCCGACAGCTCCGCCGAGGAACCGGTGTGCACGGGGAACTCGCGGCACAGCAGCTCGGCAAAACGGGCATCGACGCGTGGATCCGAGAGGCCGGCGACAGTGCGGCTGGAGCCGAAGCCGACCACCTCGAGGCCGAGTCGCGACAGCGCCTGCGCCATCTCTACGCCGAGCGGCCCCATGCCGATCACGGCCATGCGCGGCGGCAGCGTGGGCTGTTCGAACAGCGAGTCGGTGGTCAGCACCCGCTCGCCGAATGCTCGCCAGTCATCCGGTACGACAGGGCGCGAGCCGGTGGCGATGACGATTCTGCGCGCCCGGATCCGGCGCCCGTCCACGTCGATGCTGTCGGGGCCGAGCAGTCGCGCGCGCCCGGCGATGCTGCGCTCGCCCAGGCGCTCGGTGATCTTCAGCGTGCCGGCGACGAAATCGTCGCGCAGCGCGCGCACGCGCTGCAGCACGGCCGCAATATCGATGGACAGCGCTTGCGCGCCACGGATGCCGAAGGCCTCGAAACCGTGTCGGCGATGAAACGCGTTGGCCGCTTCGATCAGCACCTTGGACGGCATGCAGCCGACGCGCGCGCACGTGGTGCCGTAGGGGCCGGCGTTGATCAGCACGAAACGCTCGGTGCGCTTGCGCACCTCACGCACCGCGGCGAGGCCGGCCGAGCCGGCGCCGATGATGGCTACGTCGAGTATGTCGCTCATCGGATCTCCGAGCGGATGGCAGTCGCGTGGTCGCCGGGAAACCGTGTCCAGTGCGCGCGCGGGTACGCGGCGATCGCCGAGCCTGCCGGGGTTTCGGGACGGTCGAAGCTTCGGTGACGGGTGCCTCAGTCGTGGTCGAGGGGCTTGTCGGTGAACAGATACTCCGCGAGCTCCTTGTCGAACACCGGATCGCGTCGCCGGATCCATTCGAGCACCATCGACGCGTGCTCCTTTTCCTCGTCGCGGTTGTGCCTGAGGATCGCGCGCAGCTCCGGGTCCTTGCAGGCATCGACGCGCTGGTTGTACCAGTCGACCGCCTCGAGCTCCTCCATCAGCGAGATGATCGCGCGATGCATGTCGCGCGTCTCGTCGCTCAGCTCGGCGACGGGCTCGTGATAGCCTTCGTTTGCCATGACAACTTCCTCCTCATGCGATCGTGAGTGTCGGTGTCGGTGAGCAGCGTTTGCGGTGTCATTCTGCCATCGTCCGTGCCGAGGCGAAAATCCTCGTGTCGGTGATCAGAAGGCGTGGCGACGCGACGAGACGGGGCCGCGCCGCGTGCGTCGGCGTTCCCGTGCGGCGCGGTGGTCGAGTACACTCTTGCCGATGGACGAGGATGCGATGACGCGTGACGAGCGGTTCATGCTGGCGGCGCTGGAGCAGGCACGCCAGGCCGGCGCCGTCGACGAGGTGCCGGTCGGTGCGGTCGTCGTGTGCGATGGCGAGATCGTCGGCCGCGGCTTCAACCAGCCCATCCGCGGCCACGATCCGACCGCCCACGCCGAAGTGATGGCGCTGCGCGACGCTGCGGCGAGGCTCGGCAACTACCGGCTGCCCGGCTGCGAGCTGTACGTGACGCTCGAGCCGTGCACGATGTGCTGCGGCGCGATCATGCATGCGCGCATCGCACGCGTGGTGTTCGGCGCGCGCGACCCGAAGACCGGCGCGGCCGGCAGCGTCCTCGACCTGTTCGCCGACGCGCGCCTGAACCACCACGCGGAGGTCGTCGGTGGCGTGCTCGCGGACGAGTGCGGTGGCCTGTTGTCGCGTTTTTTTGCAGCCCGCCGCGGCCGCACGATGACCGCCTGAGGCGGCCATGCACATCCGCATTGACCTCGCCACGCAACGCCTGCAGCTGTTCGACGACGGCGGTGCGTGCGTGCGCGACTATCCGGTGTCGACCGCGCTTGCCGGCGCCGGCGAGCGCGAAGGCAGCGGCTGCACGCCGCGCGGGCTGCACCGCGTGCGCGCCAAGATCGGCGCGGGGGCACCGTATGGAGCGGTGTTTCGCGGGCGGCGCGCGACCGGCGAGGTGTGGACGGCCGCGCTGGCGG
>DAOMOP010000042.1:2325-23932 GCA_035444405.1 Rhodocyclaceae bacterium
CTGTGGCTTCTGCTTGGGAAGCGCGGCGGCCTCGGCCGCGCTGGCGGCGCGCCATCCCGAGCGTGACTGGATCCTCTCGCGCATCCTGTGGCTGTGCGGTTGCGAGCCCGGGCGCAACCGCTTCGGCAAGGTCGACACGATGCGCCGCTACATCTATATCCACGGCACGCCGGACGATCAGCCGATGGGCGAGCCGCGATCGCACGGATGCGTGCGCATGCGCAACCGCGACGTCATCGAGCTGTTCGACCTCGTGCCGGTCGGCGTCAGCGTGCGGATCGATGCCTGATCAGTCTTTTTGCGCCCCGTCGTCGCCGTGGTCCGGCGCCGGATGCGGTCTGGGCCGGGTGACGGAGGGCGGATCGCTGGCCGGAAACGACTCCTCGATCGACTCGTCGATCAGTTCTTCTTCATGCGCCTTGCGGCGCTCCTCTTCGAATGGATCGCGCTTGCGCTCTTGCTTGCTCATCGGCGCCTCCGTGTGTTCGCTTGCGTCACTGCAATGCGACGCGCAGACGGCGCCATCGTTCCGTGCATGCCGTGGGCCCGAACCGAAACGATGACCGCTACGGGAGGTGACCGGTGAGTGACTCGCCAGTGCAGATCACGATCGTCGACTGGGTGCACGCGGCGCCGCGGGTGATGCCGCTGCGCGAGGCGGTGTTCGTCGTCGAGCAGGGCGTGCCGCGCGAGATCGAGCAGGACGCCTTCGACGCGGTATCGCGTCACGCGATCGCGACGGCTCCCGACGGTCGTGTCGTCGGCACGGGCCGGCTGCTGCCGGACGGCCACATCGGCCGCATGGCGGTGGCGGCCGAGCGGCGCGGGCAGGGCGTGGGCGGGCGCATCCTCGACGCGCTCGTGCGCGAGGCCGATGCGCGCGGCATGCGCGAGGTGGTGCTGCACGCGCAGACGCATGCCGCCGACTTCTATGTGCGCCACGGTTTCGTGGCCGAAGGAGAGATCTTCGTCGAGGCGGGCATCGAACACCGGCTGATGCGTCGCATGCTCGGCGATCGAGCGGGCTGACCGGCGTCGCGGCTCCGGCGCCGCGGCGCGAGCGGGCCGCGTCAGGCCGGTGGTGCGATGTCGAAGCGGTGCGCGACCTCGCTCGCGGCGGCACCGTCGTCGCGCCAGGTCCATTCGACGAAGTGCACGCGGCCGCTGTCATGCACCAGGATCACCGTCGAGCAGCGCGTGCCGTAGCCGGGCGCGCGGATGAAGGCCGACGACAGCCAGCGCTCCCACTCGGCACTGACGCCGGTTTGCGGCAGGTGCTCGTCGGCCGCCGGCCGGTCATCCAACAGCAGCTCGAGCAGCGCGTCCTGCGACGGCAGTCCCTCGAGCGCGGCAGCGAAGCGTTCGCGCGCGAGCCGCAGCTTGGGCCACGGTGTGTCGAGCAGGTGATTGGACAGCCCGTAGATGCCCGGTCCGAGCAGGCGTACCGAGCCGGTCGTGCTTTCGTGGATGCCCAGCTCGCCCCGGTCGGCCAGCAGCAGGTTGAATCCGGCGTAGTCGCCGCTGATACGCGCGAGCTTGTCCAGCGTCTTCGTGACGTCGTCGCCATCGAGGACACTGTCGCGCACCAGCATGCCGCGCGAGGGCGTGCCGGGGCGATGGCGGCTCGGATCGCGATAGTTGGTCAGTGCGGCGAAGCGCCCGTCGCGCCGCATGCCCATCCACGTGCCACCCGCCTCGAGGTCGCGTCCGGCGAGCAGATCCGGCGCGTCGGGCCACCAGTGTACGGGGCTTGCCGGGCGCGCGAGAAACTCGTCGCGGTTCGCGGCGACGACGAGCGGGTACTGCGGGTGGGCCTGCCAGCCGACGACGATCAGGCACATTCGACGAAGCGCTCGACGTGGCGGCTCGAGCCCGGTTCGATGAGGCGATCGACGCCGGCGGCCTCGACCTCGCGCTGCAGCGTGTGTTCGAAGCCGGGGTCGCTCACCGCCTCGTAGATCTCCATCCAGGTGTGCGGGTCGTCGCGGCGCTCGAGCAGGCGACCGGCAACACCGGTGTGTTCGTGCAGCGCCTGCTGCATCGCCCGCAGGCGGCCGCGCGCCGCCGCGAGATCGGCGTCCGCGGCGATGCGGTAGTAGACGTAGTAGCACACGGCGGCAGGTGGTTGGACGGCACGCATCGGCTATGGACTCCGCTCGGTCGCCCGCTGTCTCGCAGCGCGCGAATGAATCGGCTGCACGGGTCGCGCGCGACCGTGTTCACGACGATCGCCCCGCACGTTCTCAGCTTACCGCGTACGGCAGGCTCAGAAAGCTCAGGCGCGGGCCGCCCGGGCTGCCCAGGTGTGCGTCGCCCGCTTCGGCACAGCTGGTCTGCAGCACGATCAGCGCCTCGAAGCCGCCGTCGGGCGCGGGCGCGACATTGACCACCTTGCCGGCCGACTGTTCACCGAACTGCGCGGTGAACACGTCGGTGCCCGGCTGCGGCGCCTCGTCGGCCGCCACATGGACGCGGTACATGCGCTTTTTCAGCTTGCCCAGATACTGCGTGCGCGCGACGATCTCCTGACCGGGGTAGCAGCCCTTGTTGAAGCTCACGCCGCCGATCAGCTCGTAGTTGAGCATTTGCGCGACGAACTCCTCCTGCGTGGCCGCGGTGATCAGCGGCAGGCCGGAGCGGATCATCGCCAGCTGCCACGCTGCGGTGCCGGCCGGCGCCGCCCCCGCGCCGACGAGCGCCTGCCAGCGCTGTGCGGCTTCGGCAGCGGGCACGGCGATGATGAAGCTGTCGTCGTTCAGGCGGATGCAGCGCGCCTCGCCGTCGCTGAGCTGATGCATGGCGCTAGCGGGGACGCCGAACCCGGCCGCCTCGAGCGCCTGCGCCGCATGGGCGCCGCTCACCCCGATCAGTGCCGTGTCGGCGCTCGCGTCCTCGAGCTTGACCTTGCTGCGCAGCACGTACATCGACAGCTTCTTCAGCATCGCCGGCTGGATGTCGGCCGACAGCGCGAGACGGTGCCCGTCCGCTTCCGACCAGATCAGGAAGCTCGCCAGCATGCGCCCCTTGGGCGAGTTGAAGCTGTTCCATTGCGCCGCGTCGGCTGCGAGCGCCTTGACGTCGTTCGAGAACAGGTTGTGCAGGAACACGGCCGAGTCGGCGCCGGTGCTGCGGATGAGGCCGAGGTGGACGAGCGGCACGGCGATCGTCTGCTCGCCGGCGCGGCTCTCGGTGCCGAAACGGATCGTGTGCCCGTCGATGACGGCGCCTTCGCGGCTGAGAAATTCGGTCCAGTGCGGATTCATGCTGTTTTACTCGGGTAGCGAATGGGATGAAGTATTATAGGGACCCCCGCGGAGGCGGCAAGGTGCGCCGCAATACCGCAACCGGCGTCAAAAGCGGCGCGTGCGCCGGCGTCCTCATTGCTCGATGAAGTCATTCATTCTGCGAATCGTCCTGATCCTGTTCGCCGCCGCCGGCCTCGCCGGCGCGGTCGCGTGGTGGTACGTGCAGCGACCGCTGCCGATGGGCGCGGAGGTGGTGGAGTTTACCGTCGAGCGCGGATTCAACATGCGCCAGGCCGCGCGGGCGATCGCCGAGGCCGGCGTCGATGTCCACCCCGAGGCGCTGTACTGGCTCGCCCGCCTCGAAGGCAAGGCCGACCGTATCGTCGCCGGCAGCTACGAGGCGCATGCCGGCATCACCGCGAGTGCGCTCATCGACAAGCTCTTCCGGGGCGAGGTCGCACTCGGCGAGTTGCTGCTGGTCGAAGGCTGGACGTTCCGCCAGGTGCGTGCCGCGATCGAGTCGCACCCGCATCTGATCGGCGACACCGCCGGACTGAGCGAGCACGAGATCCTCGAACGCATCGGTGCGGACGCGCCGCACCCCGAAGGGCTGTTCTTTCCCGATACCTATCGCTTCGACCGCCGCTCGAGCGCGCTCGCGCTGCTCAAGAGCGCGTACGACGCGATGCAGCAGCGGCTCGACCGCGCGTGGCAGCAGCGCGATCCGGCGCTGCCGTTGGGCTCGCCCTACGAGGCCCTGATCCTCGCCTCGATCATCGAAAAGGAGACCAGTCGCGACGACGAGCGCGAGCTGGTCGCCTCGGTGTTCGCGAACCGGCTGCGTGTCGGCATGCGGCTGCAGACCGATCCGACCGTGATCTACGGTTTCGGCGACGATTTCGCGGGGCGGCTGCGGCGCCACCACTTGCAGACCGATCACGAGTACAACACCTACACGCGAGCGGGCCTGCCGCCGACCCCGATTTCGATGCCGGGCTGGGATTCGCTGCTGGCCGCGGTGCGGCCGGCGCAGTCCGAGTACTACTATTTCGTCGCGCGCGGAGACGGCAGCAGCCATTTCTCGCGCAATCTGAACGAGCACAACCGCGCCGTGAACAAATACCAGCGCGGCCGCGGTGGTTGAAGGGCGTCACGATGCGCGGGCGTTTCATCACTTTCGAGGGCATAGACGGCGCAGGCAAGAGCAGCCAGATCGCCGCGCTGGTGGCGCTGCTGCGCGCCCGTGGATGCGTCGTCGACCAGACGCGCGAGCCGGGCGGCACGCCGCTCGCCGAGCGCCTGCGCGAGCTGCTGCTGCACCAGCCGATGCATCTGGAGACCGAGGCGATGCTGATGTTCGCAGCCCGCTGCGAGCACCTTGCCGCGCGTATCCGCCCGGCGCTCGAGGCCGGCACCTGGGTCGTCTGCGACCGCTTCACCGACGCCACCTATGCCTATCAGGTCGGGGGTCGCGGCCTCGCGGCGAGCCGTTTCGATGCGCTCGAGCGCTGGGTGCACGACGGCTTTCAACCGGATCTGACGCTGCTCTTCGACCTGCCGCCGGAAGTCGCGGCGGCACGTGTGGCCGCTGCCGGCAATGCGCCCGACCGCTTCGAGCGCGAGCAGCGCGGCTTCTTCGAGCGCGTGCGGGCGGCCTACCTCGAGCGCGCCCGTCGGGCGCCCGAGCGCATCTGCGTGATCGCGGCCGATCGGCCGCCGGAGCTGATCCGCGCGCAGATCGAGGCGATCGTCGCGGAGCGGCTGCTGCGATGATCCACCCATGGCTCGCCGAGAGCTGGCGCCGCCTCACCGCGCTGGGCGAGCGGCTGCCGCACGCGCTGCTGTTGGTCGGTCCGGCGGGCTTGGGCAAGCGCGAGCTCGCCGATGCGTTCGCGGCGCGACTGCTGTGCGCCGCGCCGCAGGCCGACGGCCACGCGTGCGGGCAATGCCCGGCGTGCCGGCTGCGGCTGTCGGGCAACCATCCGGACCTGCTGGCGATCGTCCCGGCCGCCGATGCGGCCGGCGGCGAAGACGATGATAGCGGCACCGAGGCGGCTGCCGACGGCGGCAAGAAGAAGTCGTCGCAGATCGTCATCGAGCAGATCCGCGACCTGCAGCAGGCGCTCGCGGTGACCGGACACCAGAGCGCACGGCGTGTGGTGGTCGTCGATCCGGCCGACGCGATGAACGTCTTCACCGCCAATGCGCTGCTCAAGCTGCTCGAGGAGCCGCCCGAGGGGTGCGTGTTCGTGCTGGTGTCGTCGGCACCGCGGCGTCTGCTGCCGACCATCCGCAGCCGCTGCCAGCAGTGGAGCTTCGCGCGCCCGTCGCCGGCGGCGGTGGAAGAGTGGCTGGCGACGCAGGACGCGTCGGCGCAGGCGCTGCTGGCGGTCAACGGCGGCATGCCGCTGGCGGCCGAACGCATGGCCGCGCAGGGGGCGGGCGCCTTTCTGGCGCGCTTCGTCACCGATGTGTCGCGCATGCCCGAGGTCGACGCGCTGGTGCTGGCCGGTCAATGGGAGGCGTGGCTGAAGTCGAAGGACGCCGGAGCCTGCGGCTTCGAGCTCGTGCAGCTCGTCGACTGGATGCAGCGCTGGGTCACCGACCTCGCCGCGTTGCGGCTGGGCGGGCGCGTACGCTACTTTCCGGCGCAGGAGGCGTTGCTGTCGGCGCTGGCGCTGCGCACGAGCGTGGCCGCGGCGCTGAACTGCTACAATGAGTTCGCCCGCATTCGCCGTGTCGCGCAGCACCCGCTCAATCTGCGGCTGATGCTCGAGGACATGCTCTCGCGCTACATGCGCGTCGTGACCAGACCCCGACCATGAGCGAACCCGCCCGACCCAGCGTGGCCCGCCCGAGCGTGCTGTCGCTGAACATCAACTCGAAGTCCGCCCTCTATGCGGCCTACATGCCGTTTCTGGCCAACGGCGGCATCTTCGTGCCGACGCCGAAGAAGTACGCGCTCGGCGACGAGGTGTTCATGTTGCTGCAGCTGATGGACGATCCGGCCAGGCATCCGGTCGCCGCGAGCGTGGTGTGGGTGACGCCGCACGGTGCGCAAGGCGGGCGGACCGAGGGCATCGGCGTGCAGTTCAGCGCCGACGAAGCCGGCAAGTCGCTGCGCAACCGCATCGAGACCGTTCTGGCCGGCCTGCTCGGGTCGAGCCGGCCCACCCATACGCTTTGAACGCGTCCCCGACCTTCTGCCGATGTTCGTCGATTCCCACTGCCATCTCGATTTTCCCGATCTCGCCGAGCGTGAAGAGGCCGTCGTCGCGACGATGGCCGCCAACCGCGTCGGCCATGCGCTGTGCGTGAACGTCAAGCTCGAGGATTTTCCGCGCGTGCTCGCGCTCGCCGAGCGCCACGATGGATTCTTTGCCTCGGTCGGCGTGCATCCGGACAACGCCGAAGTCGAGGAACCCGACGAGGCGCGCCTGGTGGCGCTGGCCGCCCACGACAAGGTCGTCGCGATCGGCGAGACCGGCCTCGACTACTACTGGCACAAGGACGCGCCGCAGTGGCAGCGCGACCGCTTCCGCACCCATATCCGCGCTGCTCGCCGTTGCGGCAAGCCCCTCATCGTGCATACGCGTGCGGCCGCAGCCGACACGCTGCGACTGATGCGTGAAGAGGGTGCGGGGGAGAGCGGCGGCGTGATGCATTGCTTCACCGAGACGCGCGAGGTCGCCGCCGCGGCGCTCGACCTGGGTTTCTACATCTCGTTTTCGGGCATCGTGACTTTTCGCAATGCGAAGGATCTGAAGGCCGTCGCCCAGTTCGTGCCGCTCGACCGCCTGCTGATCGAGACCGATGCGCCGTACCTCGCGCCGGTGCCGCATCGCGGCAAGACCAACGAGCCGGCGTGGGTCGTGCATGTGGCCGAGGAGATCGCGCGCCTGCGCAACCAGCCGCTCGAAGCGATCGAGGCGGCCACCACCGAAAACTTCTTCCGACTGTTCCGCCATGCCAAGACGAATTGACTCCTTGCTGCGCTGGCTCGCTGCCGCGGCGCTCGCGCTGCTGCTGTCGGGCACCGCATTCGCCGACAGCTACGAGGGCGCGCTGAGCTCGGCGCGGCTGGGCGACACACGCCAGCTCGTCGATCTGCTCAAGCGCGGCATCGATGTGGACACCGTGGACGCGCAGGGCAACACGCTGCTGATCCTCGCCGCCCGCGAAGGGCACGCCGCCACCGTGTCGGCACTGCTGCGCTACCGGCCGCGCGTGTCGCACCGCAACCTGGCTGGCGACTCGGCGCTGATGCTGGCCGTGCTGCGCGGACACGGCGACGTCGTCGATGTGCTGCTCGACGCGGGCGCCGAGCTCAACCACGACGGCTGGACGCCACTGATGTACGCGGCTTTCGAGGGCCGGCTCGACCTCCTCGAGCGCCTGCTCGCGCACGGTGCCGACGTCAACGCGCTGGCGCCCAACGGCTCGAACGCGCTGATGTTCGCGGCGCGCAACGGCCACCTCGAGGTGGTGCGACGCCTGCTCGACACCGACGTCGACCTCGACCAGCAGAACGACCGCGGCTTCACGGCCGAGACCTGGGCCGCGTCGAACGGCAACACCACGATTGCCGAGCTGATCCACGCCGAGCGCGTCCGACGCGCGGCGTCGACGATGCGCATCGAGATCCGCTGAGCGCGTCCTTCGAAGTCACCGGAAGTGACACCGCCGGTCCGCCTCGAGGCGTGCCAGCGGTGTCGCAGCATCGCCCGGCGTGCATCGCGGCGCCGATCCGGGCCGATCGGAAGGCAGTGCGTGTCGCCCGTTGCCGCCCCTCCTTGCTCACTCCCCTGCGCGTGCCCGCCCCGAGACCGTGCGCCGGCGTCGTCGCGCGCTCCCCGGGGCTGCCCAGGCGGGGTCGCGGAGTTGCGGGCGGCAAGTGGGATGCTCGCGCGCCACGAAGGCGATTTCGACGACACACCGAAACGCCCCAAAAGCGTGCGTCGACGCATCAAATCAGTGCGTATACGAAAAATTTATGCACCAAAACGACGCGAACAGCTTTTTGGCACGCATCGCGCTGGTGCATGCGGCTGAATCCTTGAAAAAAACGCACCTTAAAATGGCGTGCATGGGCACAAAAGTAGTGCAAACGCGAAAAAAATCCGCCAAAATCCGGCGGTTTCTCGTCGAAACGCGGGATTTCGGTTCATCAACTGCACGAAGAAGGAAGCCTTCACACCATGCGCTACAAGTCCCTTGAAGAGTTTCTTGCCTCCGTAGAGGAGCGCAATCCGGGCCAGCCGGAGTTCATCCAGGCCGTCGTCGAGGTCATGGAAAGCCTGTGGCCGTTCATCTCCGAAAATCCGCGCTATGCCGAGCACGGCCTGCTCGATCGTCTGGTCGAACCGGAGCGCATCATCCAGTTTCGCGTGTCGTGGCTCGATGATGCCGGCGAAGTGCACGTGAACCGCGGCTTCCGCATCCAGCACAGCTCGGCGATCGGCCCCTACAAGGGCGGCCTGCGCTTCCATCCGTCGGTGAACCAGTCGGTGCTGAAGTTCCTGGCCTTCGAGCAGACCTTCAAGAACGCGTTGACGACGCTGCCGATGGGCGGTGGCAAGGGCGGTTCGGACTTCGATCCGAAGGGCAAGAGCCCGCGCGAGGTGATGCGTTTCTGCCAGTCCTTTATCACCGAACTGTATCGCCACATCGGCTCCGATACCGACGTGCCGGCCGGAGACATCGGCGTCGGCGGGCGCGAGGTGGGCTTCATGGCCGGCATGATGAAGAAGCTGTCGAACAAGGCGAGCTGCGTGTTCACCGGCAAGGGCCTGTCGTTCGGCGGTTCGCTGATCCGCCCCGAGGCGACCGGCTACGGCACGGTCTACTTCGCCGAGGAGATGCTGCGCCACGCCAGCCGCACGATGAAGGGCATGCGGGTCGCCGTGTCGGGCTCGGGCAACGTCGCCCAGTATGCGATCGAGAAGGCCATGGAACTCGGCGCGAAGATCGTCACGTGCTCGGATTCGAGCGGCACGGTGATCGACGAGGACGGTTTCACGCCCGAGAAGCTCGCCGTGCTGATGGACGTCAAGAACGTCCATTACGGTCGCGTCGGCGAGTACGCCGAGCGCCTCGGCCTGCCGTTCGAGGCGGGCAAGCGCCCGTGGAACGTCCCGGTCGACATCGCGCTGCCGTGCGCGACGCAGAACGAGCTCGACGAGAACGACGCGTGCACGCTGCTCAAGAACGGCGTCGTCTGCGTCGCCGAAGGGGCGAACATGCCGTGCACGGCCGACGCGGTACGCGTGTTCGAGGAGAACGGCGTGCTCTACGCGCCGGGCAAGGCGAGCAATGCCGGCGGTGTGGCGACCTCGGGCCTCGAGATGAGCCAGAACGCGATGCGCATGTCGTGGACGCGCGAGGAGGTCGACGGCCGCCTGCTCGAGATCATGCAGGGCATCCACCGCATGTGCCTGCAATACGGTACGCGCCCGGACGGCACGGTCAGCTACCAGGACGGCGCCAACATCGCCGGCTTCGTCAAGGTCGCCGACGCGATGCTCGCGCAGGGCGTGGTCTGAACTTCGCTGGCACGGACCCGCGCATGCGCTGCGCGGGTCGGCACACCGCCGGACTCGGCCCCGCAAGGGGCCGTTTTCAGTAGTGCACGGGCGAGGGGCGGGCACGCGGCGATCTTCGCGCCGCGGCACGTCCGGCGATCGCCGCCGGCGCGCGACGGGTCACGCGTTCGCCTGCGAAACGCCGTGCGGTCGTGCGCGATGGCCGAACTGCCGTGCCGCGCCGACGATCGTGTTGGCGTGGATGGTGACGGTGTAGTCGATGTCGCGTGCGTAGCCGCCGGCCATCGCGATCGCGACGGCCGCGCCGTGGCGGCTGCAGCGCTCGAACACCAGCGCGTCGCGCCGGGCGAGCCCGTCGAGCGACAGCGCCAGGCGGCCGAGGCGGTCGTCGCGGTAGGGGTCGGCGCCGGCAAGATAGATCACCAGCTGCGGCGCCGCGCGGGCGAACACGGTATCGAGCGCGCCGCGCAGCGCGTCGAGATAAGCCGGATCGCCGGTATCGTCGGGCAGTTCGACGTCGAGATCGGAGTGTGCCTTGCGGAACGGAAAATTGCGTGCCGCGTGCAGGCTGAACGTGAACACGTGCGGCTCGTCGGCGAGGATCGTAGCCGTGCCGTCGCCCTGGTGGACGTCGCAGTCGATCACCGCCACGCGCTGTGCGCGGCCTTCGGCGCGCATCGCCAGCGCGGCGATCGCGGCGTCGTTGAAGACGCAGAATCCGGAACCGAAATCGCGATGGGCGTGGTGGGTGCCGCCGGCGAGGTTGGCCGCGCAGCCCTCGGCGAGCGCGTGACGGCACGCGGCCAGCGTTGCACCGGCCGAGCGGCGCGAGCGTTCGACCATCTGCGGCGACCACGGGAAGCCGATGCGGCGCTGCTCGGCCGCGTCGAGCGTGCCGGCGACGACGCGGCCGAGGTAGGCGCGGTCGTGCGCGCGCGCGATCTCGTCGTCGCGGGCGGCCGCGGGCACCGCGAAGTCCCTGGGTTCGAACAGCCCCGTATGCACGAGCCGCTCGCGCAGCCGCGCGTATTTTTCCATCGGAAAGCGATGGCCCTCGGGCAGCGGCAGAACGAAATGGTCGGCGTAGAAGAGCTTCAAGACACGGTCACGGCGCGCTCGTCCTGCGGCACGGCGCGCTCCGCTGCGGGCGGCACGTCGAATCGTTCGCGGTCGGTGAGGATCAGCATTTCCGCTTCGTTGGCCGTGACCGGCCGCGAGTACAGGAAGCCCTGACTGTACTTGACCTTGAGCGCCTTGAGAATCGCCTCCTGCTCGGGCTGCTCGACGCCCTCGCAGACGACGTCGCGACCGAGCTGATGCGCGAGCTGCACGATGGTCTCGACGAAGCTCTTGTCGGCCCCGTCCTCGTGCAGATGCATGACGAAGGAGCGGTCGACCTTGAGCGTGTCGACCGGCAGGCGATGCAGGTAGCTCAACGACGAATAGCCGGTGCCGAAGTCGTCGAGCAGCAGGCGCACGCGCATCTTGCGCAGTTGCACCAGCAGCTCGATCGCGCGCTCGGCGTCTTCCATCATCGCGCTTTCGGTGATCTCGAGCTTCAGATGGCGCGGCGACAGGCCCGATTGACGCAGTGTCCTGCGGATCTCGCGCGGCAACTCGGGGCGCAGCAGCTGGCGCGCGGAGAGGTTGACGCTCACCGTCAGTGCCGGCCGGCGCGGATGGCGCAGCTGCCAGGCGCGCATCTGGCGACAGGCTTCGTCGAGCATCCACTGTCCCAGCGGCACGATGAGACCGGTCTCTTCGGCGACGGGAATGAACTCGGCCGGCGAGATCAGGCCCTTTTCCGGATGGGCCCAGCGCACCAGCGCCTCGAAGCCCGACAGCCGGCCGCTCTGCAGTGCGACGATGGGCTGGTAGTAGGCCTGGAACTGGCCGCGCTCGAGCGCCCGGCGCAGGTCCATCTCGAGCTCCAGGCGACGCACGGCCTCGTCGTGCATGCCGGGGTTGAACACCACGCAGCTGCCGCCGCCCTGGCTTTTCGCGCGCACCATCGCCATGTTGGCGTCGCGCACCATGTGGTCGGGTGCGGAGTATTCGTCGCCGCTCACCGTAATCCCGAACGACACCGTCGCGAACACCTCGTGCTCGTGCAGCGGAAAGGGCAGGAACAGCATCTCCTGGATGCGCTTGACGACACGCACCGGCGAGCTCGCGTCCCGGATGTCCTCGAGCAGGATGCCGAATTCGTCGCCGCCCAGGCGCGCCACCATGTCGGTCGGGCGTGTGGTGCTGCGCAGCAGGTTGGCCACGGCGACCAGCAGCATGTCGCCGAGGCGGTTGCCGAGGCTGTGATTGATCACCTTGAAGCGGTCGATGCCGCAGTAGAGCACCGCGAACTGGGCGTCCTTGCGGCGGCGCAGCCGCTGCAGCGTGTGCTCGATGCGGTCGATGAAGAGGCTGCGGTTGGGCAACCCGGTCAGGCCGTCGACATAGACTTCGGGCAGCGACGCGCTCGTGTTCGACAGGCTCACCGCGGTTTCGTGGGCGGACGCGTAGTACAGGTTCTCGGTGCGATCGTGACTGACGCTCCAGGTCAGGCCGATGTAGCTGCCGTCGTGGCGGCGGAAGCGGCTCGAGAAGCGCACGGTGGCGAGCGTGTCGTCGAGCGAGGCGAGCCGTGCGATGGTGTCCTGTTCATCGTCGTCGTGCACGAAATCGACGAACGGCCGCCACCTGAGCTCCTCCTGGCGCAGACCGAGCACCTGCCGCCATCCCTCGCTGACCAGCTGCACGGTCCAGGCGGCATCGAGAATCATCAGCAAGGTGTCGGGGAGCTTGAAGAACGCGCTTTCGAGCGGGGGGAGTTGCGGTGGCTTGCGGTAGATTTGCACGTGCGGCCTGCTGCCCGTTGGGCGTCTGAGACGCGATTGGCTGAGAGGCCGAAGATTACCGCAATATGCCGCTGCGGTGCGAGCGGGCCGCGGACTTCCGCTCTGTGAGTGTGGCATATGCCGCGGTCACGGGGCCCGACACGAGCCCTCGGCGCCCGGCCGTCGGCATGGTCAGGTGCCGGCGGTGCGCAGGTCCAGTGTCGGCATGCCGGCGTCGGTGTAAAGCTCGACGAACTCGTCCTCCGGCACGACCGTGACGGCGATCTCGGGCTCGTGCACGCCGCCGCCGAGGATCACGCCGCGCAACGGGGAAATGTCGCTGAAATCGCGGCCCCAGCCGATCGTGATGTGTTCGAGATCCGGGCGTACCGCGTTGGTCGGATCGAAATCCACCCAGCCCGGCCCGGGGCAGTACACCGCCACCCAGGCATGCGTCGCATCCGCGCCGATCAGGCGTTTCTTGCCGGGTGGCGGCTGCGTGAGCAGGTAGCCGCTGACGTAGCGTGCGGCGATGCCGCACGAGCGCAGGCACGAGATCATGAAGTGCGCGAAGTCCTGGCACACGCCGCGCCGGTTCGCGAATACCTCGGTGACCGGTGTCGATACCTCGGTGGCATGGGGGTCGAAACTGAATTCGGCGAAGATGCGCCGCATCAGCCCGTCGACGGCGCGCAGCAGCGGGGTGCCGGCTGCGAAGGCGTCGGCCGCGTAGTCGGCGAAGTCGCGCTTCAGGCGCACGTGAGTGGATTCGAACAGGAACGCCGTCGCCTCGAGCGCCTCGGGTACCATGGGCCGTCCGGCGCGATAGGTGAGTGCGTCGCGCACGGCCTCCCAGGGCGGACAGGCGTCGAGCTCGGCCGGCTGCCGGGCCCGCAGCTCGACCCAGCTCTCGCTGCGTACCGCCAGCTCGTCGTGATCGGCTTCGAAGTGCAGCACGCGCACGGTGTTGCCGAACGCATCGGCAAAGCGTGCGTTGCGTGCCGGGGTCGGCGTCACGTCGAGATGGTGCGCGACACAGTGCTGCCACGGCAGTGCTCGCGGCTCGAGCCGCAGCAGCTGATGGGATTCGCCGACCGGCTGGTCGTAGCGGTACAGCGTGTCGTGGCGAACGTGATAGCGCAGCGTCGTCATGCAACGCTCCGCAGTCGTGACGGCGACACCGTGTGGATGAAGAAGCGGTGATGGACTTCGTCGGAGAGCCAGTACGCAGTCTCGCCGATGTCGCCCAGCAGCCCCGCCAGCGCCGCGCAGGCCGGCTCGCAGTGCAGCGGTTCGAAGCCGGCCAGATCGAAGCCGGCGAGACGCTTTTCGAGCCGGTCGAGCTGCGGCGGGTTCGGGTGACCGAGCTCGGCCGCGCTGCGCTGGATGTAGCGCTTGAGCACCTGGATCTGGAACATCACCGAGTGCGGATTCGCGGTGTCGAAGACCACCAGATGCACCGTCGGCAGCAGCTCGGGCGTGCGGCGGTAGCGCGCCCGATAGGTGACGATGGAGTTGGCCGCCTCGAGCAGCCACTCGAGCAGCTGCTCGCGCTCGCCGGCGGCGCCCTCGAGCACGCTCGAGACCAGCTCGGAGAGCCACGCCAGGCGCTCGATGCGCCGCCCGAGAATGAGGAAGCGCCAGCCCTCGTCGCGCGTCATGTCGTCCATCGCGAAACCGGCGAGCGAGATGCAGTTGAGCATCACCTGGTCGAGCACCGCCAGCGCCTGGTCCACCGTGAGCGGCGATGGCCGCAGGCACTGCTCGAGGCGGTTGAGCACGTGCCAGTTGTCCGACGACAGGCGTTCGCGCACGTGGATCGCGTTGGCCGCGAGTGCGCGCAGGTTCGCGGCCACCGAGCCCGGCGTGGCCGGATCGGCCACTGCGGCGAGCAGGCGCGCCTGCAGGGACGGCACGTCGCCGCCAGCCTCCGCTTCGCTGTCGGGCTCGGTCAGCGCGCCGATGCGGGTGGCCGCCGCGAGAAGGCCGGCGAGCTCCGGGTCGAGCTCGTCGAGGCCGCCCGACACGCGCATGAGTGCGGCCCGCAACACGCGCGCCGATGCTTCGCAGCGCTCGGCATGGCGTCCCATCCAGAACAGGTTCTCGCCGACGCGCGACGGAATGTCGGCCTCGGTGCACAGCAGGTCGATCACGCCGAGCCGCTTCTTGATCAGGCTCGTGCGTACCACCGCCCGGTCCGCCTGCACCCAGGTGTCCTTGGACGAGCCGCCGCGCTGCATCGTGATCACCTCGATGCCCGAACGCGGCGCGACACGCGTCAGCGCGCCCGGCATCACGACGTAGCCTTCGGGCGTCGCCGCGGCAAAGAGGCGCAGCCCGACCGAGCGCGCGGTCAGGCGGTGCGTCTCGTGGCGCTCGCCGGCGCGCCGTTCGGTGCTCGGGAGCCACACTGGAGCCTGCGACAGGCGCACCCACTCCTGCGCGACGTAGGCGTGTGGCTGTGCGCGGATGCTGTCGAGCAGCTGCTCGCGTGCCTCGCCCTTCAGTTCGTGGCCGAATACGGCGTCCTTGCGCATGCTCGCGAAGGCCGGCTTGATCACGAGGTCGTCGAGGTTCGCGAGCACGTGTTCGAGCGCCGGCGCTTCGCCGCACCACCACGAGGCCACCGACGGGATCGCGAGCGGCTCGCCGAGCAGGCGCTGCGCGATCGCCGGCAGAAAACCGAACAGCGCGGCGCTTTCGAGCACGCCGCTGCCCAGTGCGTTGGCGATCAGCACGCGGCCCGCGCGCACCGCACCGAGCAGCCCGGGCACCCCGAGTGCCGAGTCGGCGCGCAGCTCGAGCGGGTCGCAGAAGTCGTCGTCGAGGCGGCGCACGATCGCGTGCACGCGCCGCAGGCCGCGCAGCGTCTTCAGGAACACGGCATCGTCGCGCACCGTCAGGTCCTGTCCCTCGACGAGCGGAAAGCCGAGGTAGCGCGCGAGGAAGGCGTGCTCGAAGTAGGTCTCGTTGTACGGGCCCGGCGTCAGCAGCACGGTCAGCGGCGTGTCGCCATCCACCGGCGCCATGCGCGCGAGCCCGTCCTGCAGGCTGCGGAAAAAGCCGGACAGCTTTTGCACGCGCAGCTCGCGGAAGGCTTCCGGAAAGGCCTGCGACACCACCATGCGGTTTTGCAGCGCGTAGCCCGCGCCCGATGGGCCTTGCGTGCGGTCGGCGATGACCCACCAGCTGCCGTCGGGCGAACGGGCGAGGTCGGCTGCGTACAAGTGCAGGAAGCGGCCGCCGGGCGGGCGCGTGCCATGGCACGGCCACTTGTAGCCGTGCTGACCGAACACCAGTGCCGGCGGCAGCAGTCCTTCGGCGAGCAGCGTGCGGGGCCCGTACAGATCGGCGAGCATCGCGTCGAGCAGGCGCGCGCGCTGGGCCACCGCGGCGGACAGCATGCTCCACTCGGCCGCGCCGATGATCAGCGGCAGCACGTCGAGCTCCCACGGCCGGCTCGCACCGCCCGGATCGGCGTAGACGTTGTAGGTGACGCCGTCGGACTCGATCGCGTCGGCCACGAAGGCGGCGCGTTGCTCGAGCGCCTGCAGCGGGGTCTTGCGCAGCCGCTCGACGAAGCCGCGCCAGTGCGCGCGCGGCATGCCCTTGCCGGCCAGCATCTCGTCGAAACGGTCGGCGCAGTACGGATACGAATCGATCAGGTCGGCAGGCATGCGGGCGCTCAACCGAAACGGCCCCACCATCACGGCAGTGCGGTGATCAATGTTGACGCAAGTCTAGCGTAAATGGGAACTCCGGGTTGCGCTGCGGCTCGGCGGCGGCGATGTGCCCGGGCGTGTGGCCGAAGCGGAAGAAACGCGCCAGGCGCCGGCTTTCCGCCTCGAACGCGTTGACCGGAAAGGTCTCGAAATGGCGTCCGCCGGGATGCGTGACGTGATACTGGCAACCGCCCAGGCTCTTGTTCATCCACGTGTCGACGATGTCGAACACGAGCGGACTGTCGATGCCTATGGTCGGATGCAGGCAGGACGGCGGCTGCCAGGCGCGGTAGCGCACGCCGGCGACGAACTGCCCGGTAGTGCCGGTCGGCTGCAGTGGCAGCGTCACGCCGTTGCAGGTGACGCGGTAGCGCTGCGGCGCGGCGCCGTCCACGCGGACCTGCAGCCGCTCGAGCGACGAGTCGACGTAGCGGGCGGTGCCGCCGGGCGCGCCTTCCTCGCCCATCACGTGCCAGGGTTCGAGCGCGGTGCGCAGCTCGAGCGCCATGCCCTTCACCGCATAGTCGCCGAGCTTCGGGAAGCGGAATTCGAAGTGTGGCGCGAACCACTGCGCCTCGAGCCGATAGCCGGCCCCGCGCAGCTCGTCGACGACGTCGCCGAAGTCCTGCCACACGAAGTGCGGCAGCATGAAGCGGTCGTGCAGCTCGGTGCCCCAGCGCACCAGCCGCTGCGCCGCGTAGGGCTGCTCCCAGAAGCGCGCCACCAGCGCGCGCAGCAGCAGCTGCTGGGTGAGGCTCATGCGCGCGTGCGGCGGCATCTCGAAGGCGCGCATCTCGAGCAGGCCGAGCCGGCCGGTGGCGCTGTCGGGCGCATAGAGCTTGTCGATGCAGAACTCGGCGCGGTGCGTGTTGCCGGTCACGTCGATCAGCAGGTTGCGCATCAGCCGGTCGACCAGCCATGGAAGGCGATCTCGATCTCGTAGACCGAGTCGTTGCGCGCCTCGTCGACGCGCGGCGCCTGCGAGGTCGGGCCGATGAACAGGCCCGAGAACAGGTAGGACAGGCTCGGATGGTTGTGCCAGTAGGCGACGAGGCTGCGCAGCAGGTCGGGGCGGCGCAAGAAAGGCGAATCGGCCGGCGTCGGGCCGCCGAGCACGATGTGGTTGCCGCCGCCGGTGCCGGTGTGCCGCCCGTCGAGCATGAATTTCTCGGTGCTCAGGCGCGACTGGTGGGCCGCTGCGTACAGGTGCGTGGTCTGCTCGACCAGCGTGTCCCAGTCGCCGGCCGGATGGATGTTCACCTCGATGACGCCCGGATCGGGCGTGATGCGGAAATGCTGCAGGCGCGCGTCGCGCGGCGGCTCGTAGCCTTCGAGCAGCACCGGTTGCCTGAGCTCGGCGGCGGTCGCCTCGACGCAGGCGACCAGCGCGAGATAGTCCTCCAGGCATTCGGTCGGCGGCATGAAGAGGTAGAGCACGCCGTCGCGCACCTGCGCGCACATCGCGGTGCGCGTGATGCCGGCGGCCGATTCGCCGGAGGCGGGCGGGCGTTCGCTGTCGGCCGTTGGCGTGGCCGCGTGCGGGTGCTCGGCGCGGTGGCGCGAACGGGCCGGGTCGGCCTGTTCGCGCAAGGTCGCGGCACGCGGCAGCGGTGCGAGGTGCTGGAACGGGTCGGGCTGGTGCGTCCAGGGATAGTCGGTCGTGCCGACCCACGGCAGCGAGTCGAGCGGCAGGCGATAGCCGAGCGGCGAATCGCCCGGGATCAGGTAGCAGCGCTCGCCGCGCAGAAACCACCGGCTGCTGCGCCAGCCGGCGTCGCGGCGCGCATCGTGCGCGATCGGCAGCACGTGGCCGACCACGTCGTCGAGACCGACCGAGAAGAGCCTGGCCAGACGCGCGCGCTCGAGCGGGTCGTCGAGCTTCGAGTCGAACGGATCGACGTTGATCGGCAGGCGGCGCTCGCGCCACAGGTAGTAGAGCGCATCCTCGAAGGCCGGAAAGACATGCTGCGCGCCGACGCCGAGCCGTTCGGCGACGCCGTGCAGAAACCGCCCGGCCACGCCGGCGTCGGCCTCGTAACGGCGCCGCTCGTCGGCAACCAGCGCCGTGTCGTGCCACAGCGGCTCGCCGTCGCGGCGCCAGTAGCAGTTGAGCGACCAGCGCGGCAGCTGCTCGCCCGGGTACCACTTGCCCTGCCCGAAGTGCACCAGCCCGTGCGGGCCGTAGCGCTCGCGCAGGCGATGGAAGAGCTCGCCGGCGAGCAGCCGCTTGGTCGGGCCGAGCGCATCGGTGTTCCACTCGGTGCCGTCCGGGTCGTCGACGGCCACGAAGGTCGGTTCGCCGCCTTGCGTCAGGCGCACATCCATCGTGGCAAGGCGCGCGTCGATCGCATGACCGAGTGCCTCGATCTCGTGCCACTGGGCTTCGGCATATGGCTTCGTGACGCGCGGGGCCTCCCAGATGCGCGTGAGCTTCATCTCGTGCGCGAAACGGACCTCGCAGTCGTCGACGAGGCCGCTGACCGGTGCGGCCGAGAACGGGTCGGGCGTGCAGGCAAGCGGAATGTGGCCCTCGCCGGCGAACAGCCCCGAGGTCGGGTCGAGGCCGATCCAGCCGGCGCCCGGCAGATAGACTTCGCACCACGCATGCAGATCGGTGAAGTCGGCAGCCGGTCCGGGCGGGCCTTCGAGCGGCTTGACGTCGGCGGTGAGCTGGATCAGATAGCCGGACACGAAGCGGGCGGCGAGTCCCAGATGGCGCAGCAATTGGACCAGCAGCCAGGCCGAGTCGCGGCACGAGCCGGAGCGTTTCTGGAGCGTCTCCTCGGGCGTCTGGATGCCCGGCTCGAGCCGGATCACGTAGCCGACGTGTTCGAAGAGCTCGCGGTTGAGGTCGACCAGAAAATACACGCTGAGCTTGCGCGTGCGGTCGATGCGGTCCAGCCACGCTGCGAAGTGCGGCGTGCACGGCAGCTTCCCGAAGTACGGCGCGAGCTCGTCGCGCTGCCAGCGCTCGTACTCGAACGGAAAATACTCGGCGTGCGGCTCGAGGAAGAAATCGAACGGGTTGATGACCGCCATCTCGGCCACCAGATCGACCTCGATGCGCATCCCGTCGGTTTCGTCCGGAAACACCAGGCGCGCGAGGTAGTTGGCCTGCGGGTCCTGCTGCCAGTTGATGAAGTGCTGCGGCGGTGCGACCTTCAGCGAGTAGCTCAGGATGCGGGTGCGGCAGTGCGGTGCCGGGCGCATCCGGATCACCTGCGGCCCCAGGCGCACGCGTCGGTCGTAGTCGTAGGTGGTGACGTGATGCAGTGCGACATGGATCGACATGCTTGCCCCCTCGATGAGGTTTGCGACGCGCCGCGCACCCGGTCGATATCCCGAACCGTTCGTGCATCGCGTGCCCGCCCTGCGGCGGCAGGCGCACTGTGGTGCCCCGCGCCGGTCTGCGGGCCGCATGCGCCGACTTTGTCGGCCTGCGGGGCGTTCGCTAAACTGTTCTGACTTCGACAGAGACCAGCGCCGTTGTTCCGCATGCGTGCCGACCGTACGATGCGCCTGCGGCCGCCGAGCGCATCGACGAACAAGAGTAACCCGGAAATGGGGACAGAATCATGAAGGTGATCGACACCATTCGCCGTCGTCACGCACGGCTCACCGAGATCCGGCGCGACATCCACGCACATCCGGAGCTGGCGTACGCCGAGCAGCGCACCGCCGAGGTGATCGCCGCGCATCTCGAATCGCTCGGCGTCGAAGTCCAGCGCGGCATCGGCCGCACCGGCGTGGTCGGTACCATCCGCGGCGGGCGCGGGCTGCGCGCGATCGGGCTGCGGGCCGACATGGACGCGCTGCCGATCCAGGAGCGCAACACTTTCGCGCACCACTCGCGTCATCCCGGTTGCATGCATGCGTGTGGTCACGACGGGCACACGACGATGCTGCTCGCGGCGGCCGAAGTGCTCGCCGCGCGGCGCGACTTCGACGGCACGGTACACCTGGTGTTCCAGCCCGCCGAGGAGGGCGAGGCGGGCGCGCGGGCGATGATCGAGGACGGTCTGTTCGAGCGCTTCCCGATGGAGGCAATCTTCGGCCTGCACAACTGGCCCGGCATGCCCGCCGGCCAGTTCGCCGTGCACACCGGCCCGGCGATGGCCAGCGCCGACCGCTTCGACATCGAGGTGCGCGGGCGCGGCTGCCACGCCGCGATGCCGCACCTGGGAGCCGATCCGGTGGTGGCCGCCGCCGCGCTGGTGCAGGCGATCCAGTCCATCGCCAGCCGCACGCTCGATCCGCTCGACCCGGCAGTGGTGTCGACGACGATGTTCCACGCCGGTGAGGCGTACAACGTGATTCCGGACCGCGCGCAGCTGTCGGGCACTGCGCGCGCGTTCAGCGAGGCCGTGCAGACGCGCATCGAGGCGCGGCTGGGCAAGCTGTGTGACGGCGTTGCCTCCGCGCACGGGGTCGACATCACGCTCGAGTACCGGCGCGGCTATCCGCCGACCGTCAACTCCGCCGCCGAGGCGGCGCTGTGCGCCGAGGTCGCGCGTGCACTGGTCGGCGCCGAGAACGTCGTCACCGACGCGCGCCCGAGCATGGGTGCCGAGGACTTCGCGTTCTACCTGCAGCACAAGCCCGGCTGCTATGTGTGGCTCGGCAACGGTCCGGGCGAGGGCGGCTGCACGCTGCACAATCCGCACTACGATTTCAACGACGACATCATTCCCACCGGCGGCGCCTACTGGGTCGAGCTGGTGCGGCGCATCCTCGCGCCGGCGTCGTGAACCTTTCGCGGCCGGCGCGCGTCCACCCGCCCATGCATATCTTGCGACTGGCGTGGCGGATGATGACGCGCGACCTGCGCGCGGGCGAGCTGCACCTGCTCGGGCTCGCCATCGTCCTGGCGGTGGCGAGCCTGACCAGCGTCGGCTTTCTCGCCGATCGCGTCGCCCGCGGGCTCGACCGCGAGGCCAACCAGCTGCTCGGCGGCGATCTGCTGCTGCGCGCCGACCGGCCATGGGCGCGGACCTTTCACGACGAGGCGCGAGGGCGCGGGCTGGCGGTCGTCGACACGGTGCTGTTCACGAGCATGGTCAGCACCGCCGACGAGGCGCAGCTCGCCGGCGTCAAGGTCGTCGGCGCGGGTTATCCGCTGCGCGGGACGCTGCGCATCGCGAGCGCACCCAACCGCCCGGACGAAGTGGCCGAGCGCGTGCCCGCGGCGGGCGAGGTGTGGCTGGACGAGCGCCTGTTCGCGACGCTCGGCGTGGCCGTCGGCGACACGGTCGGCCTGGGCCTGCTCG
>DAOMOP010000043.1:0-23921 GCA_035444405.1 Rhodocyclaceae bacterium
TGTCGACGATCGGCAACATTTCCTTCGGGCTCGCCTTGGTCGCGGGCAGGAAGCGCGTCCCCATGCCGGCGACGGGGAATACGGCCTTGGTGATTTTTTTCATGCTTATGTCATTCCTTCAAGTAGCGCCGGCCAGCAGCGCACGCAGACCGTCCTCGTCGATCACCGTGACGCCGAGCGTCTCGGCTTTCTGCAGCTTCGAACCGGCCTCGTCGCCGGCGACGACGAAATCGGTCTTCTTCGACACCGAGCCGCTGACCTTGCCGCCGTGTGCCTCGATCAAGGCCTTGGCCTCGTCGCGCGTGAGCGTCGGCAGCGTGCCGGTGAGCACGAAGGTCTTGCCGGCAAGCGCGTCCGAGGCCGGCGCCGCCGGTCCGCTCTCGTCCCAGGCGACGCCGGCCGCGCGCAGCTGCTCGATGACCTCACGATTGTGCCCCTCGGCAAAGAAGTCGACGATGCTGCGCGCGACGATCGGCCCGACGTCCGGCACCTGCGTCAGCGCCGCCTCGTCGGCGGCCATCAGTGCGTCGAGGCTGCCGAAATGGCGCGCGAGATCCCGCGCGGTCGTCTCGCCGACGTTGCGGATGCCGAGTGCGAAGATGAAGCGCGCGAGCGTGGTGTGGCGGCTCCTGTCGATCGCCGCGAGCAGGTTGGCCGCCGATTTTTCGCCCATGCGGTCGAGCGCGGCGAGCTTGACCAGGCCGAGGCGGTAAAGGTCGACCGGGCTCTTGACGATGCCGGTGTCGACGAGCTGCTCGACGAGCTTGTCGCCGAGCCCCTCGATGTCCATTGCACGCCGGCTCGCGAAGTGCAGCAGCGCCTGCTTGCGCTGCGCCGGGCAGAACAGTCCGCCCGAACAGCGTGCGATCGCCTCGTCCGGCGCGCGCACGACGTGCGAACCGCACACCGGGCAACGGTCGGGCATCACGAAGTCGCGTTCGGCGCCGGTACGCCGCTCGAGCACCGGCGCGACCACCTCGGGGATCACGTCGCCGGCCCGGCGCACGACCACGTGGTCGCCGATGCGAAGGCCCTTGCGGCGGATTTCCTCGTCGTTGTGCAGCGTCGCGTTCGTCACCGTGACGCCGCCGACGAATACCGGCTTCAGCCGTGCGACCGGCGTCAGCGCGCCGGTGCGCCCGACCTGCACCTCGATGTCGAGGAGCTCGGTGACCTCTTCCTGCGCCGGGTACTTGTGAGCGATCGCCCAGCGCGGTGCACGCGACACGAAACCGAGCGTGAGCTGGTCGTCGCGGCGATTGACCTTGTAGACGACGCCGTCGATGTCGTACGGCAGTCGCTGACGCAGCTCGCCGATGCGACGGTAATAGCCGAGCAAGCCGTCCGGACCGGTCACGACGTCGCGCTCCGGGGCGACCGCGAAGCCCAGCTCGGCCAGTCGGTCGAGCACCGCCTGATGGGTCGGCGGGTCCGCCTCGCCGACGAGTTCGGCCAGGCCGTAGGCGAAAAAGCGCAGCGGCCGACGTGCGGTCACGCGCGGGTCGAGCTGGCGCAGGCTGCCCGCCGCGGCATTGCGCGGATTGACGAAGACCTTTTCGCCGGCGGCGAGCTGGCGCTCGTTGAGGCGCTCGAAATCGGCGCGCTGCATCAGCACCTCGCCGCGCACCTCGAGCCGCGCCGGCGGCTGCTCGCCGCGCAGGCGCAACGGAATCGAGCGCACCGTGCGCAGGTTCGCGGTGACGTCCTCGCCGCGCGTGCCGTCGCCCCGCGTGGCCCCGCGCGCGAAGCGGCCGCGCTCGTAGATCAGCGTGATCGCGAGCCCGTCGAGCTTGGGCTCGGCCGCGTACTCGATGCGCTCGCGATCGAGCCCTTCGCGGCAGCGGCGGTCGAATGCGATGATCTCGTCGTCCGAGAACGCATTGGCGAGCGAGAGCATCGGCACGCGGTGCACGACCTCGGCGAATCCGGCCAGCGGCGCACCGCCGATGCGCTGCGTCGGCGAGTCCGGCGTGACCAGTGCCGGCCAGGCCTGCTCGAGCTCTTCGAGCTCGCGAAACAGGCGGTCGTACTCGGCGTCGGAAACCGTCGGCGCATCGAGCACGTAATACGCGTGGTTGTGCGCGTCGAGCTCGGCGCGCAGGCGCGCCGCACGCTCGGCCGCGTCGTGCGGCACGCGCGTCATGCGCTGAACAGGCGGCTGGCCAGCGGTCCGCCGGCCGGGATGCGCTCGTTCTCCATCTGCGCCTGGAACTGGCGGATCTGCGAGCGGATCAGCGCTCCCGCCTCGGCCCCGAACGGCGCGCGATTGTCGTCGACGACGCTGCCGTGCAGCACCTCTGCCATCTGATTGGCATGGCGCATCATGCGGTCGAACACGCCCGCGCCGTCCGCCACCAGCGGCACGTCGATGAGCAGCGTGATGCCGCGCGTATGGAGGTTGCGCATCTCGCTGGCCGAGAACAGCTCCGGCTCCAGATTGCTCAGCGTGTAGAGCGTGCGCCCGTCCTCGTCGCGCGCGTGAAAGGCGCCGTCGTCGCCGAGCGTCATGCCGCCGGCTTCGGCCAGCGCGCGGATCTTGGTGCCCGGGAACGGCTCGCCGTCGGTCACGACGTTGACACCGACTTGCACGTCGACGCTGGCGCAGAACTGGTCGAGCGCGGCGGCGTTGCCCAGCGCGGTCGCACGCGCCGGGATGTCGGCCGGCACGGCGAGGAACTGGTCGGCCACGCGCTGTATGCCGCTGGCGAAGTGCTGAAAATCCTGCTCGCCGATCGCGCCGCGCCGATCGACCATCTGCATCGCGGCGCAGAACCAATGGTGGGCTCCGGCACTGTGGGCGGTGAGCGGGCGCCACACGTTCTCGCGATCATCGAAGGCGAACCAGCGTACGGGTTTTCCGAGATCCTGCAAGGCCTCGCGCTGCGCCGCCCACAGCCGCGCGACATCGAGCGGCTCGATCGCCTCGATGCGGATGATGCAGTCGATGCGCGGATCGACCGCGTCGGGAGCGCCCGGCGTGGTGTGGCGCCCGCTCGGCTGGCCGTGCGGTTTCGGCTGGGGTTTGGACGCGGCGAGTCCGGCCTCGCCGAGCGGCTCCGGATCGTCATCGGGCCGGCCGCGCTTGTCGGTCTCGAGCAACACGTCCCGATGTTCGGACCTGAAGGCTTTCTCGGCATGCCGGTGGTGCTTGTGCTCCTGCCACTTGTTGTACGCGACGATGCCGACTACCGCGGCCACGCCGAGTGCCAGCAACCCGATCTGCAATTCGCTATCCATCGTTCGTCCTGTCATGAAACGCCCCGCCACCTCGCGGGCGGAACGTCGTCGCCAAATTCGTCGCCGGCACGCCGCCGCGGCCGCACATGCGCTCAGGCCGGCAGCGGCTCGGCCATGCGCAATGCCTCTTCGATATCCACCTCGACGACGCGCGACACACCTTGCTCCTGCATCGTCACACCGACCAGTTGCTTCGCGATCTCCATCGTCACCTTGCTGTGGCTGATGAAGATGAACTGCGTCTGCGAGGACATTCGCCTGACCATCTGGCAGTAGCGCTCGGTGTTGGCATCGTCCAATGGCGCATCGACCTCGTCAAGCATGCAGAACGGCGCCGGATTGAGCTGGAACATCGAGAACACCAGCGCGATCGCGGTGAGCGCCTTCTCGCCGCCCGAGAGCAGGTGGATCGAGCTGTTCTTCTTGCCGGGGGGCTGGGCGACGATCTGGATGCCGGCGTCGAGGATCTCGTCGCCGGTCAAGACCAGCCGGGCCTGCCCGCCGCCGAACAGCTGCGGAAACAGCGTGCCGAAATGCTGCGACACGGTATTGTAGGTGTCCTGCAGCTGCTCGCGGGTCTCGCGGTCGATGCGGCGGATGGCGTCTTCCAGGGTCGTGATCGCCTGATCGAGATCTTCGGACTGCGCATCGAGGTAGGCCTTGCGCTCCTGGGCGCTGGCCAGTTCGTCGAGGGCGGCGAGATTGACCTGCCCGAGTTCGGCGATGGCGCGTGCGAGCCGTGCGACCTCGCGCTGCAGGGCCGCCTCGCGCAAATCGCCGGTCAGCAGCGGCTGCAGCGCCGCCTCGTCGGCCTGCACCTCGGCCAGACGCTCGTCGAACTGCGCCACGGCGAGCTCAGCCGCCTGCAGCGCGAGGCGCAGCTCGCCGACGCGCGAGCGGGCCGGCGCGATCTCCTGCTCGGTACGCAGACGCAGCTCGTCGGTCTGCTTCAGCCGGGCGGCGGCCTCTTCCTGCGCATCACGGCGTTGCGCGAGCGCAGCCTCGGGGCGCGTGCGCAGGGCAAGCGCCGCCTGCAGTGCCGCGGCCGTGGCGGCCGTGTCGGTCGCGTCGAGCTCGCCGGCGCGGCTGTCCGACTCGGCTGCAATGCGCTGCAGCTGCTCGGCGGCGAGCTGCAGATTGCGTCCGATGTCGTCGAGCTTGCCGATGCATTCGCGCTCGGAGAACTTCGCCTCCTGCAGCTCGCGTGCCGTGGCCTGCTCGAGCGAGCGGGCCTCGCGCAGCGCGCGATCGCGCTCGTCGAGCACGGTCGCCGCCGCGTCGAGGCGGGCGTGCTGCAGCTCGGCGAGCTCGGTGCAGCGCGCGTGCTCCATCTCGGCGCGGGCCAGATGCTCGCGCTCGGTGGCCTCGAGGTGCACGAGATCGGCGAGATCGTGCGCGATCTGCGCACGCTTCTCGTCGGCGCGCTGGCGCGCCTGCGTGAGCTTGAGCAGCTCGACCTGAGCGGCGTGCAGTTGCTGCTGCATGCCCTGTAGTTCGCGACGCAGTGTGCCGGCGCGCTCCTGCAGCTCGGCGGCGACGGCCTCGGCAGCGTGCAGCGCATCGTGGGCGTGCTGGGCATCGTCCTCGAGCGCGCGCTGGGTGTCGGCCAGCGCATCGATCTCGCGCTGCCGCTCCATGACGCCGTGGGTGCGACTGTCGGGTGCGTAATGCGTCAGCGCGTGACGCCCGAGTACCTGCCCCTGCGGGCTGACCAGCGACAACCCGGGCGGCAGGGCGTCGCGGCGTGCGAGCCAGTCGTCCAGCCGCTCGACCGTGAAGCAGCCGCGCAACCAGTCGTCGAGCGCCGGTCGCAGCGTGTTGTCGGACAGCTCGATACGCTCGGCGAGCGCCACCGCCCCGGCCGGAGCCGTCACGTCGGCAGCACGCTCGGGCGCCGAGGGCAGCGCGAGGCTCAGCGTGTCGGGCGGCGGATCGTCGAACAGCGTGCGCACGGCCGCAGCCGTCTCGCCGCTCAGCGCGGCGAGCCGCTCGCGCAGGACCGCCTCGACCGCCGTCTCCCACCCCGGTTCGACCCGGACCTCGCGCCACAGCGGGCGCAGCTCGGCCAGCCCGTGGCGCTCGAGCCAGTCACCGAGGCGGCCCTGCGACTGCACGCGTGCCTGCAACTGCACCAGGGCCTCGCGGCGGGCGCGCAGCTCGGTGAGACGTCGCTGCACCTGCCGCTCGTGCTCCACGGCGGCCTTCAGGGCGGCCTGTGCGTCGGGCAGGCGCGACTGCAGCTTGCCGAGCTCGTGCTGGCGATCGTCGAGCATCGCCTGCAATGCTTCGACACGGGCTTCGTGCTCGGCGAGCGTGCGCTCGTCCGGGCCGTCGATGCGCCCCTGCTCGGCCTCGAGGCGCGCCCGCCGCTGCGCGAGCGCGTCCAGTGCCCGCATCGCGCCGGCGCGGTTGGCCTCCTCGACGCGCCGCTGCTGCTCGGTCTGGCCGAGCTCGCGGCGTGCCTCCGCGACCGTCGCATCGGCGGCCTGCCGTGCCGATTCGAGCTCGGGCAGGGTGCCGGCGATCTCTTCGTGGCGCGCCTCGGCCTGTTCGACACGCAGCCGTGCGTTGTCGAGCAGGCCCGCCCAGCGCCCCTCGTCGGCGCCGAGCGCCTTGCGGCGTTCGAGCCAGTGCGTCTGTTCGACCTCGAGCTCGCGCAGGCGCGCTTCGAGACGGACGCGGGCCTCCTCGAGATGGCGCAACTCGGATTCGAGCCGCGTGACCTCGGCGGCCGCCGACAGCAGATCGCTTTGCGCCGCGTGCGTCTCTTCCGAGGCGGCGAAATGCGCCTGGCGGGCGTCCTCGACCGCCGTCTCGAGCGACTGCAGCCGCGCGCTGTCCTGCTCCATGCGCGTGGTCGATGCGTTGAGCTCGTCCTGCAGCCGGCCCTGCTCGGCGCGCGCCTCGTTGCGCTTGAAGAGCCACAGCAGCTGCTGGCGCTCGGTGTGGGCGGCGTTGAGCTCGCGGTAGCGCGCGGCGACCTCGGCCTGCACTGCGAGATGGGCGATGCGTTCGCCGAGCTCCCCGCGAATGTCTTCGAGGCGCGTCAGGTTGTCGCGCGCGTCGGCCAGCCGCCCCTCGGTTTCGCGCCGCCGCTCGCGGTACTTGGTGACGCCGGCGGCCTCCTCGAGAAAGCCGCGCACCTCCTCCGGACGCGCCTCGATGATGCGCGAGATCATGCCCTGCTCGATGATCGCGTAGGCCCGCGGGCCCAGACCGGTGCCGAGGAAGAGATCGATGACGTCCTTGCGGCGCACGTGGACGTTGTTGATGTAATAGGTCGATTCGCCCGAGCGGTCGAGCACGCGCTTGACCGAGATCTCGGCGTAGCGCGACCATTGACCGGCGGCCTTGCCCTCGTGGTTGTCGAACACCAGCTCGACGCTCGCACGCGAGACCGCCTTGCGCGTGGTCGAGCCGTTGAATATGACGTCCTGCATGGACTCGCCGCGCAGCGCCGAGGCGCGGCTCTCGCCGAGCACCCAGCGCACCGCGTCGATGATGTTCGACTTGCCGCAGCCGTTCGGGCCGACCACGCCGACCAGATTGCCCGGTGTCAACACCGTCGTGGGGTCGACGAAGGTCTTGAAGCCGGCGAGTTTGAGCTTGGCGAGTCGCACGTTCGGGACCGTCGCGGTGAAGGGCTGCGTGGGCGCGCCATGATAACATCCAAATCTTGCCGGCTCGCCGGCCGAAACCACTTGTTATGCATCGACGATCGCTCGTGAATCCCCATCTTGACCGCCTCCACCCCTACCCGTTCGAGAAGCTGCGCGCGCTGTTCGCCGGCCTCGAGGCGCCGGTCGGACTGAAGCCGATCCGGCTGTCGATCGGCGAGCCGCAGCACCCGACCCCGCCCTTCATCATGCAGGCGCTGGCCGACAACCTCGGCGGCCTGGCGAGCTACCCGAGCACGCTCGGCAGCGACGCGCTGTGCGAGGCGATCGCCGCGTGGCTCACGCGCCGCTACGACCTTGCCGCCATCGATGCCGCCACCCAGGTGCTGCCGGTGAACGGTTCGCGCGAGGCCTTGTTCGCGTTCGCGCAGTGTGTCATCGACGGTACGCGCGCCGGTGCGCGGGTGTTGTGCCCGAATCCGTTCTACCAGATCTACGAAGGGGCCGCGCTGCTTGCCGGCGCCGCGCCGGTGTTCCTCAACAACCTCGCCGAGAAGCGCTTCGGCTCGGATTTCGACGCCGTGCCCGAGACGGTCTGGCGCGACGTGCAGCTCGTGTACGTATGCTCGCCGGGCAACCCGACCGGCCGCGTGCTGTCGCTCGACGAGTGGGCGCGCCTGTTCGCGCTCGCCGACCGTCACGGCTTCGTGATCGCCGCCGACGAATGCTACTCGGAGATCTACTTTGACGACGATGCGCCGCCCGTCGGCGCCCTGCAGGCGGCCGCGGCGCTCGGGCGCAGCGACTTCCGCAACGTGGTGATGTTCTCCAGCCTGTCCAAGCGCTCGAACGTGCCCGGCATGCGCTCGGGCTTCGTCGCCGGCGACGCGCAGATCCTGAAGTCCTTTCTGCGCTACCGCACCTATCACGGCTGCGCGATGAACCCCGCGGTGCAGGCCGCGTCGGTCGCCGCATGGGCGGACGAGGCCCACGTCGCTGAGAACCGCCGCCTGTACCGAGACAAGTTCGACCGCATCACGCCACTGCTCGCGCGCCACCTGGAGGTCGAGCGGCCCGACGCCGGTTTCTATCTGTGGGCGCGCACGCCGATCTCCGACACCGATTTCGCCCGCCGCCTGCAGGCTGAATATAATGTGACGGTGCTGCCGGGCAGCTTTCTCGCCCGCGAATCGGACGGCGTCAACCCGGGCGCCGGCTTCGTGCGCATCGCGCTGGTGGCCGGACCGGACGAATGCATCGAAGCGGCCCACCGCATCGCCGCCTTTTGCCAATCCCTCTGAGCAACGCCTCGGACAACCTATAACGGAAAATCCCCAATGCAAGACTTGCAGAAGATCATCGACGACGCCTTCGAAAACCGTGCCGCCCTGTCGCCGGCCGCCGCACCCGCCGAAGTGCGCGACGCCGTCGCCACCGTCATCGCCGGTCTGGACGGCGGCAGCCTGCGCGTGGCCGAAAAGCGCGACGGCCAGTGGGTCGTCAACCAGTGGATCAAGAAGGCCGTGCTGATCTCGTTCCGCCTCGCCGACAACCAGGTGATGCCCGGCGCCGCCACCCAGTACTTCGACAAGGTGCCGACCAAGTTCGGCGACTACAGCGAGCAGCAGTTTCGCGACGGCGGCTTCCGCGTCGTGCCGCCGGCGGTGGCGCGCAAGGGCAGCTACGTCGCGAAGAACGTCGTGCTGATGCCCTCCTACGTGAACATCGGCGCCTATGTCGACGAGGGCACGATGGTCGACACCTGGGCGACGGTCGGCTCGTGCGCGCAGATCGGCAAAAACGTGCACCTTTCCGGCGGTGTCGGCATCGGCGGCGTGCTCGAGCCGGTGCAGGCCGGTCCGGTCATCATCGAGGACAACGTCTTCGTCGGCGCGCGCTCGGAGGTCGTCGAGGGCGTCATCGTCGAGGAGAACGCGGTGCTGTCGATGGGCGTGTACATCGGCATGAGCACGAAGATCTACGACCGCGAGACCGGCGAGGTGCACTACGGCCGCGTGCCGGCCGGCTCGGTCGTCGTGCCGGGCAGCCTGCCATCGGCCGACGGCAAGTACAGCCTGTATTGCGCGGTGATCGTCAAGCGCGTCGATGCGCAGACGCGCGCGAAGACCGGCATCAACGAGCTGCTGCGGGGCGCCTGAGCGGATCGCGTACGGGGGACGGCGGACGGGTGTCGTTCGCGCCCGCCGTCCCCCACCCTCCCCCGCACTGAAGAGATTCCGCGATGATCTTCGACAAGCTGTTCCAGCTGATGGCCGAGAAGCAGGCCTCGGACCTCTACGTCACCGCCGGCGCCCCGATCAACATCAAGATCCAGGGCCAGACGCTGCCGATCAACCAGCAGGTCATGGACCCGGCGATGATCCGCCGCATGGTCGCCGAGCTCGTCGAGCCCGAGCAGTTCGAACGCTTCGAGCGCGACAAGGAGATGAACATCTCGCGCGGCGTCAAGGATCTCGGCAACTTCCGCATCAACGTGTTCTGGCAGCGCAGCAGCATCGGGGTCGTGGTGCGCTACATCCAGGGCGACATTCCGACGCTCGATTCGCTCGGCTTGCCGACCATCCTGTCCGAGCTGGTGATGGAAAAGCGCGGCCTGCTGCTGGTGGTCGGCTCGACCGGCTCGGGCAAGTCGACCACGCTGGCGTCGATGATCGACTACCGCAACCGCAATCGCAGCGGCCATATCCTGACCGTCGAGGATCCGATCGAATACCTGTTTCGCCACCGCAAGTCGGTGGTGAACCAGCGCGAGGTCGGCATCGACACGCACAGCTGGCAGGAGGCGCTGCGCAACGCGATGCGCCAGGCGCCGGACTGCATCCTGATCGGCGAGATCCGCGACCGCGAGACCATGCAGGCGGCGCTGTCGTACGCGCAGACCGGTCACCTGTGTCTCGCGACCCTGCATGCGAACAACGCCTATCACGCGCTCAACCGCATCGTGAATTTCTTCCCGGTCGAGAGCCGTTCACTGCTGTTTCTCGATCTGGCGGTGTCGCTGCGCACCATCCTGTCGCAGCGCCTGGTGCGCAAGCCGGACGGCAAGCGCATTCCGGCCGTCGAGATCCTGCTCAACACGCGCCACATCACCGAGCTGATCGAGCGCGGCGAGTTGAACGAGATCAAGGAGGCGATGGAACAAAGCCTCGCGCCGGGCTCGCGGACCTTCGAGCAGGACCTCTACCGCCTCTACAGCGAAAAGGCCATCACGCTCGACGAGGCGCTCGCCAATGCCGACTCGCCGACCAATCTGTCGTGGATCATCAACAACGCACAGATCGGCAAGGACGACGGGGACGCGGCGGTGAGCCACACCCCCACCATCGACTTCGAGCGCACCGAGGCCGATGGCGCCTCGTTCCGCGAATTCACCCTCAACCTGGACGACGACTTGCCTCGCTGAATGCGCAAGCCGCGGCCCGGCGCACCCGAGCGGGCACCGCGCGAGCGACGGCTGCGCCGCAAGGCGAACGACAACAAGACCTACCGAGAGGCACGATGTCCGATTCCCGACAGACCCCGACGCTGACGCTGGCGTGCGAGCTGATCGCACGTCCATCGGTGACCCCCGACGATGCCGGTTGCCTCGAGCTGCTGGGCGAACGGCTGCGCCCGCTCGGCTTCACGTGCGAGCGCATCGACACCGGCGGCGTATCGAACTTGTGGGCGCGGCGTGGCAGCGCCCGCCCGTTGCTGTGCTTCGCCGGCCACACCGACGTGGTACCGCCGGGCCCGCTCGAGCAATGGCACTCGCCGCCGTTCGAGCCGACCGTGCGCGACGGCCACTTGTACGGGCGCGGCGCGGCCGACATGAAGACCTCGCTGGCCGCCTTCGTCACCGCGATCGAGCGCTTCGTCGCGGCGCATCCCGATCACGATGGATCGATCGCGCTGCTGCTGACCTCGGACGAGGAAGGCATCGCGACTCACGGCACGGTCAAGGTCGTCGAGGCGCTGGCGGCGCGTGGCGAGCGCCTCGACTACTGCGTGGTCGGCGAACCGACTTCGGTGGATACGCTCGGCGACACGATCAAGAACGGTCGCCGCGGCTCGCTCTCCGGCACCTTGCGCGTCAAGGGCCAACAAGGGCACGTCGCCTATCCGCAGCTCGCGCGCAACCCGATCCACGAGCTCGCACCTGCGCTGGCCGAACTGGTGGCGATCCGCTGGGACGATGGCAACGAGTTCTTCCCGCCGACGACGTGGCAGGTGTCGAACATTCATGCGGGCACCGGCGCGAACAACGTGATCCCGGGCGAGTGCGAAGTGCTGTTCAACTTCCGCTTTGCGTCGGTGAGCAGTGCCGATTCGCTGCGCCAGCGCACGCACGAGGTGCTCGACCGCCACGGGCTGCGATACACGCTCGACTGGCATCTGTCGGGAAAACCCTATCTGACCGGCCGCGGCCGGCTCGTCGATGCACTGTCGCGGGCGATTCACGAGACGGTCGGCGTCGACACCGAGCTGTCCACCAGCGGCGGCACCTCGGACGGGCGCTTCATTGCCGACATCTGCACCGAAGTGGTCGAGTTCGGGCCCGTTAACGCCACCATCCACAAGCTCGACGAGCGCGTCGCGCTCGACGCCATCGAACCGCTATCGGCGATCTACGAGCACACGCTCGCCTCGCTGCTGACCGCCGCACAGGACTGAAGTGACATGACCGACACCCGCGTCGCCGTGCCCGCGCACGAACATCAACCTGACGAACACGAACACGAACACGAACACGAGATGGGACCGCTCGCCGAACTGGTGACCCTGCGCGACTGGCTGCGCTACGCGGTCACGCGCTTCAACCGCGAAGAGCTGTTCTTCGGTCACGGCTGTGCCGATGCCTTCGACGAGGCGGTATGGCTGCTGTTGCACACGCTGTCGCTGCCGCTCGACCGGCTCGAGCCGTTTCTCGACGCCTGCATCACTGCCGAGGAGCGCGAGTCGCTGCTCGCCGTGATCGAGCGGCGCATCACCGAGCGCATTCCGGCGGCCTACATCACCCACGAGGCATGGCTGGGCGACTTCCGCTTCTACGTCGACGAGCGCGTCATCGTGCCACGATCGTATTTTGCGGAGCTGCTCGCCGATGGATTTTCGCCGTGGGTGGACGACGTCGGCGCGGCCGACGACGTGCTGGATCTTTGCACCGGCTCGGGCTGCCTGGCGATCGTCATGGCGCATGTCTTCCCCAATGCCCATGTCGTCGCCGCCGATCTTTCGGACGATGCACTCGCGGTCGCGCGCCGCAACGTGGGCGACTACCGGCTCGACGACCGCATCGAGCTGGTGAAGACCGACGTCTTCGACGGACTCGCCGGCAGGCGCTTCGACCTGATCGTCTGCAATCCGCCTTATGTGACCGCCGAGGCGATGGCGCAGCTGCCTCCCGAGTACCTGCACGAGCCGCGCATGGCCCTGGCGGCCGGGGACGACGGCCTGGACGTGGTGCGGCGCGTGCTCGTGGAGGCGCGCGCGCATCTGCACGAGACAGGTGTGCTGGCCGTCGAAGTGGGCCATAATCGGCAACTGGTGGAAGAGGCTTTTCCAGATTTGCCAATGGTGTGGCTGTCGACGGCCACCGGTGCGGACACCGTGTTCGTGCTGCGCGCCGAAGAGCTGCCGCAGACGACGGGCTGAGCCGCGACGAGGCACGGCGCCGGCGGTCGAGGCCCGTGCCGACGAGGGGGCAAGCATGCGCAACGAGCGGCCCATTCTGCTGATCGAGGACAATCCGGACGACGAGGCCCTGACCCTGCGCGCCTTCGCCAGGAACGGCGTCGTCAATCCCGTTGTCATCGTCCGCGATGGTGTGGAGGCGATCGAGTATCTGTTCGGCGACCCCCGCAAGGCGGTCGAACCGGGCCATGTTCCGGCAGTGATCCTGCTCGATCTCAAGCTGCCGCGCATCGACGGCCTGGAAGTCCTCAGGCGCATACGCGCCGCCGAGCGCACGGCGCTGCTGCCGGTCGTCGTGCTGACCACGTCGGGCGAACGGCGCGACGTCGAGCAGGCCTACCAGCTCGGCGCCAACAGTTACATCCGCAAGCCGGTCGATTACGACGAATTCGTCGGCTCGGTCGGACTGATTGCGAGCTACTGGCTGGGGCTGAACCTGCCCGCCGACAGCCACTGAGCGGCGCCGGACGAGCGGCTCGACCCGCCTCCGACGCGCTTCACGACACCTCGTCGATCCAGGCCTGCTGGATGCCTTCGAGGATGCGCTCGCCGCAATGCTTGGGGTCGTCGTCGAAGTCCGGCAGCGCGAGCACCCAGTTCATCAGGTCGACGAAATTCACTCTGGTCGGATCGACGTCGGGGTATTTGTCGGCGAGCTCGATCGCGATCTCCTGCACCTCTGTCCACTTCATCAGTGCTTGCCCTCCCGTGCCATGTTGATCGTGTAGCGCGGTATCTCGACGACCAGCGGCGTATCGCGTACCAGCGCCTGACACGACAGGCGCGACTGCGGCTCGAGACCCCAGGCCTTGTCGAGCAGATCTTCCTCCTCCTCCTCGGCCTCCTCGAGCGAGTCGAAGCCCTCGCGCACGATCACGTGGCAGGTCGTGCACGCACACGACTTCTCGCAGGCATGCTCGATCTCGATGCCGTTCTGAAGCAGGCCGTCACAAATCGAAGTGCCCGGAGTGGCCTCGATGACGGCCCCCTCCGGGCACAGTTCGACGTGCGGCAAGACAATAATCTGGGTCATACCTCGATCTCGTTAACCTTGCGGCCGGACAATGCCGAGCGGATGCTCTTGTCCATGCGGCGCGCCGCGAATTCGTCGGTCGCGCGCGCAAGGGCCTCGATGCCCGCCTTGATCGCGCGATGGTCGGTGTTGTTCTTGAGCTCGCGCAGCGACTGCATCGCCGCGTCGATCACGGCGCGTTCCTCGGCGTTCAAGAGTTCGCCGTCGCGTTCGAGCGCGTGTGCGGTCGCCTCGAGCACACGGTCGGCCTCGACCAGCTGCTCGTGCAAGGCGCGTGCGCCCATGTCCTCGCTGGCGTGGGCCATGCCGTCGCGCAGCATCGCGGCGATCTCTTCGTCGGACAGGCCGTAGGACGGCTTGACCAGCACGCTCGCCTCGACGCCGGACGAGATCTCCTTGGCCGACACCGACAGCAGCCCGTCGGCGTCGACCTGGAAGGTCACGCGGATGCGTGCGGCGCCGGCGGCCATCGGCGGGATGCCGCGCAGCTCGAAGCGCGCGAGCGAGCGGCAGTCCTTGACCAGCTCGCGCTCGCCCTGCACGACGTGAAATGCCATTGCGGTCTGGCCGTCCTTGAAGGTCGTGAACTCCTGCGCACGCGCGATCGGCAGCGTCGCGTTGCGCGGCACGACCTTCTCGGCCAGTCCGCCCATGGTCTCGAGGCCCAGCGACAGCGGGATCACGTCGAGCAGCAGCCAGTCGTCGTCCTCGTCCTTGCGGTTGCCGGCGAGGATGTTGGCCTGGATCGCGGCGCCGAGGGCGACGACCTTGTCCGGGTCGAGGTTGGTGAGCGGCTCCTGGCCGAAGAACTGTGCGACTGCGCGCTGGATGTGCGGCATGCGCGTCGCGCCGCCGACCATCACCACGCCCTTGACCTGCTCGGGCGACAGCCCGGCGTCGCGCAACACCTTGCGCATCGGCGTCATCGTCTTGCGCACCAGATGCTCGGTGATGCGGGCGAACTCGTCGCGGGTGATGACCAGATCGACCGTCTCGCCGGTCGACAGCTTCGCGTGGATCGGCGCTTCCTCGCACGCGGTCAGGAATTCCTTGGCCTCGCGTGCCCGCATCAGCAGGCGGCGCGCATCCTCGCTCGTCGGCGGCGCGATGCGCGCGCTGTCGAGAATCCAGCAGAACAGCCGGTGGTCGAAGTCGTCCCCGCCCAGCGCGCTGTCGCCGTTGGTCGCGAGCACCTCGAAGACGCCGCGCGACAGCTTGAGGATGGAAAGATCGAAGGTGCCGCCGCCGAGGTCGTACACCGCATAGACGCCCTCGGATGCGTTGTCGAGCCCGTAGGCGACCGCCGCGGCGGTCGGCTCGTTGAGCAGGCGCAGCACGTTCAGGCCGGCCAGCTGTGCGGCGTCCTTGGTCGCCTGGCGCTGCGCGTCGTCGAAATAGGCCGGCACCGTGATCACGACGCCGGTGAGCGGACCGCCCAGGCTCGCCTCGGCGCGCGCGGCGAGCGCGCGCAGGATCTCGGCGGACACCTCGACCGGCGTCTTGAGCCCCTGCACGGTGCGCAGCCGCACCATGCCTTCGGCGTCGAGGAAGTCGTAGGGCATCTGCTCGACGTGCAGCACGTCCTTCAGGCCGCGCCCCATGAAGCGCTTGACCGACATGATCGTGTTGCGCGGATCGGTCAGGTGTGCCTGCGCGGCCGGCAGGCCGACCTCGACCTTGCCGTCGGCGCGATAGTGGACGATGGACGGCAGCATCGTGCGGCCGTTCACGTCGGGCAGGCACACGGCGATGCCGTTGCGCACCGTCGCGACCAGCGAGTTGGTCGTGCCGAGGTCGATGCCGGCGGCGAGCCGGTGCTTGTGCGGCTCGGCGGACATGCCGGGTTCGGCAATTTGGAGTAGAGCCATCAGGTTTCCAGCGCCTCGAGGGCGTCGTCAATTTCGTGCTGCAGCTTTTCGATGAACATGAGGCGGCGCACCGTTTCGGCGGCGGCTTCGAGGTCGTTGCGTTCGTCGAAGCAGGCTTCTAGATCGACGAGCAGCTCGCGCGCGTGCTGGCGCAGTCGCAGGTGCAGCTGCTCGAGCTCGGCGACTTCGCCGGCCGCGCGAGCTTCCTCGACCGCTTCGCGCCACTCCATCTGCTCCATCAGGAACTCGTGCGACATCGCCGTGTTCGTGTGCAGGCCGGCGTCGATGCCGGCGAGCTCGAGCAGGTAGTGCGCGCGGCCGAGTGGTTTCTTCAGCGTCGTGAACGCCTCGTTCACCCGCGTCGCCCACTGCATCGCGCGCCGCTTGTCGGCATCGTCCAGATGCGCGTGACGGTCCGGGTGCACACGGCCGTGAAGCTCGTGGTAGGCGGCCTCGAGGGCCGCCTCGTCGACACGGAAACGCCGCGGCAACCCGAACAGCGCGAAAAAGTCCTGCTGCAGGTCGATGCTCATCGTCCTCGCCGGCTCCTCAGACGTTGAAGCTCTCGCCGCAGCCGCAGGCGTCCTTGACGTTCGGGTTCTTGAACTTGAAGCCCTCGTTCAACCCCTCGCGCACGAAGTCGAGCTCGGTGCCGTCGAGATACGGCAGGCTCTTCGGGTCGACCACGATCTTCAGCCCGTGGCTCTCGAAGATCAGGTCGTCGTCGTGGGCCTCGTCGACGAACTCGAGCTTGTAGGCCATGCCCGAACAGCCGGAAGTGCGCACGCCGAGGCGGATACCGAGCCCCTTGCCGCGCTTCTCGATGAAATTGGCGACGTGCTTTGCTGCACTCGCACTCATTGTCACGCCCATCGCCACGTCCTCCATACTCTTTACTCCTGATGCTTCTTCTTGTAGTCGGCCACCGCCGCCTTGATCGCATCTTCGGCGAGAATCGAACAGTGGATCTTGACCGGCGGCAAGGCGAGCTCCTCGGCGATCTGGGTGTTCTTGATCTCGAGCGCCTGCTCGACCGTCTTGCCCTTGACCCACTCGGTCACCAGCGAGCTCGAAGCGATCGCCGAGCCGCAGCCGTAGGTCTTGAACTTGGCGTCCTCGATCACGCCGTCCTTGCCGACCTTGATCTGCAGCTTCATCACGTCGCCACACGCCGGCGCGCCGACCATGCCGGTGCCGACATCGCCATCGTCCTTGCCGAAGGATCCGACGTTGCGGGGATTTTCGTAGTGGTCCAGGACCTTGTCACTGTATGCCATGGTAGTTCTCCGTCGATTTCATGGCAGCGCGCCGTGTTGCAGCGCTGCCGGCGATGATTTGAGCGATGTGCGTCAGTGGGCAGCCCACTGCACGGATTCCAGATCGATGCCCTCCTGCACCATCTCCCACAGCGGCGAGAGCTCGCGCAGCTTGCCGATCTTGTCGTGCAGCAGCTTGATCGTGTAGTCGATCTCCTCCTCGGTCGTGAAGCGGCCGATCGAGAAGCGGATCGAGCTGTGCGCGAGCTCGTCGTTGCGGCCGAGCGCACGCAGCACGTAGGACGGCTCCAGGCTCGCCGACGTGCAGGCCGAACCGGACGAGACCGCCACGTCCTTGATCGCCATGATCAGCGACTCGCCCTCGACGTACGCGAACGAGATGTTGAGGTTGTGCGGCACGCGCGCATCGAGGTCGCCGTTCACATAGACGGCCTCCATGTCCTGCAAGCCAGCAAGCAGCTTGTCGCGCAGCAGGCGCACGCGTTCGTTCTCGGCCCCCATCTCCTCGCGGGCAAGCCGGAAGGCTTCGCCCATGCCGACGATCTGATGCGTGGCCAGCGTACCCGAGCGCAGCCCGCGCTCGTGGCCGCCGCCGTGCATCTGCGCTTCGAGGCGCACGCGCGGCTTGCGGCGCACGTACAGCGCGCCGATGCCCTTGGGCCCGTAGGTCTTGTGCGCCGAGAACGACATCAGGTCGACCTTCAGCTGCGACAGGTCGATCGCCACCTTGCCGGTCGCCTGCGCGGCATCGACGTGGAACACGATGCCCTTGTCGCGACAGATCTCGCCGATCTCGGCGATCGGCTGCACGACGCCGATCTCGTTATTGACCATCATCACCGACACCAGGATCGTGTCCGGACGGATCGCCTGCTTGAGCACCTCGAGATCGACGAGACCGTCTTCCTGCACGTCGAGATACGTCGCCTCGAAGCCCAGCCGCTCGAGCTCGCGCACGGTGTCGAGTACCGCCTTGTGCTCGGTCTTGACCGTGATCAGGTGCTTGCCCTTGCCCTTGTAGAAGTGGGCCGCTCCCTTGAGCGCGAGATTGTTCGATTCGGTCGCACCGGAAGTCCAGATGATCTCCTTCGGGTCCGCGCCGACCAGCGCAGCGACCTCGCCGCGCGCATCCTCGACGGCTTTTTCGGCTTCCCAGCCATACACGTGGGAGCGGCTCGCCGGGTTGCCGAAATGCTCGGTCAGCCAGGGAATCATCTTCGCGGCGACCCGCGGATCGACCGGGGTGGTGGCCGAGTAGTCGAGATAGATCGGGAACTTCAGCATCATGCGTCTCCGTTGCGTTGTCGCGTCTTGCAGTTGTTCATTAGACCGCCATTGCGGTCAGATTCTTCAGGTCCTTCAACAGCCGCGCAAAACCGTCGACGAAGGCCTTCATGTCGCCCTCGCGCGTGGCATGCCCCAGGCTCACCCGTACCGCATTGCGTGCGAGCTCCGGCGCCACGCCCATCGCCAGCAGCGTGTGCGAGGGCTCCGGGTTCGCACTCGAGCAGGCCGATCCGCTCGCACAGGCAAAGCCGGCCCGGTCGAGCTTGGCGACCAGCGTCTCGCCGTCGATGCCCTCGACCGCGAAGAAACTCGTGTTCGGCAGGCGCGCGGCACCGTCCGAGAAGATGCGCGCACCGCTCGCGTGCAGGAACCGCTCGAGCTCGTCGCGCAGCCGCTCGAGCCGCGCCGCCTCGTTCGCGACCCGGGCCACCGCGAGTTCGCACGCGAGCCCGAAGCCGACGATCGCCGCGACGTTCTCGGTGCCCGAGCGCAGTCCGCGCTCCTGCCCGCCGCCGGCGATCAGCGGCGCGAGCTCGACGCGCTTGTCGAGCACCAGCGCTCCGGCGCCGATCGGCCCGCCGACCTTGTGCGCGGACAAGGTCATCGCATGCACGCCGAGCGAGCGGAAATCGACCGCGATCTTGCCCAGCGCCTGCACCGCATCGGTATGCAACCATGCCCCGCTCGACTTCGCCTCGGCCGCCAGCGCCTGCACGTCCTGCAGCACGCCGGTCTCGTTGTTGGCGAGCATCACCGAGATCAGCGCCGGCCGCTTTGCCAGTGTCGTTTCCCAGTCGGCGCGCTCGAGCCGCCCGTCGCGATCGACGGCCAACTCGTGCATCGTCCAGCCGCCGCGCCGCAACTGCCTGGCCGGTTCGCGCACGCACGGGTGCTCGATCGCGCTGATGGCGACCAACCCCGGCTTCAGAAAGGCTGCAGCGCCCTTCAGAAACAGGTTGTTGGCCTCCGAGCCGCCGCTGGTGAACACCACCTCGGTCGCATGGGCTCCGACGGAAGCCGCCACGCGTGCGCGCGCCTCGTCGATCGCCGCGCGCGCCTGACGGCCGTATTCGTGCCGGCTCGACGCATTGCCGAAGCGCGTGCCCAACCACGGCAGCATCGCTTCGCGCACGGCCGGATCGAGCGGCGTCGTGGCGTTCCAATCGAGATAGATCGGAGCGAACATGTTCGAGGGTCCGCGGTTCAGGCTGCAGCCGCCTGACGCAGCGAAATGGTGGCGCGCCGCCGCACGTCCTTGATGACGCTCATGTCCGGCTCGGGCTTGACCTGACGCGTCACGAGCGCACCCAGCGTGACCGAGTCGAGATACTCGTACATGCGCTTGTTCAGGTTGGCCCACAGGTCGTGGGTCATGCAGCGGTGATCGTCGTGACAGTTCTGCTTGCCGCCGCACTGCGTCGCGTCGAGCGGCTCGTCCACCGCGATGATGATGTCCGCAACGGTGATCTTGCTCATGTCGCGGGCCAGCCGGTAGCCGCCGCCGGGGCCCCGCACGCTGCTGACCAGCTTGTAGCGCCGGAGCTTGCCGAAAAGCTGCTCGAGATACGACAGGGAAATCTTCTGCCGATCGGCGATGCCGGCCAGGGTCACGGGACCTTCGGCCTCGCGCGAGGCCAGATCGATCATTGCCGTGACCGCGAACCGTCCCTTGGTAGTCAGTCTCATGATGCATCCCTTACGCTGCGGAATATGCCGTCCGGGCGAATACCCGAACATTTCACTCAACTATACGGTTCCCGACAAAAATGGTCAACTACCTGTCGCGCATGTCAGTCGACCATCTTCGACAGGCGTTGTGCGTCGAACTCGTCGGCCGGCTCGACCGCCGGATCGAGCTGGAAGCCCGCCTTCTCGAGGCGCTCGATGAGCACCTGCAGGCGGCGGTCGGTCTCCACCGCATGGTCGAGCAACCCGTGCAAGGCCTTGGCCAGCGGGTCGTCCATCTGCTTGGTGATGCCGTAGGCGGAAAAGCCCATCTGCTCGGCCTTCTTCTCGCGGAGCTCGTTGCGATCACCGTTGCGGTCGGGTTCGATGATGCGCGCAGGGTTGCCGACCGCGGTCGCGTTGGCCGGCACCGGCTTGACCACGACGGCATTCGAGCCGATGCGCGCCCCGTCGCCGACGGCAAAGCCGCCCAGCACCTTCGCCCCGGCCCCGACGACGACGCCACGCCCGAGCGTCGGATGGCGCTTGGTGCCCCGATACAGCGACGTGCCGCCGAGCGTGACCGCCTGGTAGATCGTGCAGTCGTCGCCGATCTCGGCAGTCTCGCCGATCACCACGCCCATGCCATGGTCGATGAACACGCGCCGGCCGATCTTCGCGCCGGGGTGGATCTCGATGCCGGTCAGGAAGCGGGCGACATGGCTGACGAAGCGTCCGAGCCAGTACAGCCGCCGATTCCACGCCGCGTGTGCGAGCCGGTGCAGGAACAATGCATGTACACCCGGATAACAGGTCAGCACTTCCCAGGTCGAACGCGCGGCGGGGTCGCGCTCACGCACACTGGCAAGGTCTTCTCGCAATCGGCTGAACATGAATCGGGTTCTCCAGGCACTGCAACGACGTGGCTGCGTTCACGAATCGGTCATAGTTGACCAGTTTAATCGGGTTTGCACGAGTTTAATCGCGTTTGCGCTCGAGCGCACCGATGATGCCGCGCAGGATGTTGACTTCCTCGCGTTCGAGGCGGATGCGGCCGAACAGGCGCCGGACGCGCGGCAGCAGCCGCTTCGGGTTGGCGGGATCGTAGAAGCCGCTGGCGGTCATCGCCCGCTCGAGGTGGCGGTGAAAGCCCTCGATCTCGTCGAAGGTCGCGGCCTCGGGCAGCGTCTGCGCGGGCGCTTGCGGCGCGAGCGCCGCCATGCGCAGCTCGTAGCACAGCAGCTGCACGGCGGCGCCGAGGTTGAGCGAAGAGAACGCCGGATTGGCCGGAATCGACACCGGCATCGTACACAGTGCGACCTCGTCGTTGGTCAAGCCGCTCGTCTCGGGGCCGAACACCAGCGCGACGTCGCCGCCCCCGCTCAGGGCGACGAGCTCGGGGGCCGCCTCGCGCGCGAGCCGGATCGGCACCGACCATTCGCGGCGGCGAGCGGTCAGCGCCGCCGCCATCACCGTGCCTTCGAGCGCCTCGGCGAGCGATGCGACGACACGCGCGCCGTCGAGGACGTCGTTCGCACCCGAGGCCCGTGCATCGGCCACCGGGTCCGGGAACGAATGCGGCTCGACCAGGTAGAGCCGCTCGAGCCCCATGGTCTTCATCGCACGGGCGGCCGCACCGATGTTGCCGGGATGGCTGGTGCGCACCAGCACGACCCGAACGCGCCCGAGAGCGTCTGATTCGTTCATTGCAGTTCCTGGCTGGGGATGGGGAGAATGCCGGCCGCCACATGCCCCGGCGGCGCGACGGCCGGCGTCCGCGGTGGCGCCGATTGCGGTTAGAATTGCACGTTTTTCCGCACCCTCTTCGGCCGTGCGCCCGACCGGCGCAGCGCCGACAGCGAGACCACGTCCATGCATCCCACCCTCAACATCGCCGTCAAGGCCGCCCGCCGGGCCGCCAGCATCATCAACCGCGCGTCGACCCAGCTCGATCTGCTGGCGGTGCAGTCCAAGTCACCCAACGATTTCGTCACCGAAGTCGACCGCGCCGCCGAAGCGGCCATCATCGAGGTGCTGCGCGAAGCCTATCCGCAGCACGGGATTCTAGCAGAGGAGTCGGGCGAGTCCGGCGACGGCGAATACCAGTGGATCATCGATCCGCTCGACGGCACGACCAACTTCATCCACGGCTTTCCGCAATATGCGATCTCCATCGCGCTGGCGAAGAACGGCGTGCTCGAGCAGGCGGTGATCTACGACCCGACACGCAACGAGCTCTTCACCGCGACCAAGGGGGCCGGCGCCTTCCTCAACGACCGCCGCATCCGCGTCTCCAAGCGCATCCGCCTCGCGGAATCGCTGATCGGCACCGGCTTCCCGTTCCGCGAGTTCGCGCACATCGACGCCTATCTCGGCGCGTTTCGCGAGCTCTCGCAAAAGACCGCCGGCATCCGCCGCCCGGGTGCTGCGGCGCTCGATCTGGCGTACGTCGCGTGCGGGCGCATCGACGGCTTCTGGGAGATGGGGCTGCAGCCGTGGGACATGGCGGCCGGTGCGCTGCTGATCCAGGAAGCGGGCGGGCTGGTGAGCGATTTCGCCGGCGAAGGCGACTACCTTGCCACCGGTAACGTCGTCGCCGGCACGCCCAAGGTGTTCGCCCAGCTCTTGCCGGTGATCCAGTCGCACCGCGGCTCGGCGCTGTCCGCCTGAGCACGCGCCGCGCTCCCGGAACCCGAACCGTCCATGTCGATGGATCGCATCGCCGCCGACAAGCACACCCCGATGATGCAGCAGTACCTGGCGCTGAAAGCCCAGTACCCCGACACGCTGCTGCTCTACCGCATGGGGGATTTCTACGAGCTGTTCTTCGACGATGCCGAGAAAGCCGCGCGGCTGCTCGACATCACGCTGACCACGCGCGGCCAGTCGGCCGACCGGCCGATCAAGATGGCGGGCGTGCCCTTCCATGCGCTCGAGCAGTATCTCGCGCGCCTGGTCAAGCTCGGCGAGTCGGTGGTGATTGCCGAACAGGTCGGCGAACCGGGTGCGACCAAGGGGCCGATGGAGCGCGCGATCAGCCGCATCGTCACGCCGGGCACGCTCACCGATGCGGCCCTGCTCGACGAGCGCGCCGACGCGCTGCTGCTCGCGGCGAACCTGCATCGCGGCGTGCTCGGCCTGGCGTGGCTGAATCTGGCCAATGGTGATCTGCGCGTGCTCGAATGCCCGGCCGCGCAGCTGCAAAGCCAGTTCGAGCGGCTGCGACCGGCCGAGGTGCTGGTGCCCGACGGGCTCGCGCTGCCGCTGCTCGAGGCGCTCGCGCCGGTGCTGCGGCGCCTGGCGGACTGGCAGTTCGACGCCGACACCGGCCGGCGGCTTCTCACCACGCACTTCGGCACGCAGGATCTCGCCGGCTTCGGCGCCGATGGCCACGACGTGTCGATCGCCGCTGCCGGCGCACTGTTCGACTACGCACGCACGACGCAGCGCCAGAGCCTGGAGCATGTCACCGCACTGCGTGTCGAGCGCGATTCCGAATACCTGCGCCTCGATGCGGCCACGCGGCGCAACCTCGAGCTCACCGAGACGCTGCGCGGCGAGCCGGCGCCGACGCTGCTGTCGCTGCTCGACACCTGCGTGACCAGCATGGGCTCGCGCTGGCTGCGCCATGCGCTGCACCACCCGTTGCGCGACGGTGTCGCTGCCGCACGGCGCCATGCGGTGGTGGCCGAGCTGCTCGACGACGGCGAGGGCCGCCCGCTCGCTGCCTTGCGGGCGGCGCTGCGCGGTGTCGCCGACGTCGAGCGCATCACCGCGCGCATCGCGCTGCGCAGCGCCCGTCCGCGCGATCTGGCGGCGCTGCGCGACAGCCTCGCGCGCCTGCCCGACGTCGGGGCCGCGATTGCCGCCGGGCAGGCCGAGCTGCTCGTCGAGCTCGCTGCGTCCGTCGCGCTGCCGACCGGGCTCCTCGATCTCCTGGCGCGTGCGGTGGCCGCCGAACCGGCCAGCGCCGTGCGCGACGGTGGCGTGATCGCATCCGGTTACGACGCCGAGCTCGACGAGCTGCGCGGCATCCAGCAGAACTGCGGCGAGTTCCTGCTCGCGCTCGAAGCGCGCGAGCGCAGCCGCACCGGCATCGCCAACCTGAAAGTCGAGTTCAACCGCGTGCACGGCTTCTACATCGAGGTGACGCGCGCCAACGCCGAGCTCGTGCCGGACGACTACCGCCGCCGTCAGACGCTGAAGAACGCCGAACGCTACATCACGCCCGAGCTGAAGGCCT
>DAOMOP010000044.1:0-717 GCA_035444405.1 Rhodocyclaceae bacterium
GTGCAGGAGCGGGCACTCAAAAATAGCCTTCCTTCTTGCGCTGCTCCATCGACGCTTCCGAAGTCTGGTCGTCCATGCGCGTCGCACCGCGTTCGGTGATCGTCGTCGTCGCGGTCTCGAGCAGGATCTTCGCCACCGTGTCGGCGTCGGACTCGACCGGTGCCGTGCAGGTGATGTCTCCGACGGTGCGAAAGCGCACGCGCACCTCCTCGACATGCTCGCCGTCGCGCGCCGGCGTGAGCTCGGTGACCGGCTGCAGCAGCCCGTTCTTGCGCACCACCGGGCGGATGTGCGCGAAGTAGATGCTCGGCAGCTCGAGCTCTTCACGCTCGATGTACTGCCACACGTCGAGCTCGGTCCAGTTGCTGATCGGGAACGCGCGGATGTTCTCGCCCTTGTGGCTGCGCGCGTTGTAGAGATTCCACAGCTCGGGACGCTGGTTCTTCGGGTCCCACTGGCCGAACTCGTCGCGGAAGCTCATGATGCGCTCCTTCGCGCGCGCTTTCTCCTCGTCGCGACGGGCGCCGCCGATGCAGGCGTCGAAGCCGAATTCCTCGATCGCCTCGAGCAGCGTCACCGACTGGTGCTTGTTGCGCGACTCGTTCGGGCTCTTCAGCACCACCGTGCCGCGCGCCATCGAGTCCTCGACCGAGCGCACGATCAGCCGCTCGCCGAGCTGGGCGGCGCGGTAGTCGCGGAACGCGACCACTTCCGGGT
>DAOMOP010000044.1:754-12745 GCA_035444405.1 Rhodocyclaceae bacterium
GGGGAAGCGGCCCGGGCGGAAGGCCTTCTCGGCCAGGCGCAGCAGGCAGATCGAATCCTTGCCGCCGGAGAACAGCAGCACCGGGTTCGCGCACTGGCCGGCGACCTCGCGCAGGATGTGGATCGCTTCGGCTTCCAGCCAGTCGAGGTGGCTGAGGGTTTGCTTGGTCAGGGTCGACATGATCACTTTACCGTCTTGGATGGGGTGCCGCGCAACGCCCGCAGCGCGGCCCGCAGGCCGGCATGCACTGCGATGAGGCGCCGCCAGGTGCGGTTGCGCGTGCGGGGTTTCGTTTCGGACATCGCTTCGTTTCCTCGTCGCGGCCGCCGGCTCAGGCCTTCTTCACGTGCAGGCCGCACTCCTTGCTTTCGGGATCTTCCCACCACCAGCGGCCGGCGCGCACGTCCTCGCCGATCGCCACCGGGCGCGTACAGGGCGCGCAGCCGATGCTCGGGTAGAACTTGTCGTGCAGCTTGTTGTACGGCACCTCGTGCAGGCGGATGTAGGCCCACACCTCCTTTTCGGTCCAGTCCGCGAGCGGGCTGAACTTCTCCAGGCCGTTGCCGGCATCGTACGCGCGCACCGCAAGCGTGCCGCGCGTGGCCGCCTGCTGGGCGCGCAGGCCGGTCACCCACGCCCGCTTGCCGGCCAGCGCGCGCCGTAGCGGCTCGACCTTGCGGGCGTGGCAGCACGCCTTGCGCAGCTCGACCGACTCGTAGAAGCCGTTGATGCCGTGGTTGCGCGTGAACATCTCGACGCTTTCGTGGTTCGGGTAGTAGAGCTTGAGCTTGAGGCCGTAGTGTTCCTGCACGCGCGCCATCAGCTCGTAGGTCTCGGGCGGCAGGCGGCCGGTGTCGAGCGAGAAGATCTCGATCGGCAGGCCGGCTTCGAGGATGATGTCGGTCAGCACCATGTCCTCGGCGCCGAGGCTGTTGGCGAGCACCGCCGGACTGAAATCGCGCGCGACCTCCTCGAGCACCGCGCGCACGGCGTCGGTCTTGCTGGCGACGGCCTCGCGCAGGGTCGGGTTGGCGAGATCGGGGTTCATGTTCGGGTGCATGGCGTCCTCGACGGGCGGTTCAGGCGGCGCGGCGCGGCGCGCGGCGAAACAGCGGCTCGCGGTGTGTGACGCTCGCCTGATACGGTTCGGTGAAATCGGCGATGCTGGCGATCGCAGCCTCGAGCTCGGCGTCGGTATAGCGGTCCTCGCGCGGCTGCAGCGCGTCGAAGCCGCAGCGCACGAGATAGTTGAACTGGTCGCGCAACACCTGGCCGATGGCGCGCAGCTCGCCGCTGAAGCCGTAGCGGGTGCGCAGCAGGGTGGCGGTGGAATAGCCCCGACCGTCGGCGAACTTCGGGAAATTCACCGCGATCACCGCGAGCTCGGCGACCGCGTCGGCGAGCGCCGCCGGATCGTCGCCGGCGTCGAGCCACACGCCCACCTCGCCGCTGGCGGCGCGGGCGCTCAGCGCGCCGCGCTGCGCCTGCCACACCGCGAGCGGCACGAGGACCGGACCGGCCGGCACCGCCACTTCGGCCGGAGCGTCGCCTTCGGCAACGGCGAGGATCGTGCGGTCGTCGGTGACGACCCGTCCGTTCTTGATCAGCTTAGGCATTGGCCACCTTCCTTTGCACCGCGTAATGGTCGCTTCCGTAGACTCGCGCCTTGAACGGCTCGATGCCGATCCGCTGAACGGTGTCGACGAAGCGCTCGTCGGGGTGCCGATAATCGATGTAGGTCGTGATGAGCTTCTCGACGACGTCGGCCATGTCGGCGCGCGCGAACGACGGACCGATCACCTTGCCGAGCGCGGTGTCGTTGCCCTGCCGGCCGCCGATCGTCACCTGATACCACTCCTCGCCGTTCTTATCGACGCCGAGGATGCCGATGTTGCCGACGTGGTGATGGCCGCAGGCGTTCATGCAGCCGGAGATGTTGATCTCGATGTCGCCGATGTCGTGCAGGTAGTCGAGGTCGTCGAAGCGCTCCTGGATCGCCTGCGCGACCGGGATCGACTTGGCGTTGGCGAGATTGCAGAAATCGCCGCCCGGGCACGAGATGATGTCGGTGAGCAGGCCGATGTTCGGCGTCGCCAGCCCCGCCTCGCGGGCGAGCTGCCACAGCGCGAAGAGGTCGCTCTGCCGGACGTCGGCGAGCGCCACGTTCTGCTCGTGCGTCATGCGCACTTCGCCGAAGCTGAAGGTGTCGGCCCAGTCGGCGACGAGGTCCATCTGCTCGGCGGTGATGTCGCCTGGGGCGATGCCGGTCTTCTTCAGCGACAGCAGCACGCTGGCATAGCCGGGCACCTTGTGTGCGCGCACGTTGCGCTTCGCCCACGCGGCGAAGGCCTTGTTCTCGGCGAGCGCGTGGCGGTAGCCGAGGTCGTCGCCGGCGAGCGTCTCGTAGTCGGGATCGACGAAGTGCGCGGCCACGCGCGCGACCTCCTCCTCGGTCAGGGTATTCGGACCGTCCTTCGCGAACGCCCATTCCTCTTCGACCTGGCGGCGGAACTCCGCGACGCCGAGCGATTTGACGAGGATCTTGATGCGCGCCTTCCAGATGTTGTCGCGGCGACCGTAGCGGTTATACACGCGCAGGATCGCCTCGCAGTAGGTGATCAGATGCTGCCACGGCACGAAGCTCGCGATCTCCTCGCCGAGGATCGGCGTGCGGCCGAGACCGCCGCCGACCAGCACGCGAAAGCCGATGTTGCCGTCGGCGCCGCGCCTGAAGTCCAGCCCGATGTCGTAGATGCGCAGCACCACGCGGTCCTCGCGCGCGCCGTTCACCGCGATCTTGAACTTGCGCGGCAGGTAGGCGAACTCCGGATTGTAGGTCGCCCACTGGCGCAGGAGCTCGGCCCACGGGCGCGGATCGACGATCTCGTCGGCGCTCACGCCGGCGAACGGGTCGGCGGTGATGTTGCGGATGTCGTTGCCCGAGGTCTGGTTCGAATGCATCTGCACGCTCGCGAGCTCGGCGAGCATCTCGGGCACGTCCTCGAGCCTGGGCCAGTTGAACTGCACGTTGGTGCGCGTGGTGAAGTGCGCGTACCCTTTGTCGTAGGTGCGTGCGAGATGCGCGAGCTTGCGCAGCTGGCGGCTGCTCAGGTGCCCGTAAGGCACCGAGATGCGGTACATCGGTGCGTGGCGCTGGATGTACAGGCCGTTCTGCAGGCGCAGCGGGCGGAATTCGTCCTCCGACAGTTCCCCGGCCAGAAAACGCCGCGTCTGGTCGCGGAACTGCGCGACGCGTTCGTCGAGAAGCTGCTGGTCGTACTGGTCGTATTGATACATCCTGGTCTCCGTTGGCAGGCGATCGATCGAGTCGGCCTTGTTGCATCGCATCGTAATGGCTCGGTATAGTCTCCGGAAGGGTTTTTCGGTTAGACTCAAATAACGAACCGTTATAACGACGATGAGGCGCGATCGCCGGCGGGTGATGCGCCCTCGCCGATCGCTCCACATCCATTGCCCCCGCGTCCGCACCGATGAATCTGCAGCAGCTGCGCTACGTCTATGAAGTCGCCCGCCGCGGCCTCAACGTCTCGGAGGCCGCCGACGCGCTGTTCACGTCGCAGCCGGGCGTGTCGAAGCAGATCCGCCAGCTCGAGGCCGAGCTCGGGGTCGAGGTGTTCGCGCGCCACGGCAAGCGCCTCGTCGACATCACCGAGCCGGGCCGCCAGGTGCTCGCGATCGCCGAGCGCATGCTGCGCGACATGGACAACCTCAAGCAGGTCGGCGACGAGTTCAGCAACGAGTCGGTCGGCGCGCTGTCGGTGGCGACCACGCACACGCAGGCGCGCTACGCGCTGCCGCGCGTGATCCGCGACTTCCTGCAGCGCTACCCGAAAGTCAAGCTGTCGCTGCACCAGGGCAACCCGCGCCAGGTGTGCGAGATGGTGCTCAGTGGCGAGGCCGATCTCGCGATCGCGACCGAGGCGATCGCCGAGTACGACGAGCTCGTGATGCTGCCGTGCTACCAGTGGAACCGCTGCGTGGTCGCCACCCCGCGCCATCCGATCCTGAACGAGAAGCCGCTCACGCTCGAGGCGATCGCGCGCTACCCGCTGATCACCTACGACGACGCCTTCACCGGGCGCAGTCTCATCAACAAGGCCTTTCTCGGCCGCGGGCTCAAGCCCAACGTCGTGCTCACGGCGATCGACTCGGACGTGATCAAGACCTACGTCGCGATGGATCTCGGGATCGGCATCCTCGCGCGCATGGCCTACGATGCCGCCGAGGACCGGCGGCTGGGGATGATCGACGCGGCCCACCTGTTCGAGTCTTCGACGACGCGCATCGGGCTGCGGCGCAACGCGTGGCTGCGCGGCTACATCTACAGCTTCATCGAGCTGTTCGCGCCGCACCTGACGCGTCGCATGGTCGATGCGGCGCTCGCCGGCGGCGGCGCCGACTACCAGCTGTGAGCCGGCCGGCCGTCACGCGGGCCGCGGCAGCCCTTCGTCACTGGAAAGGATGGTCGTTGGGTGCGGCGAACAGCGCCTTCATCGTGTCCGACAGCGGGTAGTTCAGGTTCAGGCCGCTGCCGGGCAGCGGGCTCATGAACCACTTGCGGTAGATGCGCTCGGCCTCGCCCGAGGTCATCAGCTGCGCGAGTGTCGCATCGACCAGGCGCTTGAATGCGACGTCACCGCGCTTCATCATGCACGCGTAGGCCTCGAACGACTGCGGCGTGCCGGTCACGATCCACTCGCGCGGATCGTCCGCATTGGCCATCTCGCCGTACAGCAGCGCATCGTCCATCATGAACGCGTCGGCTTCGCCGCGTGCGAGCGTGGCAAAGCTCTCGCCATGGTCGCGCGCGGTGACGAGCTCGATGCCGGCCTGCTGGGTCTCGTTCATGCGCTGCAGCAGACGCTCGGAGGTCGTGCCTGCGGTGGTCACGACGCGTCGCCCGTGCAGGTCGTGGAAGTCGTGGATGCCCGAATCGTGCCGCGTCAGCATGCGCGTGCCGACGATGAAGATCGTGTTCGAAAACGCAACCTGGCGCGCGCGCTGCGAGTTGTGCGTGGTCGAGCCGCATTCCAGGTCGATCTCGCCGTTGCGGACCTTTTCGATGCGGTCTTCCGACGTCACCGGCACCAGGTGCAGCATCAGCGGCTCGCCGAGGTGCCGGCGCACGGCCGCGACGATCGCGAGCGCGAGCTCGTGCGAATAGCCGACCACCTGTCCGCTGTCGTCGTAATACGAGAACGGTACCGACGACTCGCGGTGGCCGAGGTTGATATAGCCGCGCTCGCGGATGCGCTCGAGCGTGTCGGCGGCGGACGGCTGGGCCTGGAGCGGCGCCACGCCCCAGAACGACAGCAGCGCGCACAGCAGCGCGGCGCGGCGCCGACGGGCGGGACTGGTCGCGTGGATCATCGAAGCGGTGCCCCGTCGTCATGGTGGCGAAAGACGCGACGCGCGGCCTGGTGGGCCCCGTCGTCGTGTGGCGCAGCGATTCTAACAGCAGCGCGCCGCATCAGACCTGCTCGGCCTCCTGTTGTTGCAGCGCCCACATGCGCGCATAGTCGCCGTCGTGCGCGAGCAGCACGGCATGGCGGCCGCGTTCGACGATGCGCCCCTGGTCGAGCACGATGATCTCGTCGGCGTTCATCACCGTCGACAGGCGGTGCGCGATGACCAGCGCGGTGCGGCCCTCGGCGGCCTGCTCGAGCTGGGCCTGGATGGCCTTCTCGGTCTTCGAATCGAGCGCCGACGTGGCTTCGTCGAAGATCAGGATGGCCGGGTTCTTGAGCAGCGCGCGTGCGATCGCCACACGCTGCTTCTCGCCGCCGGAGAGCTTCAGGCCGCGCTCGCCGACGCGCGTCTCGAAGCCGTCGGGCAGGCGCGCGATGAAGTCGGTGAGCTGGGCCGCGCGTGCGGCCGCCTCGACCTCTTCGTGGCTCGCGTCCGGGCGGCCGTACTGGATGTTGTAGTACAGCGTGTCGTTGAACAGCACGGTGTCCTGCGGCACGATGCCGATCGCGCGGCGCAGGCTGTGCTGCGTGAGTGCGCGCACGTCGTAGCCGTTCACGCGGATCGCACCGCTTTGCACGTCGTAGAAGCGGTACAGCAGCCGCGCCAGCGTCGATTTGCCCGAGCCCGAGTGGCCGACGATCGCGACGGTGCGCCCGGCCGCGATCTCGAAATCGACGTCGATCAGGATCGGGCGCTTCGCGTCGTAGGCGAAGCCGACGTGCTCGAAGCGCACCGACGCCGCACCGGGCGGCAGTTCGAGCGCGTCGGGCGCGTCGGCGATCTCCTTGTGCTCGTGCATCAGCCCGAACATGCGCTCGATGTCGGTGAGCGCCTGGCGCAGCTCGCGGTAGATCACGCCGAGGAAGTTGAGCGGGATGTAGAGCTGGATCAGGAAGGCGTTGACCAGCACGATGTCGCCGATCGTCATCGCGCCGCTCGCCACGCGCACGGCCGCCTGCCACATCATCGCGGTGACGCCGACCGCGATGATCGCCGCCTGGCCGATGTTGAGCCCCGACAGCGAGAACTGGTTCTTCAGCTGCGCGCGCGTCCACTGCTGGATCTGCTCGTCGTAGCGGCGCGCCTCGTACTCCTCGTTGTTGAAGTACTTGACCGTCTCGAAGTTGAGCAGGCTGTCGATCGCGCGCGCATTGGCGGCCGAATCGAGCTCGTTGGCGCGGCGGCGCAGCGCGGTGCGCCAGTTCGTGACCTGCACCGTGAACACGATGTAGGCGGCCAGCGTCGTGAGCGTGATGATCGCGAAGATGGCGTCGTAGTTGACCAGCAGGATGCCGATCACGAGACCGATCTCGACCAGCGTCGGCAGGATCGAATACAGCGTGTAGCTGATCAGCGAGTTGATCGAGCGCGTGCCGCGCTCGATGTCGCGCGTGAGCCCGCCGGTCTGCCGCTCGAGATGAAAGCGCAGGCTGAGCGCATGCAGGTGGCGGAACACCTGCAGCGACAGCTCGCGCACCGCCTGCTGCGTGACGCGCGCGAAGATCACCTCGCGCAGCTCGGTGAGCAGCGAGGTCGAGAAGCGCAGCACGCCGTAGGCGAGTAGCAGCGCCGCCGGCACGACGATGAAGGTCTGCTCGGGGGCGATCGACAGCGCATCGATCAGCTGCTTGAAGATGATCGGCACCGTCACGTTCGCGCCCTTGGCGCCGATCAGACAGGCGAGCGCGAACAGCACCCGGCCCTTGTAGGCCCAGATGTACGGGATCAGGCTGCGCAGCGTCTGCCAGTCGCGGCGTTCGGCCGGCTCGGGGCCGGGCAGGGCAGTGGCGGGGGCACGTCTCATGCAGCGGATTCTAACCGCTCGCGCTGCCGTACCCCACGCATACACGATCGCGGCCGGCGTGCTTGGCCGCATAGGCGCCGGCGTCGGCGTCGGCGAGCAGGCGATCGAAGTCGCGTGCGTCGAGCGCATGCCGTGTCGCCACGCCGATGCTGACGGTCACGCCGATCGCATCGCCGGCCGCGCCGTCGAGCCGGGTGGCGGCGACGACGCGGCGCAGCTGCTCGGCGATCTGCAAGGCCTGCTCGAGACCGGTGTCGCACAGCAGCACGACGAACTCCTCGCCACCGAAGCGCGCGATCAGGTCGACCACGCGCAGGTTGCTCGACAGCACGTTGGCGATGCTGCGCAGGCACTCGTCGCCGACCAGGTGACCGTAGTGGTCGTTGATCGCCTTGAAGTGGTCGATGTCGATCAGCAGCAGCGACAGGCTGCCGCCGCTGCGGCTCTGGCGGGCCACCTCGAGGTCGTAGCGGCTCATGAACTTGCGCCGGTTCGCGAGCCCGGTCAGCGGGTCGTGCAGCGCCATCTGCTCGAGCTCGCGTTGCGCGCGCGTGAGCTCGGTGACGTCGACGTCGACGCCGCGATAGCCGGCATACTCGCCGGCCTCGTCGAACACCGGCTGTGCGCTGCACGAGATCCACACCTCGGAGCCGTCGAAGTGACGGCTGCGGATCAGCCTGCGCTCGATCGGCCGGCGCTCGGCGATGGCGCCGACGATCTCGCAGTTGGCGGCACTGGCGTCGCAGTCGCTGCCGCACAGGTGCGCCCAGCGGTTCTCGCCGATCAGCGCGAGGTCGGAGCGCCCGAGGATCTTCTCCTGGCCCTGCAGAAAGGTATAGCGGCCCTGGCGGTCGGTCTCCCAGATGTAGGTCGGCGAGAAATTGACCGCCTCGCTCATCAGGTCGCGGACGTGGCGGATCGTGCGCTCGTTGCGCACGCGCTCGGTGATGTCGTTGTAGGTGGTCACGAAGCCGAGCGTGCGCCCGTCGGCGACGACGATGCGGCCTTCGACCTCGAGCACGCCGCCGTCGCCGCGTGTGCGCTCGAGCCGGTGCGGTTCGAAGCGGCGCGCGAGCTCGACCATCTGGCGCACCTTCTCGTCCGGGTCCACGGCGCCGTATTCGCCGCGCTCGGCATTGAAGCGGATCACGTCGGGAAAGGTCACGCCGGGCTTCATCAGGCTATCGGGCAGGTCCTGGATCTGGATGAAGGCCGGGTTCCACAGCACCAGGTTGAGCGCCTCGTCGACGACGGTCACGCCCTGCGGCAGCGCATTGACGACGGCATCGAGATAGCTCGCCGCGCGGCGGGCGTCCTCCTCGGCCCGCTTGCGTTCGGTGATGTCGGTGTAGATGGTGACGAAGCCGCCGTCGGGCAGCGGATTGCCGCGGATCTCGAGGATGCGTCCGTCGGGACGGGCGCGCTCGAACACGTGCGCCTCGCGCCGTCGCGCCCGCTCGACGACGGCCGTGGCCAGCACCTGCGGATCGCCGGCGCCGTATTCGCCGCGCTCGGCGTTGAAGATGGCCAGCTGCTGCAGGCTCGGCAGGCCATCCTCGAACAGCGTGTCGGGAAAATCCAGCAGCTCGCGGAACTGCCGGTTGCACATGACCATGTTCAGGTCGCGGTCGAAGCGCGTCACGCCGCTCGGCAGGAAGTCGATCATCTCCTGCAGCGCATGGTCCGCGAACGCGGCCGCCTGGCCGGCCGTCGGCTGCTCGTTCATGTCCAACACCGTCTCCCGCGTCGAACGCCGTCATGTTGCCGTAATAGTTGTATGACGGATCATGAAGCAGCCACGGCGATCCTGCAATGCTCTCGGCGCCAATGCGGCCCCGCGACTGCTCAGTTCTGGCGGCCGGCCAGCAGCAGGTTCACCGCCAGCCCGATGAAGATGACGCCGGCCACGCGGTCGAGCCACGGCCCGAGGCGCGGGCGGCGCGCGAGCACGGCACCGATGCGGCCGGCGGCATACGCGATGGCGCCGAAGACGAGCACGGTCTGGACCGCGAAAACGGAGCCCAGCGTGACCATCTGCCATTGCACCGCGCCGTGCGCCGGCTGCGCGAACTGCGGCAGGAAGGCGAGGAAGAACAGCGCGACTTTCGGATTGATCGCGTTCGCAATGAAGCCGCGTGCGACGTAGCGGCGCCACGGCAGTGGCCGGGCGCGGCCTTCGGCGGGCGCGCCGATGCCCGCGCCGCTGCGCAGGGCCTGCACGCCGAGCCAGCACAGGTAGGCCGCGCCGGCGAGCTTCAGTGCGAAGAAGGCGTTCGGCGACGCGAGCAGCAGCGCGCTCACGCCCAGCGTCGCCCACAGCGTGTGCGTGAAGCAGCCGAGCGCACAGCCGAGCGCGATGCCGAAGCCGGCCCGCGGCCCGCGCGCGAGGCTTTGCCCCAGCACCATCAGATTGTCCGGGCCGGGGGCGAAAGTGATCACGATCGACAGGGCGAGAAAGGCAGCGAGGCTCTCGATGGACAGCATGGCGGTATGGGGGCTCAGGTGTGCAAGAGGGGAACGGGCAGGCCGACCAGACCGGTCCAGTCGCGCAGGGCCGGCAGCGAATCGGCGAGGATCTGGTGCATCGTGTCGGCTTCGAGGCCGAGAATGGCGGCACGCAGCGCCGCCAACGCGAGGGCGTCGTCACCGCCGTCGTGACCGGCATCGAGCGCGCCGCGGCTCAGCGCCTCGGCCAGCTGCAGAACGCCCGCCAGGCGGTGCTGCGTCGAGCCGGCCGTGGCGCCGCCGCCTTCCGGGTCGCGCTGCCAGTACACGACGTCGGCCAGCGCGATCGGCAGCTGCCAGTCGGCGAGCAGCACCGCCGACAGCTCGTGGTGGTCGAAGCCGAAGGTCGTGCGCTCGCGCGCGGCGAGCTCATCGTCGCGGCCTGCCGTCTGTGCCAGCACCGTCGCGTATGCGCGCGGGCTGGCGGTGGCGAAGGCGAGGCGGCCGACGTCGGCCAGCAGGCCGAGCGAAAAGGCGTCGCCAGCCGCTCGTGCCACACCGTGTCGCACCAGCGCCTCGGTGAGCACGGCCTTGTGCAGCGCGCCGATCCAGAAGCGGGTGTAGTCGAAGCCGGGGCAGTGCGGGCGCGCGGGCTGCGAGATCAGCGACAGCGCCAGGGCGTGGGCACGGATCACGTCGAGCCCGAGGCGCTGCACGGCGCCCTTCAGGTCCAGCCCGGCCGGTGTGGCGCCAAAGCGCGCCGCGCGGGCCGCACGCAGCACGAAACCGGTCAGCGCCGGATCGGAGCGCAGCACCCGCACGCTGTCGTCGAGGCTGGCACGCTCGTCGCGTGCGATCTCGATCAGCTTGGCGGCCGTGCCATGCGGGGTCGGCAAGGCCTCGGCCGCGAGCAGATACCTGCGGATGTCGCCGACCACCTGCCGGCGCGAGCGCTGCGGGAAAGTGTCCGTCATCGTGCCGGCCTCCGGTTGCCGCCTTGATAGTCGTCGAGCACGTCGGCGACGATGCGGTCGATGAGCGGCTCGTCGTCGGCCAGTCGCGCCTCGCCGCTCGCGAGCTTGCGCGCGAGCTCGCTGCGCGTGAGCGCCAGGGCGCGCTGCCCCTGGCGATTGGCGAACAGATACATCGTGCGCGCCGGGCTCACCCAGGTCAGGCGCACCGCGCGTCGGCCGCCCGCATCGACCGCGAGCTCGATCCAGGCGCCGCGCCGCAGGGTGCCGAGCTCGGGCGGCTCGTGGCCGGCCGGGGCTCCGTCGCCGGCGCCTCGGGCGGTTCTGGCGCCGGGCTCGCCATGCCGGCCTTGACCGCCTGCGCATGCAGCTTGACGAGCGCGGCGAAGAAGGCCTCGCGCCGCGCCGGCGCGACCTCCTGCGCGTCCAGTCCTGCGCGCACGCCTTCGAGCAGGCGCGGCAGGCACTGCACGAGGCGCTGGCGCTCGTCAGCGCCGCGCTTCGGGCGCACGCTCCACACGAGGCTGTCCATCGTGTCGACGGCGGCGCGCCACGGGCCGCCGTCTTCGCCCCCGCTGCGCGCGGCCGCCGCGAGCACGCCCAGCCAGTGCTCGGACAGGAATGCGCGAATCGGCGCCGGCAGCGCGCCGTCGGCGCAGTACGCGGCGATCGCGCCTTCGGCCACGGTGCGCGCGAGCTCGCACTGCTCGCGCTGTGCCAGGCGTGCGGTCAGCGCGGCGGCCTTCTCGTCGGCCTGGCGTTCCTGCTCGGCGAGAAAGGCCTCGAAGCTCGCCAGACAGGATGCGAACACGCCGCTGTCCTCGCAGGCCTCGTTCTGGATGCGCAGCACCAGCGGTTCGGCGGCGCGGTACAGCGTCGCATCGAGCGCGAGCTCGCCGTCCCAGGTGGCAGCGGCCTGAGCCATCGTGTTGATCAAGCGGCGGGCCGGGTGGTTGCGGTTCGAGAAGAAGCCGTGGTCGACGAGTGCGAGCTTGAGCACCGGCAACTGCAGGCGCCCGATCAGACCCTTCATCGCGTCGGGCACGCGCGTGTCGTCGAAGATGAAATCGAACAGCGTCGCGACGACGTCGATGACGATGCCGTCGATCGTGCCGACGTGCTTGCCGAGCCCGGCGTCGCGCAGGCCGTGCAGCACGTTCATCGTCGCGCTCGCGTTCGGGTCGATGCTGAAACGCTCGCCGCCCAGCGTGACGTCGGCCTCCCCGCGCTGCAGGCGGCCGATCGCCTGCGCGATGCCGGCGCTGGCGCCGGCGGCCGCCC
>DAOMOP010000044.1:12755-19865 GCA_035444405.1 Rhodocyclaceae bacterium
AGCGCGCCGCCGTCGGGCGCCTCGGGCGGCGCGAACAGCTGTCGGAGCACGTCGGCGGCGTCGGGCGCGCGCGCTCGTGCTGCGCCCGCATCGGTCGTGCCTGCGCGGCGAACGGCGTGGCGGATGCGCGGCAGCACGCGCCGCGCGACCAGATGCCGGTTGACGTCGTGATAGAGCGTGCGCAGTTCCGGAGCAAGCTTGCGCGTGAGCTGCTCGAACAGCAGAGTCCTGGCCGGGCGAGGGCAGTCCAGTGCCCAGCAGGCTTCCTTGAGTGCCTCCGAGATCGCTTCGGGGCCGACCGGATTGTCCGCCGCCTTCAGGTCGGCGATGCCGAGCATCAGCGCGACGCGCGGCTGCAGGTCCTTCAGTTCCTCCTCGCACGCGCCCTGCAGCACGCTCGCCTGGCCCTTGACCGTCAGTGTCTCTGAGAACGATTGGTCGTCGACCAGCGCGAGTTCGATCGCGCCCTGACTGTCGCGTCCGTACAGGCTGGCGCCGGGCGCCGCATGCTGGCGCGCGAGCTCGCCGAATGCAGCGTCGAAGGCGCTGCCGAAGGCCACCTCGAGCGCCTGTCCGTCGGTGCGCAGTTGCGTGCGCAAGCCGTCGAGCATTTCTGCATCTTCCGCGTTGGCGGTATTGTCGCGGCGTGCGTCGAGCTCCTCGAGCAGCGCGTCGCGCAAGCGCGCAAGCGTCGCGCAGGCGCGCTCGCGCACCAGCTCGCGGCACTCGGACAGCACCCCGGCATACGGCCGCCGCCCGAATTCGTCGCTGCTGTGGCTCACGCCGGTTGAATCGATCACGTGGTGCTCCGTTTGGCCGTACGCGCCGTGGCGGGCCCCCGCGGTCGCTGCGGCCACTCCCACTGGGCCGCGCGCCCGCCCCGGCGCGCGGGCGGCAGCTGCCCGGCGATGACGGCCCACGTCGCGACGGCGGCAGCCATGGCATGCGGCTGCGACGGACAGCGTGGAGTTTCTCACAGCTCGGGCCGTCGACGGAAATGTCGGCCGATGGCGGTCGTGCGCCGGCCGGCCCGCGCCGACTTGACAGCGGCGCGATAAGCCGTAAGATTCAAACAAACGTTTGAATCATGCTCCGTGGATGACTGCTGCCGGCCCGGGTGGCGTGGCGCGCCTCGCGAGGTGCACCGGGATATGCAATCGGGCTGGAGCGTGGGATGATGGCTGGCGCACGCGTGCCCCCGAGCCGTGTTCGTGGGCGTGCGTGTGCTCGAACGACGAGACGGGTTGCCGATTCGGCACCGCAACATCAGGGGAGGAGTTCGCATGACTCGCAAGATCGGGATGGCCGCCGTGCGGCGGCCGGCGTTCGCGCTTCGCAGGCTCGGTGCGGCGGTGGCGCTCGCGCTCGCGGCTCCGGCGACGGTGCTGGCGTTCGAGTTCCAGAGCGCGGACGGCGCGCTGACCGGCAGCTTCGACACGACGCTGTCGATCGGTGCGCTGTGGCGCATGGAGTCGCGCGAGGCCTCGCTGATCGGCATCACCAGCGGCGGCACCTCGCGCGACCCGAACGCCGACGACGGCAATCTCGCGTACAAGCGCGGCGAGCTCGTGTCCGCGCCGGTCAAGGCCACCCACGACCTCGAGCTCGCCTACCGCAATTTCGGTGCCTTCCTGCGTGCGTCGTACTTCTACGACGAGGCGATCATGAGCAAGGGCGCGCTCGGCTCGCGCGCGCGGCGCGAGATCGGTCGCGACGCCGAGATCCTCGACGCCTTCGTGCGCGGCACCTTCGAGGTCGGCGGGCGCAATCTCAACGTGCGTGTGGGCAAGCAGGTCGTCAACTGGGGCGAGAGTACCTTCATCTTCAACGGCATCAACGTGCTGAACCCGGTCAACGTGAGCCGCCTGCGCATGCCCGGCTCGGAGCTGCGCGAAGGGCTGATCCCGACGCCGATGATCTGGGCCTCGCAGGAGCTCAGCGACAACGTGTCGGTCGAGGCGGTGTGGATGGCGCAGTGGGAGAAGACCCGGATCGATCCGGTCGGCACCTTCTTCAGCACCAACGACTTCGTCGGCCGCGGTGGCGAGCGTGCCTTCACCGGCTTCGGCCGGCGCAACGACGCGAACGGGGCGCTCGGCGTGTTCCCGCTCCACCCGACCGCGGCGCTGTGGGCACCGCGCTCGAAAGACCGCAAGCCGGGCGATGGCGGCGAGTACGGGCTTGCGCTGCGGGCCTTTCTGCCGCAGCTCAACTTCACCGAGATCGGCCTGTTCCACGTCAATTACCACAGCCGCACGCCGTTCGTGTCGGGCTTTCGCGGCGGCATCACGGCGGCCGGCACGATCTCGAGCAACCTCGGCGCGATGCAGGCCGGCGCGCTCACGGCAGCCGGCATTCCGGCGGTCGCCAACGGCATTCCCGGCTGCACCGCGCTCGACATCCCGACTTTCGGCGCGCTGCACACGGCCGCCAACATCGGCGCGCTGGCCGGCGTGCTGGGCGGCAACGTCGCCGCGGCGACCGCGCTGTCGGCGGTGAACGCGACCAACGCGGCGTGCGCGAGCGCGGCGCTGCGCGGCGGCGCCGGCACCTACTTCGTCGACTATCCGAAGGACATCAAGCTGTACGGCGTGAGCTTCAACACCGCCGGACCGGCTGGCATCGCGCTGCAGGGCGAATACTCGTACCGGCGCAACCAGCCGCTGCAGCTGCCGTCGGCCGAGCTGCTCGGTGCGGCGCTGGGCATCGGCAATCAGCTCACCAGCACCAACCCGCTCGAGGCCGCGGCGGTGCCGTACGGCGCCGAGATCACCGGCTATCGGCGCGTGAAGATGCACCAGATGCAGGTCACCGCCACCAATATCTTCGGCCCCACGCTCGGCGCCGAGCAGCTCGTGGTGGTCGGCGAGGTCGGCTACACGCGCCTGCAGCTGCCCTCGGGGCAGAAGTTCGCCGCGCCGGGCTGCCACCTGCCGCAGCCGGGCTCGGCGACGGCCGCCTCGTTCGGCTCGACCGACTCGGGCTGCTTCGCGACGAAGAACTCGTGGGGTTACCGGCTGCTCGGACGGCTCGATTATCCGAACGCGATCGGCGCCGCGACGCTGTCGCCGCGCCTCGCGTTCTCGCACGACGTGAACGGGCGCAGCCCCACCTTCAACGAGGGCGCCAAGGCCGTGACGCTCGGCCTCGGCTTCAACTACCGCCAGAGCTGGCAGGCCGACATCGCCTACACGGCCTTCTTCGGCGGCAAGAAGATCCGCGGCACGGATCCGGTCACGAGCCCGGCGGCCGGCTTCCCGGCCGGCCAGCCGGCCTCGTATGCGAGCCACACGAATCCGCTCGTCGATCGGGACTTCCTCGCCGTCAGCGTCAGCTACTCATTCTGAGAAAGCGAAAGACCTCCAGGAGACACACGACATGCGCAAGAATTTCTCGATGCTCGGAGCCGCGCTGGCGCTCGCATTCGCGACGGTGCCGGCCCTCGCGCAGGTGTCGGCCACCGAAGCCGCCCGGCTCGGGCAGGAACTGACGCCGATGGGCGCCGAGCGCGCCGGCAACGCCGCCGGCACGATTCCGGCGTGGGACGGCGGGCTCGCCACGCCGCTGCCCGGCCACGTCGCCGGCGGCCACTATGCCGACCCGTTCGCCGACGACGCGCCGCTCTTCGTCATCGACGCGTCCAACCTCGAGCAGCACCGCGACAGGCTCACCGCGGGCCAGATCGCGCTGTTCGAGACCTACCCGAGCTGGCAGATGAAGGTGTACCCGACGCGGCGCAGCGCGGCCTTCCCGCAGGGGCACTACGACCAGACGATCGCGAACGCGACGCGCGCCGCGCTCGCCGACGACGGCAATGCCGTGCGCGGCACGACCGGCGGCATCCCGTTCCCGATCCCGCAAGACGGCATGCAGGCGATCTGGAACCATCTGACCCGCTACCGCGGCGAGGCCTATGCGATGAACTGGAGCCAGGCCGCGGTGACGCGCACCGGCACCTACACGCCGGTGCGCTTCGAGTACGAGTACGACTTCCACTACGGCAGCCTGACGAAGTCGCCGGACCAGATCGAGGCGAACAAGCTGTTCAACTTCCTGCAGACGGTCACCGCGCCGGCGCGGCTGGCGGGCCAGATCCTGCTCGTGCATGAGTATCTCGGCGCGCGACAGGCATGGACCTACAACCCGGGGCAGCGCCGCGTGCGGCTCGCGCCCAACGTCGCCTACGACAACCCCGGCACGGCCGCCGACGGGCTGCGCACCAACGACGACTTCGACATGTACAACGGGGCGATCGACCGCTACGACTGGGAGCTCGTCGGCAAGCGCGAGGTCTACGTGCCGTACAACGCCTACAAGCTCACCGGCAACACGATCCGGATGGCCGACGTGCTGCGCGCCGGCCACATCAACCCCGAGCACGCGCGCTACGAGCTGCACCGCGTGTGGGTCGTCGAGGCGCGGCTGAAGGAGGGCACCAGCCACATCTACCAGCGGCGGACCTTCCATCTGGACGAGGACTCGTGGTCGGCGCTCGTCGTCGACAAGTACGACGCACGCGACCAGCTGTGGCGTGTGTCCGAACTGCACACGATCAACTGGTACGACATTCCGATGCTCTATCCGAACCTCGAGGTGCACCACGACCTGCAGTCGGGCCGTTATATCGCGATGGGCCTGCGCAACGACGAGGCCAGGGTGTATCAGAACATCGACGCACGCCCGGCGCGCTTCACGCCGGCAGGCCTGCGCGAACGGGGTACGCGCTAGCGCCGCGACCGGCCTGGCGGGGCGGCCGCGCCCCGGAACACGCCGTGTTCCGTCCTGCGGCGGCGCCGGAGGTCGGTCCGTACGACGGTGCCGCCCGTCGCACGCCGTCGTCGCGTCGAGACGGGACGTGGGCGTGCCGACCCTTTACGACCAGAACCGGCCCGCGGGCCGGGTTTCCGACGCATCGCCTGCAAAGCGAGGCTACAGATCGGAGTCAGATCAGTGATGAACCGAGCCGTTGGAATCGTTTTCACGCTGTTTGCGGTGTCGGCCGCGCTGTTCGCGTTCTCCGAACGTCCCGACCCGCCGATGCCGCCGACCCGCGTCGAGATCGGCCACCTGCTGATGCTCGACGTGCAGCCGGCGGGCAACCGCCTCGTCAGCGTCGGCGAGCGCGGGCGCATCTTCGTCTCGGACGACGCCGGCGCGAGCTGGCGCGCGGCCGCGTCGCCGACCGAGGCGACGCTGACCGCGCTGGCGTTCATCGACGCGCGCCACGGCGTCGCGGTCGGCCACGATGCCGTGATCGTGCGCACCGACGACGGCGGTGAGCACTGGCAGCTCGTAGAGGCCGCCCCCGAGGACGAGGAGCCGCTGCTGGCGGTGTGGTTCGATGGCGACGGGCACGGCTTCGCGGTCGGCGCGTACGGGCGCTTCGCCGAGAGCCGCGACGGCGGGCGCAGCTGGGTGCAGCGCGAGATCGACGACCAGGAGCTGCACTTCAATGCCATCACGCGGGTCGGGGAAGCGCTGCTGATCGCCGGGGAGGCCGGCACGATGCTGCGCTCGGACGACGACGGCGCCACCTGGCGGCGGCTCGACGCGCCCTACGCGGGCTCGTACTTCGGCCTGCTCGCGACCGGCGACGGCGGGGTGCTCGCATTCGGCATGCGTGGTCATGTGTTCCGCTCGGCGAGCGCCGGCGAGCGCTGGCAGGAGATCGAGTCGGGCACGCAGGCGTCGGTCTTCGCCGGCCATGTCGTCGGCGACGACGCGCTGGTGCTGGCCGGCCAGAACGGGCTCGTGCTCGCGAGCCGCGACGGCGGCCGCAGTTTCGCCGCGGTCGATGCCGCGGCCAGCCACAGCTTCGCGGCCGTCGTCGCGCCGCGCGCGGGCGGCGAGCTGCTGCTGGCCGGTGACGAGGGCGTGACGCGCATCGCCCTCGCCGTGCCGCCGGCGGGCAAGCCATGAGTGCCGGGCGTCGCACCGGATTGTCGTCATCGAGGGGGCGGACATGAACTTCAGGCAAGGCGTCGACGCGCTCGGGCGCGCGCTGTTCGCGAACCGTCGCGTGTTCCTGGTGCTGTTCGCGCTGATCACCGTTGTGCTCGGGGCCTCGGCGACGCGCCTCAAGGTCGATGCCGGCTTCGAGAAGATGATCCCGCTCGAGCACGAGTACATGCAGACCTTCATGGCCTACCGCAACACCTTCGGTGGTGCCAACCGCATCGTCGTCGCGCTGCGCCAGCACGACGGGGAGATCTACAACAAGGCCTTCTTCGACACGCTCGAGGCGGTCACCGACGAAGTGTTCTTCATTCCCGGCGTCGATCGCGCCACCGTGACCTCGCTGTTCACGCCCAACGTGCGCTTCATCGAGGTCGTCGAGGAGGGGTTTGCCGGCGGCAACGTGATTCCGGCCGGTTTCGGGGGCAGCGACGAGGAGCTCGCGCAGGTGCGCGAGAACGTGCTGAAGTCGGGGCGCTTGGGCCGGCTCGTCGCCAACGATCACGGCGGCGCGATCGTCAGCGCCGAGCTGCTCGAGACAGACCCGACCACCGGCCAGCGCCTCGACTATCAGGCCGTCGCCAACCGGCTCGAGGACATCCGCGCGCGCCACGCGCGCGACGGGCTCGACGTGCACATCATCGGCTTCGCGAAGGCGATCGGCGACATCACCGACGGCGCGCGCGGCGTCGTGCTGTTCTTCGGCATCGCCTTCGTCGTCACCGCGGCGCTGCTGTACCACTACACCGGCTCGGTGCGGCTCACCGCGCTGACGCTGGTGTGCGCGATGGTGCCGGTCGTGTGGCTGGTCGGGCTGCTGCCGCTGATCGGCTTCGGCATCGACCCGATGTCCATCCTCGTACCGTTCCTGATCTTCTCGATCGGCGTCAGCCACGCCGTGCCGATGACGCACGCGTGGCGGCTGGAGGTCTTCGGCGGCGCGAGCCCGCTCGCCGCCGCGCACGGCGCGTACGGCAAGCTGGCGATTCCCGGCGCGATGGCGCTGACGACGACCGCGGTCGGTTTTCTCGTGATCATGCGCGTCGAGATCGACATGGTGCGCGAGCTCGCGCTCACCGCCGGCCTCGGTGTCGCGCTGATGCTCGTCACCAACCTGCTGCTGCTGCCCGTGCTGCTGTCGTGGATGCGGCTCCC
>DAOMOP010000044.1:19932-23478 GCA_035444405.1 Rhodocyclaceae bacterium
CGCAACGCGCGCATCGTGCTCGCGCTGGCGGCGGTCGTGCTGGCCGCGGCGACATGGCAGGCGCGCGAGCTGCGCACCGGCGACCTCGGTGCCGGCATCCCCGAGCTGCACGAGGATTCGCGCTACAACCGCGACGCGGCGGCGATCGTCGAGTCGTTCTCGATCGGCGTCGACGTGCTGTCGGTGATCGCCCAGACCCGCGGGGTCGACGGCGCGTGCACCGACTTCGAGATCATGGACACGATAGACCGCTTCGAGATGACGATGCGCGGCGTGCATGGCGTGCAGAGCGTCGTCGGCCTGCCCGGCGTCGCGAAGGTCGTCAGTGCCGGCTGGAACGAGGGCAATCCGCGCTGGCGCGCGCTGTCGCGCAATCCGACCATCCTCGCGCAGGCGGTCACGCCGGTCGACACCGGCACGGGGCTGCTCAACACCGACTGCAGCGCGATGCAGGTGCTCGTCTTCACGCGCGACCACGAGGGGCCGACGATCCGCCATGTCATCGACGAGATCGAGGCGTTTCGCGCCAAGCACCGCTCCGAGCGCCTCGAATTCCTGCTCGCGTCGGGCAACGTCGGCGTGATGGCGGCGACCAACGAGGCCGTCGATGCGGCCTCGACGACCATCCTCGTGCTGGTGTTCGGGGCGATCAGCGCGCTGTTCTTCCTCGAGTTCCGCTCGTGGCGGGCGACGCTGTGCATCGTGCTGCCGCTGACCATCGTCGCGGTGATGTGCAATGCGCTGATGGCGCTGCTCGACATCGGGCTGAAGGTCGCCACGCTGCCGGTGGTCGCGATCGCGGTCGGCATCGGCGTCGATTACGGCATCTACCTGTACGAGCGCATGGCCTATCGCTTCAGGCATGGCGACGACCTGCCCGAGGCCTTCTTCCAGGCGCTGCGCAGCCGCGGCACGGCGGTGATGTTCACGGCCGCGACGATGAGCGTCGGCGTCGGCACGTGGACGCTGTCGGCGCTGAAGTTCCAGGCCGACATGGGCCTGCTGATGGCTTTCATGTTCCTCGTCAACATGGTCGCCGCGCTGGTGCTGCTGCCGGCGCTCGCGGCGGTGCTGCTCGGGCACAAGCCCGCCGTCGGGCCACGCGCCGCGACCGCCGCCTGAACGACGCGTATCGACAAATGCATTGACAGCGGCACGAGGCAGGCTAAAATTCAAACAAACGTTTGAATGAGCAGTGGCTGTCTCATTCCGCACCGGACACGACATGAATACCAGCACCAGCCCCGGCAAGCATGGCCCCGAAACGCGCAGCCGCATCCTCGATGCGGCCGAGGCGCTGTTCGTCGAGCACGGGCTCGACGCCACCTCGATGCGCATGATCACCGCGCGTGCGGCGGTCAATCTGGCCGCGATCAACTACCATTTCGGCAGCAAGGACAGTCTGATCCAGGAGGTCTTCCGGCGCCGCCTGGTCGAGCTCAACCGCCAGCGGCTGGCCGCACTCGACCGCGTCGAGGCCGCCGCGGCCGGCGGGCCGATCAAGCCCAGCCGCGTGCTCGAGGCATTCTTCCGCCCGGCGCTCGAGCTCGCCTCCGACACCGAGCACGGCGGCCGCACCTTCATGCAGCTGCTCGGCCGCACCTACACCGAGCCGAATGCCTTCGTGCGCCAGTTTCTCGCCGAGGAGTACGCCGAGACGCTCGAGCGCTTTCTCGCCGCGCTGTACGCCTCGCTGCCGGGCGTGCCGCGCGAGGAGATCCTGTGGCGCTTCCATTTCATGATGGGGGCGACCTCGTACGCGATCGCCGGCACCGACGCGCTGCAGCTGTTCGCGGGCAAGTTCGACGATGCCGACCCGGCGCGCCTGCTGCCGCGGTTGATGTCGTTCCTGCTCGGCGGGCTGCGCGCGCCGCTGCCCGAGTACGAAGCGGCCCGTGGCACCCGCCGCGGGCGAGACGGAGGCGCCGACGGCAGACGCCGCGTGCCGGTCGAGGCGCGCCGCGCCCTGCGTGAGTGAGCCTTCGCCGGTACGTGGCGGCGCGCGAGCGCTCGGCGACACGACGATGCGAAGAAGAAGCGGACCCGCGCCGTGCGACAAGCGCGGCGGCCGCACGAAAGGAGATGACAATGACGTGGATGTTGCTGGTTTTCCTCCCTCCCTTGGCAGGTGCGCTCGCCTACGGGCGAGCGCCGTTTTTTGCCTGGGCGGTGGCCGGATTCGCGTGGCTGCTCGGTTTCGGCGTGGCCGCCGGCTGGGCGCCGGCCGCGATCGGGGCGGCAGTGGTGGCATGGTCGGCGGCATGTGCGCCGTTTCTCGTCGCGACTTGGCGGCGCCGCTTCCTCACGGCGCCGATCTTCCGGGCCTTCCGGCGCGCGCTGCCGACCATGTCGCAGACCGAGAAGGACGCGCTCGAGGCCGGCACCGTGTGGTGGGAGGGCGAGCTTTTCGCCGGCCGGCCCGACTGGCGCAAGCTGCTCGCCTGTCCGTGGCCCAGGCTCACCGCCGAGGAGCAGGCCTTTCTCGACAACGAGACCGAGGAGCTGTGCCGCATCGTCAACGACTGGGAGTCGGCGCAGCGCCAGGATCTGCCGCCCGAGGTGTGGCGCTTCATCAAGGACAAGGGCTTTCTCGGCCTGATCATCCCGAAGGAATACGGCGGCAAGGGCTTTTCGGCCTATGCGCACTCGCAGGTGATCACCAAGCTGTCGACACGCGCGTCGGCGCCGGCGGTCACCGTGATGGTGCCGAACTCGCTCGGTCCCGCCGAGCTGCTGCTGCACTACGGCAGCCCCGAGCAGAAGCAGCACTATCTGCCGCGGCTCGCGCGCGGCGACGAGATCCCCGCCTTCGCGCTGACCAGCCCGTGGGCCGGCTCGGACGCGGCATCCATCCCCGATGCCGGCGTCGTGTGCCGCGGCGAGTGGCAGGGCGAGGAGGTGCTCGGCATGCGCGTCACCTTCGACAAGCGCTACATCACGCTCGCGCCGGTGTGCACGGTGTTCGGGCTCGCCTTCCGCCTTTACGACCCCGAGCATCTGCTCGGCGACGTCGAGGACCTCGGCATCACCTGCGCGCTGGTGCCGCGCGAGCTGCCCGGCGTCGACATCGGCCGGCGCCATCTGCCGCTGCACGAGATCTGGATGAACGGGCCGGTCCGCGGGCGTGACGTGTTCATGCCGCTCGAGTTCATCATCGGCGGTCCGAAGATGGCCGGCGAGGGCTGGCGCATGCTGATGGAATGCCTCGCGGCGGGCCGCAGCATCTCGCTGCCGGGTTCGAACACCGGCATGCAGAAGCTCACCGCGCGCACCGTGGGCGCCTATGCGCGCGTGCGCTACCAGTTCAAGACCGCGATCGGCCGCTTCGAGGGCGTCGAGGAGGCGCTCACGCGCATCGGCGCGAACACCTATCTGTGCGACGCGGCGCGCGTGATGACCGCCGGCGCGATCGATCTCGGCGAGAAGCCGTCGGTGGTGTCGGCGATCGTCAAGTACCACGTCACCGAGCGTGCGCGCCAGAGCGTCAACGACGGCATGGACGTGATCGGCGGCAAGGGCATCTGCCTCGGGCCGCAGAACTTCCTC
>DAOMOP010000045.1:0-22860 GCA_035444405.1 Rhodocyclaceae bacterium
AAAGGCGACGGTCGCCGGGACGCTCGGCCGGCACGGCCAAAGCGCGCCTGAGCGCCGCAATCCGCGCGCGCGTCAGTGCGGGGGCTCGCTGCCGCCGCTCAGCGCGGCATCGCCCTCGTGCAGCGCGGTCGACAGGTCCTGCGCCGCCTTGAGCTGCTCGGGCGACAGACGACGGGCCAGCGTGTCGCGCTCGTACGCGGCGTCCGTGCTGAGCTCGGCCGCGGCACGGTTGAACCACGCGTAGGCGAGGATCAGGTTGAGCTCGAAGCCGATGCCGTCACGATACAGGCGGCCCAGCTCGAGCATGCCTTCGGGGTCACCGGCGAAGGCCGCGCGCTCGATCCACTGCCCCGACAAGTCGTAGTTCTGCAACGCACCGATGCCGGTGCGGTACATGCGCCCGAGATGCACCATCGCCTCGGTGCTGCCGTTCTCGGCGGCGCGCTGCAGCCATTCGACGGCCTCGGTGCCCTTGCGCTTGTCGCTCATCGCCTCGAAGAGCAGATTGCGGGCGACGCGGAACTGCGCCTCGGCGTCGCCTCGCTCGGCGGCCTTCAATATTTCGGCGGTGACGGTGACCGGCTGCTCGGTGAACTCGAGGGTCTCGACGGCATCGGGCTCGGGGCCTTCTTCGCCGACGACCAGCGCGATCGTGAGCAGCGCGGCGGCGATCACCGTCACGCCGGCACTCGAAATCCATCCGCGCAGCCCGCGGGGCGACGGCTCGGTGGCGAGAAAACGGTGCGAGCACGCGCTGCAGCGATACGGGTGCATGCCGGGATGCCCGACTTTCTCCTCGTGAGAACGCCAGCGCGATCTGCGGCAGATCTTGCTCGCGCACTGGGGGCAGGTGATCGGTGGGGGCGAAAGCATGGTCAGGCGCGGTTGTCCAAGTCCCGGGCTCGTGTGTTTGCAGTCAGTTTAGCCGCGTTTGTGCGCCTGCAAAACCTGAAAATCATGCGCGGCCGCGGCTCTCGCCGCGGGTCAGCCCGCCGGCGATGATGTGCGCGACGCGCAGCGGCTCCGGTACCCGACTGTGCGGGCACAAGGCGTCGATCAGCCGCTGCGCGTCGTGCAGGTCCATTCCGGCGCACTGCACGTACAGCGCTCCGATGGGCTGAACCGGCCCGGCCGCCTCGATCAGGCGCCACTTGCGTGCGCCGCCGCGCACGTGTTCGAGCAGCGCGCGCCGGATCGCGGCCATGTCCGGGCGGCGCCGGGACACGACCAGCACCGGGACGCCCAGTTCGGCATGCAGACCGTGAACATCGACGACGTTGAAGCCGGCAAGCGTGATGCCCTGCAGCAGCACCGCGTGCAACTGCGGATAGAAGCGGCTGCCGCGCACCAGGCCGGCGAGCACGCGCGTCGCATTGGCGCCGTCGCGGCGCACCCGCCCCGACAGCACGCCGTCCAGGCGGCTGCCGGCGAACACCGCGCCGACGACGACCACGTCGCCACGGTGGGTGCGATCGAAGGGCGCGTCGTCGAAGCCGATGACGTGCGGCGTGAATTCGCCGCGGCGTCGCCGCCGTGCGGTCGACGGCTCAGCGGGCCGGCCGGTCGGTGCCGGGCGCATGGGCGGGAAGTGCAGAAGGCGCATGGCGCCGATGCCTGTGACGAGGTGGCTGCATGACGAACGCGCGGGAAATGGATACCGCTGTGACGATAAGACATCGAACGCTGAACGTCACACTTAACGTTCAGCGCGAACATGCACTATCGCACAAATAGCTTCGAGGCTATATGAAACATAATGCATTTAGACGGCTTCGTTGTGCTGGCATGCAACTCGCTCTGTAACGACCAGGCAGACCGGCGTGCTCGACACGTCGGCCCGGCATCCGGCGCTGCCGTCGGACCTGCGCCGCGCGGCGCATGCCCATTTCGTTCAGCAGACAGATGAACGAGGCATCATGTTCAAGAAACTCGCCGTTGTCGCCACCGCTTCGACCATCGCCTTTTCGGCCCATGCCGTCACCTCGAGCGACGTGCAGGAGGTCGTCGAGCCCAAGGACGGTGGCACCGTCTACATCTTCAACGATGGCAAGACCGGCATGGCGAACCGCTACGGCCGCCCGGTCCCGATCCCCGAAGGTCGCGCACTGGAGACCTTCGACGGGCGCACGGTCGAGGCCGCCGGCAACGAGGTCGCCGGCGTCACGGCCGTCATCCTCGAGGTCTCCGCACCGGGCAGCTAGCGTGAGCGCGACCCTGCCCGCGAGCCGGGACGATCCGATCGGCACCATTGGGCGACGGGGGCTTGCGCCGCCGTGCCGGGCGAGCCGAGCTTTACCGATTCTTTACGATCGCGTTGCATGCACTTTCCAGCAGGCCGCTACCGTGTCGGCTAGGCGGCGCACGCGGAGCGTGCCGGCGGGCGCCACGTCGCGTTCCATCCCCTTCGGCACGCCGATCGTATCAGGAGGCTGCCATGGTCACGCAAACCCGGTCGATGTCACTTGCACTGCTCGTCGCGATGCTGTTCGCGTCGAGCGGGGCCTGGGCCACACTCGACGCGCACGCCACCGCGAGTCGCGGCGAGGCGGAGGCGAAAGCGCCGCTGCAGCTCGCCATGAGCCACGAAGACAAGAAAACGATGGACGACGACAAGAAGGCAATGAAGGGCGACGACAAGATGACGGAGAGTGGCGAGAAGACGACGCACGACGACAAGAAGACGATGGACGACGACGCGAAGATGATGGACGGCAAGGACATGATGGAGGAGGGCAAGAAGATGATGGAGGACCAGCGCTGAGATCGCGCTCCGGCACGGCGACAGCGGCGGCCGCTCGCCCGCGCAGGGCCCGATGCCGCGTTGCGTGTCGCCTCGTGTGCCGGTGGAGACCGCACTCCGCGGTCGCAACAAGCGAGGGTGAATGAACATGCGTCGGATGCTCGCAATACTCGGCCTGTCGCTGCTGGCAGCCGGACTCGCCATGCTGGCGCTGATCGCATCGGCCGCCGTGTCCGGCCTGTCGCCGTGGCAGCCGCTCGGCAGCCTGTGGTTCGCGGTCGACGCCGACAGCCTCAACGGCGCTCAGGTGCTGGTCGAACGCTACGCCTGGCCGCCGTTGTGGTCGCGCCTCGCGCTGCCGTTGCTGGCACTGCCGGCGCCTTGGCCTGCAGCGGCCGCGCTTGCCGCGGGTGCCCTGGCGGGCGGGTACGCCTGGTGGACGCCGAGCAAGGCGGCGAAACGCACGAAGCCGCGCGTCGACAGGGCGACGCGGGCGCCGTGACGCTTTCGCACGTCGCACGCATCTGCAACAATCGCCTGATGACAACGTCGCGCCGGTCGGCGGCATTCGGCCGCCTTCGGCTGCGGCCGTGCTTGCAGGGGCGTTGCGATGAGCGCATCGAGGGGGCGTATTCTCATCGTCGAGGACGACACGAACATCGCGGTCCTGATTCGACGATATCTCGAGAACGCCGGCTTCGACACCGTGATCGCCGGCGACGGACGTGAAGCGCTGGTTTGCGCGCGCACGCACCGTCCCATCCTCGTCATTCTCGACCTGCTGCTGCCCGAGATCGACGGCTGGCAGGTCGCGCGCGAGCTGCGCCGCTCCTCGGACGTGCCGATCCTGATCCTCACCGCCCAGCGCGACGAGATCGACCGTGTGGCCGGCTTCACGCTCGGTGCCGACGACTACGTCGTCAAGCCCTTCTCGCCGCGCGAGCTGGTCGAGCGGGTCAAGGCGATCCTGCGCCGCAGCCAGCCCAAACGCCCGTACGGCGACGTGCCGGAGGTACTGCGCGGCGGTGGCATCGAGCTCGATGCGGCACGCCACCGCGTCACGCGCGATGGCGAGGAGGTCGCGCTCACACACTTCGAGTTCCGCCTGCTGCGTGTGCTGATGCAGGCGCCGCGCCGGGTGCTGTCGCGCGAAGCGCTGATCGAGCTGATCTACGAACACAGTCCGGTGGTGGTCGATCGCGTGATCGATGTCCATGTCGGCAAGCTGCGCCAGAAGATCGAGCGCGACCCCGCCGCGCCGGCGCTGATCCGCACCGTGCGCGGCGTCGGCTACAGCTTCGACGCCGACGTCGAGGCGCGCGCGGATGCGGCCTAGGGTCGGCCGCGATGCGCAACCGCCTGCTGACCAAGCTGCTCGTCGTCAATCTGCCCGTCATTGCGCTGGCGATGGGAGTGGTGTGGGTCGCGATCGACACGCTCGCGGCCGACTATTTCCGCGCGCTGATGGCCGAGTACGACATTTCGCCGGCGCGCACGCACGCGATGTTCGTCGACGCGGTGCGGCGCTACCTGCTCGGTGCGAGCATCGTCGCCGCCGTGCTCGCCGTGCTGTTGTCGTTTCTGCTCACGCGCCGCGTGCTCGCGCCGCTGCGGGCGATGCAGCAGGCGACGCGACGGCTGGCCGCGGGCGACTACGATGCGCGTGTCCCGGTCGTCAGCGGCGACGAGCTCGGCGACCTCGGCGAGGCCTTCAACCGCATGGCCGACAGCCTCGAGCACATCGAGGCGCTGCGCCGGCGCATGGTGGCGGATCTCGCCCACGAGCTGCGCACCCCGCTCACGAATCTGCGCGGCTACATGGAGGCGTTTGCCGACGGCGTGATCGAACCCAGCCGTGACACGCTGGACATGCTGCAGGACGAGCTGCTGCGGCTGCAGCGCCTCGTCGACGACCTGCACGCGCTGAGCGAGGTCGATGCGGCCGGGCTGCGCATCCGGCGCCAGGCGGTCGACGTGCGCGCGCTGCTGGGCCGAGCGCTCGCGCTCGAACGCGGCGAGCTCGAAGCGCGCCGGCTCGAGGTCGCGCTCGCGGTGGCACCGGAGGCCGCACAGGTCAGCGCGGACCCCGACCGGCTCGCGCAGGTCGTGCGCAACCTGCTGCGCAACGCGATCCAGTTCACGCCGGCCGGCGGGCGCGTGCGCCTCGCCGCCGAGCGCCGCGACGGGCAGTGGTGTCTCGCGATCGGCAATAGCGGAGTGGGCATCGCGGCGGCCGACCTGCCGCACGTGTTCGAGCGCTTTTATCGCGGCGAAAAGTAGCGTTCGCGCGCACGCGGCGGTTCCGGGATCGGACTGGCGATCGTCAAGGGCCTGGTCGAGGCCCATGGCGGCCGGGTCGAAGCCGAGAGCCGCGACGGCTGGACCTGCTTTCGCTGCCGCCTGCCGGATGCGTGAGCCGCGTGCGGTCTTTACCGAATCTTCAAGCGCGCTTCGTTCGTGCTTCATCGGCAAGCGATAGCCTGATCGGCACGCAATCCGATACGGGCGCCCCGACGCTGCACTTGCGCAGCCGGGGCGGTGGGCAACGACGCAGTGGAGCACGAAAGACGATGTTGATCAGACGCAAGCGAAGCTGGGAGATCCCCGAACATCGGGCCAGCGGCGAGGACCTCTTCCGAAACCGGCGCCGGCTGGTGCAGGCGGCGGCGGGCGGGATCGCGGTCGCCGCGGCGGGCAGCCTGTGGGCCGGGCGCAGCCATGCCCAGCAAGGCCCGCCCGCGGGCGACCCGTCGACGGGCCTCTATCCGGCGCGGCGCCGAGATGAATTCGTGCCCGCCGGGGCGGTCACCGACGAGGCGGTCTTCGTGACCTACACCAACTACTACGAGTTCGGTTCGTCGAAAGAAATCTGGCAACAGGCGCGCGAGCTGCCGATCCGTCCGTGGACGCTCCGCATCGACGGCGCGGTCGAGCGGCCGTTCGAGCTCGACATCGACGATCTGCTGGCGCGGATGGTGCTCGAGGAGCGCGTCTATCGGCTGCGCTGCGTCGAGGCGTGGTCGATGGTCGTGCCGTGGACCGGTTTTCCGCTGCAGGCGCTGGTCACGCTGGCCCGGCCGCTGTCCCACGCCAGGTACTTGCGCATCGAGTCCTTCCACAAGCCCGAACTCGCCAGCGGACAGCGTGCGTCGTGGTATCCGTGGCCGTACGTCGAGGGCCTGACCATCGACGAGGCGGGCAACGAGCTGGCGCTGCTGGCCACCGGCGCCTACGGCAAGCCGTTCGCACAACAGAACGGCTCGCCGCTGCGCCTGGTGGTGCCGTGGAAGTACGGCTTCAAGTCGATCAAGGGCATCGTGCGCATCACCTTCACCGACGAGCAGCCGGCGACGTTCTGGGAAACCGTGCAGGGCCGCGAGTACGGCTTCTGGGCCAACGTCAATCCCGAGGTGGCGCATCCGCGCTGGAGCCAGGCGACCGAGAAGTTCCTGAAATCGACGTCGGACGTGGGCTTTTTCGCGCGTCCCGAAGTCAAGCCGACGCTCCCGTACAACGGCTACGGCGAACAGGTTGCACACCTGTATCGCGGGCTGCAGGAGCGGGTTGGCGATCGGCTTTATCGCTGAGCGGAAAGCGCGGGCGCCGCAGGGTGCGCTGCGGGAGCGGGCGCGGGCGCGGTCGCTCGCATCGCCGGCACGGCGTCACTATCGGCCAGCTGCAGCGATTCGTGCGGTCGCAAGTTCGCCGCGCGCCTGTCGTACGACGTTCACGCCCGCCGAGATCGCCAGGCCGCCCATCACTGCGGCGACGACGAGGTCCGGCCACGCGCTGCCGGTGCCGAACACCCCGAGTGCGGCGGCCGCGACGGCGACGTTGCCGATCGCGTCGTTGCGGCTGCACAGCCACACCGAGCGACGGTTCGCGTCGCCGTCGCGCCACGCGAACAGCATGACTGCGACGCCGACGTTCACGGCGAGCGCGAGCAGCGCGACGAGCCCCATCGTCACCGCCTCGGGCGGCACGCCCTGCATGGTCGCCCAGCCCGTCTTCGCGAGCACGAACAGGCCGAAGGCGCCCATCGTCGCAGCCTTGACCAGCGCCGCGCGTGCGCGCGGCGCGAGTCCCATCGACAGCACCGCGAGCGACAGTCCGTAGTTGGCGGCATCACCGCCGAAGTCGATCGCGTCGGCGAGCAGCGACACCGAACCGGAGCGCAGTCCGCCGGCGATCTCGACGACGAACATCGCGGCATTGAGCCACAGCGCGATCCACAGCACCCTGCGGTAGCGCGCATCGGTCGCCGCAGTCGCGGTAGTGCAGCCGTCGTGACAGCATCCCGGCATCGAGGCCTCCCGGCAGCAGATTTCATGCTGCCATTGAAAACCCTGGAGCGACTACGGAGTCAACCTCGTAATCCTTGATGAATGAACAAGCAGCGGGAGTGGCCCATGCGCATTGGAGAACTGGCACAGGCGACCGGCGCCGACGTCGAGACGATTCGCTACTACGAGAAGATCGGGCTGCTGCCCGCTCCGGGGCGCGCCGCGAACGGCTATCGCGCCTACAGCTCGGAGCATGTCGAGCGGCTCGCCTTCGTCCGCCACTGTCGTGCCCTCGACATGCCGCTGGCGCAGATCGAGCGCCTGCTCGACTTCGTCGACCGACCGCAGGCCGACTGCGGCGACATCGACGCGCTGGTCGGCGAGCAGCTCGAGCGCGTGCGTGTGCGGCTCGCGAGCCTGCAGACGCTCGAGCGGCAGCTCGCGACGCTGCGGGCGATGTGTCACGGCCCCCACGTCGCGGCCGAGTGCGGGATCTTGCACGAGCTCGTCGCCGCTGCCCATGGCGACAGCTGTGCCTGCCACGGCGCCGCGGCACCTCAGGCGGATGCCGACCGGGTCGCGACGGCGTCGCCTGTCCCGCGCGCTCGATGACCCTCGTCACCGGCCCGTGCGCCGCTGCGATCGCGAACCGCGTGCGCGGCGGCGGGTGTGATCCGTGCCGGCTCGCAATGGATCGCCGAACGTTGCTGACGGCAGCATTACGAGTACATGAATTACATGTAACAGGCGTGTCACGTCGGTGTCGGTGGCGGCTCCCTAAGATGTGTCCAAGGTCGCTCGAACAAGAGCGGCCGAACGCCAACTCACCAAGCCAGGCAACACACAGGAGCCAATCATGTTCAAGCAAACCGCCATCGTCGCCGCCGTCTCCCTGATCGCCCTTTCGGCCCAGGCCGCCACCGACAGCTTCATCAAGGAGTCGGTCGCGCTCAAGGACGGCTCCGTCGTCCATGTGTTCCAGGACGGCCGGATGGGCATGGAGAGCCCCCTCGGACGCGCGGTACCCATGGTCGACGGCCAGGCAATGCAGACCACGGATGGCCGCACCATCACGATGAAGGGCAATGAGGTCGCTCGTGCCAACCAGCTGGTGCAGTTTCGCTACCTGCCCTGACGCGTGAGCGGTGCGCGCCCGGCCCGGGTGGAGCACTCACCCGGACCGGCCAACGTACTCCGCACCCCGAGTGCGCGACGGTCTGGCTGGCGTCTCGCAAGCGCTCGGAGGTGAATCCGGCCGAGTGTATCCCCGCCCGCGCAGATTTCGTGATGTGAGAAATCGAGGCGGTCGCAGGCGCAGGAGACAGGTCGATGCGGATCCCCGGACAAACATTTCAGGGCCTTCCCGATCCGCAGGGATGGCGCTTGCTGGTCGCCACGTCGTTCGCCGACGGGGCGGGCAGCATGGCAGCAATCGTGCCGTACTTCGCGAGCCTGAGGTCCGTGTCACGGGTCCGTGTCACGGGTCCGTGTTCGATCTGGCCGGGCGGGTGTTTAAGCGCGTGCGTGTGCCGCTCAATTTGCAGATTCCAAAATGCGTTTCTCGAGCAGGTGCTTCCGGGGTTCAAGTGGTTGAGCTGGCTCACGTTCGCGCTCGGCCTCGTGGAGAATTTCCTGTACGGCGTCTATGCGGGTCTCGCCTATGTGCCGGTGTACAACTTCCTGCGGCGGCGCTGGGGCGATTGATGTGGCCGGAGCCCTGCGGAAGTGCGAGTCTCGCGCACCCGGGCCGTGACCACGGTTTGAGCGCGAGCTCCGGCACTGATGCCAGGGCAAGCGAAACCCGCGCTCGTGGAGTGCAACGATGACCTACCTGCGACCCCGATTAAAATCGAGTGGATCCACGAAACCGGCCGATCAAGGCGCGGCGCGGACCCGCCTGTTGCGCCTGTTCTGGTCCTGTATGGTTCTGGGCCTGTTCGCCGTGGTGGTTCTCGTCTGGCTGTTTGGGCTCACATGGTGGACGATCCTGATCGTAGCGCTCGTGATCGCGTGTCCCGCGATCGCCACCTGGCTCATGTTGGAAGGGCCCGACGTGAACCGGAAGCCGCCGCGGAGCCAATGACGAACGACACTGACGGCGGCGACGGCGGCGCGAACGAGGCCTGAGGTGTGCCTGCGATGACGGACCGCGTATCCGATCCAACGCGCTTGATGTGGCAGTATTCGCCGCTGCCGTACTTGCGCCGCCGTTTGTCGAGAGCGAACGGCTCGAAGCCTTACCCGTGGCAGGATGGCGCCCCGGGTCCGCGGCGGCTGCCGAAGCGCGGTCCGACTTCGAGGTGACCCACCTCGCACTCCTCCGTGAAATGAACGAAGCCCCGTTTCAGGGTGGCGCCCCAGCCGTTGCCGAGTTTCGCGCCGGCCGCCTCGAGTTCGGTCTCGATCTGCTCGGCGGTGACTTGCAGCAGGTCATAGATGATTTTGACCCTGCGGCCGGCGACCTCGATCGCCTCGATACCCATCAATGCCCCGACATGCTCGATGACGGTGCGCGCCTGTCCGGCATCGAGGGGTATCCCGAGATCGAAGCTGCGGTGCTTGAGGACAACGCGTCCCTCCTGCTTCGGGGCCGGTCGGCCCGCATGGCCGATGAACAGATGCGGGTGCGCGAGAAAGCGGTCACGGCACTGCGCCGAGCAGAATGCATACGTCGTTCCGACATATTCATGTGCGAAGCTGTCGGCATTGACTTCCATGCCGCAGACGACGTCTTTCACCTTGAGATCCATGATGTCCTCCGTTCGATCCATCGGTTGCGAGCCAGGTGCTTCAGTCCTGTGATGGCGCGTACACGTTCTGGCCGTGCCGCACAATGTTGGTTGGCGTGGGCGCCGCGCCGTCGCGGCAGGCGTCGCCGAACTCGGCGATCGCGTTGCTTTGCTCGCGCCGCCACGGTGGTCATGTGCTTGCATGGCCTATCCGTCTCCCCCATGACGTTGAGATCGGTATCGCTCGAGCTCTGCCGTCGTCGCGTGTGGTTGGCGGGAAGCACCCGGTTTCAAATCGATGATGCACTGGAAGGGCCGACGGAAACCTGACGGCTGGATTACATTTCAATAACGCGGTTGCCAGCGGCCGCCGCCGACGCGTGGAAACGGGCGACGGTTTGCTGCCACGTGTTCGTGATTGCGCCGGCCGGCCGCAGGGGCACGGCTGCGGCCATGATGGCCGGTCGCAAGCGGAGCATCCGGGCGTTCATCGGGCCCGTCTGTTGCTTTGACGCAACACCCTCCCGACTTCGTGCCACCTTTCCATTCCCGATCGCTGGCAACTTCGCCGCGTGCCTGTTTCGCCTGCAACGGTGTTCGGACAATCCCCTCGACGACCCGCGCGGTGGGTCAGTCGGATCGGTGCCTTCGTGCCGGTTCCAACGTCAAATTCGAGGAGAAGTCCATGCAGAAGAAGCTGATCGTGCTGGCGGTCGCCGGAATGATCGCGCTACCGGCGGCGGCGCAATCGAACGTGACCGTGTATGGCGTCGCGGACATGTATGTGAAGAACACCTGGGGCAGCGGACATCGCGTCACCGGTGTCGATTCCGGCGGTGAGAACGGTGCCCGCCTCGGGTTCCGCGGTAGCGAGGATATCGGCAATGGCCTGAAGGCCATCTTCGATTTCCAGTTCGGTTCGATTCCGATGGACCAGAACGTCGGGCTGACGACCACGCGCCAGGCCTATGTCGGCCTGTCCGGCAACTTCGGGCAGATCATCGCCGGACGCATCCAGCCGGCCGGCTATTTCCAGAGTTACTACTTCGATCCCGGCATGGCGCACTTTTTCAGCGCGTATCAGCGCCTGACGCGCGGGATCGCGGCCGCCGGTGTCGGCGCCTCGATCAACACGGGGTGGAATGCGGCCTCGCGGCGCAACAACACTGTCGAGTACAAGCTGCCTGCGTTCGGCGGTCTGAAGACGTCGCTTGCCTACGGATTCGGCGAACAGGACAACAGCCCGCGTGAAGGTTTCTCGTCGGTCGGTCTCGAGTACACGACCGGCCCGCTGCGCCTCGGTTACGTGTTCCAGGGCATCTCGAATATCGGCGGCACGAGCACCGACCAGCGCGAGCACTTCCTCGGTGCGAGCTACAACTTCGGAATGGTTACCGTGATGGGTTCGTGGCAGAACGCGCGCGTGGACGCGTCGGGCGCTTCGGCCGCGACCGACAAGGTCTGGAACGTCGGCGCCAAGGTCATGGTTGCGCCGGCCACGCATGTCATGCTCGGCTACGTCAAGGCGGACGTCGATGCGTCGGACAGCGACGGCAAGGGCTATACGATCGGCCTCATGCACTCGCTCTCCAAGCGCACGCACCTCTACGGAGGCTATGGGCGTGTCACCAACGATGACCAGACCGCGCGCTTCAACTGGCGCGAGTTTCCGATCGATGGCGCGGGCGCAGCACCGTTCCGCGGTGAGTCGATCAACACCGTCGGGTTCGGCATCAGCCACCTGTTCTGATCCCTTCTGATCCCAGATGGTCGCGAGTCGCCACGGGAGAGGGCGATTCGTGGCCGCGCGTGGGCGCTTCGGCGCCTGCGCCGATAAGCAAATCATGAGGGAGAGCACATCATGCGAATCAAATCGAAGCTTGGGCACTTGACCGCGGCGCTTGCGGTCCCGTTCGTCGCTGCAGGCGCCTCGCAGGCGGCCGACGCCATTACCGATGCGCTGGTCTCGGGCAAGCCGTTGCTCGACGCCCGCTACCGCTACGAACTCGTGGACCAGGACAACGGGCTGAAGGATGCGCATGCCTCGACGCTGCGCCTGCGCCTTGGCTACCGCACGCAGGAATACTTCGGTGCGTCGGCGCTGGTCGAGTTCAGCACCACGCAGCCGATCGGCGCCGAGCGCTACAACAGTGGCCCGGGCGGCAACGCGAAGACCCGCTACTCGGTGGTGGCCGATCCGAAGCTCACGCGCGTCAATCAGGCCGCGCTCGGTTACTCGCGAATCCCCGACACCACGCTCACGCTCGGTCGTCAGCGCATCATCTTCGACAACGCGCGCTTCGTCGGCAACGTCGGATTCCGTCAGCAGGAGCAGACCTTCGACGCGTTGCGAGTGGTCAATCGGTCGATTCCCGATACGACGATCAACTACGTGTTCGTCGATCGCGTCAATCGCGTGTTCAAGGACATCGACGACAAGAACGTTGATCACCATCTGCTCAATGTGAACTACGCGGGACTGCCGTTCGGAACGATCACCGGCTACGGTTATCTGCTCGACTACGGCAGCGATGCGCCGGCTTCGTCCACGAAGACCCTGGGCTTGCGCCTGAACGGCGGTCATGCGCTGGCCGGTGCGACACGGCTGCACTACACGGCCGAGTTTGCGCGTCAGGAGGACTACGCGAAGTTTCCGGGTAGCTACCGCGCCGATTACGGCCTGCTTGCGCTCGGGGCGACATACTCGGATGTGACGGCCACCGTCGCGCACGAACGGCTCGGCAGCGATCGCCGTGCCGGCAAGGGATTCGAGACGCGGCTGGCCACGCTACATGCGCACAACGGCTGGGCCGACCAGTTCCTCGTCACGCCCGCCGACGGCCTGCGTGATACCTCTGTTTCCGTTAGTGGCAAGGCGATGGGAGTGAACCTGCTGGCAGTGTATCGCGATTACCGCGCCGATCGCGGTGGGAATGACTACGGCAGCGAATGGGGTCTGATGGCGCGCAAGGCGTTCGGTGAGCACTACGCGCTGGAGTTCAAGGCCGCACGCTATGACGCGAAGGACGGCCCCTTCGTCGATACGACCAAGCTGTGGCTTGCAGCGGAAGTGAAGTTCTGATCGCGGCGCGGTGGTGATACCCGCCTTCGGCGGGCGGAGCGGAACCACGCACTCCGCGGTCGCATGAGATCCGACGGCCCGGGTTCGCCAGCAATGCAGGCGGAGCCGGGCCGTCCGTGTTGCCGCGCCCGATGTCGGCGAGCGCCACGCCGAATTCCGTCGCGAAGGTTGGATGCTGCCTGACGGCAGCATTACGCATACATGAAATACATGTAACTGGCGTGTCACGTCGGTGTCGGGGGCGGCTCCCTAAGATGTGCCCAAGGTCGCTCGAACGAGAGCAGCCGAAAGTCAACTTACCAAGCCAGGCAACACACAGGAGCCAACCATGTTCAAGCAAACCGCCATCGTCGCTGCCCTCTCGCTGATCGCTATCTCGGCCCATGCGGCTACCGACCGTGCCGTCAAGGAGTCGGTCGAGCTCAAGGACGGCTCGATCGTGCATGTATTCAAGGACGGCAGCATGGGTATGGAGAGCGCGCTCGGGCGCGAGTTTCACATGTCGGAAGGGCAAGTGATGCAGACCAGGGATGGCCGCACGATCACGATGCAGGGCAACGAGGTGGCCCGGGTGGCACACTTGATCCAGTCCCGCTACCTGCCCTGACGACAACCGAGCACGGCAGCCGGCGGTCCGGACGTCCCGTCCGGGCCGCCGGCCGCCTTTCGCTTCGGGCAACGCCAGGTCTGCCCGAATCCGGGTCGCTACCGCTGCGGCTCGATCGACAACACGGTGTAGGCGCCGTCGACATGGTCGATGGTGACGAACACCTTGTCGCCGGCCTTGACGTTCTCGAGCAGCGCCGGATCGCTCACCCGAAACACCATCGCCATCGGCGGCATGTCCAGATTGGGGATCGCGCCGTGCTTGAGCGAGATCTTGTTCGCAGCGGTGTCGACGCGGCGTACCTCGGCTTCGACCTTGGGCAGGTCGGCCGCGGCGAGCGCGGTGGTGGCGAGCAGGGCGGCGCCAAGCAGCGAAGCGATTTTCTTCATCATCAGAATCTTCACGGGTCTTCACTCCTTTACACGTCAAGGCCGACCGATTCTGCATCCGCGATCGCGGGCCACTTCCAAGCTGACAGCAATGTAATGCGGTGGTCAGGGCGCAGTTAGCCTTTCCGCGACATCATTGCCGTCGGGATGCCCCCTCAAGGCGCCCTCGTATGCCCTAACAGAGGAGAAAGCACAACAATGAAATCACGCTCACCCGTGGTGTCGCTGCCCGGGATGTCGCGGCGCACCTTCGTCAAGGGGCTGGCGGCCGGCGGCGTCGTGGCTGGCCTCGCGCCCTGGCTGCAGGCAACCGCTGCGCTGGCCGCGCCGCCCGCGGCGGCGAAGGTGCTCAGTGGAAACGAATTCGATCTTGTCATCGACAGTGGACCAGTCAATTTCACCGGGGCAGTGCAGACGGCGACGATGATCAACGGCTCCATCCCGGCACCCACGCTGCGTTGGAAGGAAGGAGAGACGGTCACCATCCGTGTCACCAACCGCCTCGCCGAACCCACCTCCATCCACTGGCACGGCATCATCCTGCCTTTTGCCATGGACGGTGTTCCGGGAATCAGCTTTCCGGGGATTCCGCCGGGCGAGACCTTCACGTACCGCTTCAAGGTCGAGCAGAGCGGCACCTACTGGTACCACTCGCATTCGGGCATGCAGGAGCAGACCGGCATGTATGGCGCCATCGTCGTCGAGCCCGCCGAAGGCGAGACCGTCCGCGCCGACCGTGACTTCGTGATCCAGCTTTCCGACTGGACCGACGAGGATCCGATGCGCGTCTTTTCCAAGCTGAAGGCGCAGAGCGACTACTACAACTTCAACCAGCTCACCCTCGGCGACTTCTTCCGCGACGTGTCCCGCCAGGGGTGGAGCGCGGCGGTCGACAAGCGCGCGATGTGGAACAAGATGCGCATGAACCCGACCGATCTGGCGGATGTCTCGGCGCACACCTACACGTACTTGATGAACGGCCGGACGCCGGCCGGCAACTGGACCGACCTCTTCCGCCCCGGCGAGAAGCTGCGGCTGCGATTCATCAACGGGGCCGCCAACACCTTCTACGACGTGCGCATCCCCGGGCTGCCCCTGACGGTGGTGCAAACGGACGGCCAGAACGTGGAGCCCGTGACCGTGGACGAGTTCCGCTTCGGTCCCGGCGAGACCCTGGACGTGCTCGTCACGCCGCGCGACGAGGCCTACACCGTCTTCGCCCAGAGCATGGACCGCACCGGCTTCGCCCGCGGTACACTGGCGGTGCGTGAGGGGATGGCCGCGGCGGTGCCCGCGCTCGACAAGCCCGAGTGGCTCAGCATGGCGGACATGATGGGCAGCATGGATCACGGCGCCCATGGGGGCATGGGCGGAATGCAGCACGATATGGCGCAGATGGCGCACGACATGCCGATGGACCACTCGAAGATAGACCACTCCGCGATGGGGCATGGGGGCCACGCCATGGCCGGGGGCGCGGCGCTGGCTGCGGCGAGTACCCGTGTCCGCCATGCCCGTACCGAATACGGCCCGAGCGTCGACATGCGGGTGGATACGCCGCGCACCAATCTGGATGATCCCGGGGTCGGACTGCGCAACAACGGTCGCCGCGTGCTGACCTACGCCGATCTCAAGACCGTCGGCGGTCCGATCGACCCGCGCGGCGCGGAACGGGAGATCGAGCTGCATCTGACCGGCAACATGGAGCGCTATACTTGGTCATTCGACGGGCTCGAATTCGGCCGCTCCACGCCCGTGCACCTCCGCTACGGCGAACGGGTGCGCGTCATCCTGCACAACGACACCATGATGACCCACCCCATGCACCTGCATGGCATGCGGAGCGAGCTGGAAACACCGGACGGCGGCTTCCTCGTGCGCAAGCACACCATTGCCGTCCAGCCCGCCCAGCGCGTGAGCTTTCTGGTGACCGCCGACGCCCTCGGCCGCTGGGCATGGCACTGCCATCTGATGTTCCACATGGATGCGGGCATGTTCCGCGAGGTGGTGGTGTCATGAGGCGGGGCAGAATCGGGATGAGCAGCTACCTGCAGGCAGGTGTGGCGGCATTGGCGGCGGCGAACCTGTCGACCGCGGCCGCGGAGGGCGCGGGTGCCGATGCGCCGACGATGGATCACGGTGCCATGGCGGGGATGCAGCATGGTTCGATGCACGGCGGCGAGGCGCCCGCCGATGCGCGCGATCCCCACGCCTACGCGGAAGGTGCCGACTTCGGCGCCATCCCACGGCCGCGGCTGTCGGACGAGCACCGCTTCGGCTCCCTTCTCGTCGACCGACTGGAGTCGGTCCGCAGCCGCGACGAGAACGGGGTCGGCTACGACCTGCAGGGATGGTACGGGCGCGACTACGACCGCCTGGTGGTGAAGGCCGAAGGCGAGGCCGTCGACGGTCGTCTGCAGGAGGGACGCACCGAGCTCTTGTGGGGCCATGCGATCGCCAGCTACTGGGACGCCCAACTCGGCGTGCGCTACGACAGCGGCCTGGGTCCGGATCGCGGCTGGCTCGCCTTCGGCGTCCAGGGGCTGGCGCCCTACTGGTTCGAGGTCGAAGCGTTCGCCTACGTGGGCCAGAGCGGACGGACCGCGTTGCGGTTCGACGCCGAGTACGAACTGCTGCTCACCCAGAAGCTGATCCTGCAGCCGCGCATCGAGGCGAACCTGTACGGCCGGCGCGACGAGGCGCTGGGCATCGGCAGCGGGCTTTCCGAGGTCGCCGCCGGGCTGCGCCTGCGCTACGAATTCACCCGCCAGTTCGGGCCCTACGTGGGTTTCGAATGGGCCGGCAAGTTCGGTGAAACCGCCGATCTGGCCCGCGTCGAGGGCGAGCGGACCAAGACGCCGCGCGTGGTCGCTGGCGTGCGGATGTGGTTCTGAATGCCGTGCGTCGGCCACGTATCGGCGACCGATTCCAGAAGCGTTTTTTCAACCCCAACCATGAGGCACCGACGATGATGAAAAAGACCCTTCCCATTCTTCTTCTCACCCTGTTTTCCTCGCTGGCCATCGCCGGCGGCGACCATGCGGGCGGCCATGACATGCATGGCGATCACGGCGCGCAAGGGGGGCACGACATGTCCGCCATGCACGGGGATGAGCATGGCGGTCACGCGACGAACGCCGGACGGCCGGGCGATCCGGCCAAGGTGTCCCGCACCATCGAGTTGGTGATGGACGACTCCATGCGCTATTCGCCGAGCGAGATCACGGTCAAGGCCGGCGAGACCGTCCGCTTTTTCGTCAAGAACAGCGGCAAGATGAAGCACGAAATCGTCATCGGCACCGTGGGCGAGCTTAAGGCCCACGCCGAGATGATGCGCAAGATGCCCGAAATGGAGCACGCCGAGCCGAACATGCTGACCCTCGGCCCCGGCCAGCGCGGCGGGCTGGTGTGGCAGTTCGAGCGGCCGGGCACCGTCGATTTCGCCTGCCTGATCCCCGGGCACATGGAAGCCGGCATGGTCGGAAAGGTCGCGGTGAAGTAACTCGCCGGGCGTTCGCGTCTGGCGCGGCGGGCCGTTCGGCCCGCTTTTTTTCGTGTTTGTCGCGGCAAACCCGCGGCTGACGGATTTGTAAGCTATGCGTCATGGTGGCGTCGGCCTCGGCCGACGATACTGGCCTCCACGTTCAACTTGTTTCACGGAGATGTAATGGACGCCTCCCTCCTGCCGAAGTGCGGTCGGGGGACGCATGAAAAGGAAGGAGCCCTCGCTGTACCGAACGGCATCGAAGTGCCAAAGTGGTGGCGCAATTAGCAACCACAAGCGGTAAGGAGAGCTCCACATGAAGCTTACGACATTCGGACTGGACCTGGCAAAGCGGGTTTTTCAAGTGCACTGGGTGGACATGGAGACGGGCGAAATCCATCGTCGGCAACTGAAGCGCGTGCAGGTGGCGGAGTTCTTCGCCACGCGCGAGCCGGCGTTGATTGCGATGGAGGCGTGCGGCAGCGCGCATTACTGGGCGCGTAAGTTTGCCGCGATGGGGCACGAGGTGCGCCTGATCGCTGCGCAGTTCGTGCGTCCGTTCGTCAAGAGCAACAAGACCGATGCGGCCGATGCGCAGGCGATCTGGGAAGCGGCGCAGCGACCCGGCATGAAGTTCGTGGCCGTGAAGAGCGAAGCACAGCAGGCCGTGCTGATGTTGCACCGCATGCGCAGCCAACTCGTCAAGGTCCGCTCGATGCAGTCCCAGCAGCTGCGGGGGCTGCTCTACGAGTTCGGCGCCGATCTGCCGCAAGGTCGGCAACGGGGTCTGGAGCGCATTCCGGCCGAGTTGCATCGGCTCGAGCAGACGCTGCCGGCGCCGGTCCTGGAGGCGTTGCGCACGCAACTCGAACGCATCGCGGTGCTCGACCGGGACATCGTCGACATTGAGAAGAAGCTGGCGGCGTGGAAGAAGGAAGACCAGTCGGCAACAAGGCTGATGGCGATTTCCGGCGTCGGGCTGCTCACGGCGACCGCGGCGGTGGCCATGATCGGCGATGCCAGGGCGTTTCGCAGCGCCCGGGAATTCGCCGCCTTTGTGGGACTGGTGCCGCGGCAGAGCGGCACCGGCGGGCGGGTCAAGCTGCTTGGCATGAGCAAGCGCGGCGACCCGTATCTACGCACGCTGCTGATTCACGGCGCCCGCGCGGTCATCACTCACGCCAAGGCGCACGAGCCGTGGCTCGACAAGCTGCTGGCGCGCCGGCCGAAGAACGTCGCGGTGGTGGCGCTGGCCAACAAGATGGCACGCACGATCCAGCCATGGACCAGCGTACCGCCGGCCCCTTGGCGTCAAGGGTTCGGTGCGCCGGGCTGCGCCCGCCCTTGACCCCAAGGGCCCGGCACCCCAGAACCCGCGTCACCCACTCAAAATTCAACAGAGGCCGTTGAGCCGTACGACATCGTGATCGGTGGTGCGGGCTATGTCATAGGCAACGCGGTATTGATGGTAGGCCTCGCGTACTCGAGAGCGGACAATTGCGGCGAGCTCGGCGGCACCTGCGTAGGCCCGCGCCGCGGCGAGCGCCTCGTGCCCTCCAGGCGTGCGGTCGAGGTTGAGCACCGGGGCCGAAGTGATCAGCGGCCCGAGCGGATTGTCGGCGTCCGGGGCGGGAAGTTTCATTCGTGACAATGCCGCCGTGGTGATCTCGGACCACGTTTCCAGCAAACGGGGTGCCACCCCGCGGCGGGAGCGTTCCGCTTCGATCGCAGCCACGGACAAGTGCGGATGATTGCGAAGCGCGGTGGCCTCGAGCCCGCGCTCGGACATTGGAGTCGACGGCAACGCGGGCAGACGCTCGGGCAGGGTGAAACGTGTCGCCTCGCCCCACAACCCCACCAAGCGGATCAGCTGCTCGCGCGCGCCGACCGCGCCCTGCCGCGCTTGTGCCAGCGCGATGCCGGCTTCGGATAGCGCCAACAGCTCGCGCATCGATCGCTCCCGGGACCAATTGCCGCTGCGAGTCATTCGCAAGGCCAGCTCCGCGCCAGCCTCGGTCGTGTCAAACACGTCCTGCAGGTGGCGCAGCCTTTGCGCAGCGACTACGGCATCGATCCACGCCCGATGGACATCGCGTGCCAGCTCGACGGCCGCAATGTCGGCCTGCGCACGCACAAGCGCGCTCATATCGGTTGTCGCGAACAGGTCCGGCCGGTTGCCGAGAGCCATGCGCACCGCATCGGCGGGCGACAGAAGCGGACCGTCCGTCGGAGCAGTGGCGTGCGCGGCGGCAGCGGCTGTGTGCGCGGCTTCCCAGCGCAGAATATCGACGTGACCGCGTCGGAACTCGCTCACCGCTTCATGGGCGGCGCGCCAGTCCTCGTCGCCCATGGCTGCTTCGACGCTCGCGGCGCTCGGGGGAGCCGCATACAGCGGCGTCGGAACCGGCGCGTCGGGATCGTAGGGCGGGGCTGCGCCGGCTGACAGCGCCGGGATCAGCCCCGCGATCAGCAGCATCGCTCGTGCAATCGGTCGAATCAAGGCGGATCTTCCTGTTGGGAGGGGCGTGCGGTTATGGACTGCAGCCGCCCGGAATCGCACGGGCGTTGCGATCGATAATGACAACTGGACGTGTTCCAGTCGTGATGTATTCTGCCGGCTGTTTCCTAACGCGACGCTGAGCGCAACATTACATTCTCGTCAGCTTCGGCGGGCGCCCCCTCCGCGCGGTCGGGCATCGGTGTTGCGCCCGGGCGCTGCTGAATGCTTTTGCGCTTGGAGTCGCCGCCAGCGTGGGCATGTGTAGCGCTCGTCCGCCCTGCGCGAGCCGTCGCTGACCTCCTTCTGACCGTTCGATCTCGGCCGGGTCGGCTGTCTGTCTCACCGAGCGGCGGACTTGGTGGGGCGGGGCGGTGCGCATTGCCGTGGATGGTGAGCCAAGACGGCATTCTGCTCGCCGGCACTGTGCGTGTCTGCGTGGCGAAAGCCATCATATTTGGGTCGGAACACCACGCCGCATCCCCATTTGTCTCGCTTTCGTGATCTTGCTGAGCGGCATGTAATAGGGCGGCCATGTAGGCGTCGACGTTGGCCTCCTATGATGACCTTGCGCTGCCCGAGCACGCGCGGCTGCCCGGCGAACCGGGTCGGTCGCCGCCACTGCAGCCGAAACACCGGGCAGCGCCCATAACCTGTGTCTGTGTCAAAAAAAGAGGAGCAACTCCATGTGGGAGAAATTCACTCTCGTTGCGGCGGCGTCGCTGGCCGCATTTTCGGTGCACGCGGTCAGCGACCGATACGTCGAGCAAACGGTCGAGCTCAAGGACGGGACCCGTGTTCACATCTTCAAGGACGGCAAGATGGGCATGGAGGACCGACTCGGACGCGCGTTCTTGATGCCGGAAGGGCAGGTCATGGAAGCCAGGGACGGCCGAACCCTCGTCATGAACGGTAACGAGGTTTGGCGCGTGCGATGGCGCCAGCTGGAGCTTTACGGACCCTGAGCCGGGCGGGGTTGCCGCGATACGCCTCGCTCTGCGGATGGTCGTGTGCCATTGCGGTGGACACGTTTCGCAAGGGCGGGCGAGCGTTGCCTGCTCCTCGAGACGCGGCTGGCGATTCGGGCGTGTCGCGCCACGAGTCGGAATCGTTACAGGGTGACCCGCCCGCCTCGTGACGCGACGACGCGCGCAACCGGTGACTTCGACGTCGGATTGTGTATTTCGGCAACCCCGCCGGCCACGCTTTCGGCAAGAGGTGGAATCACTGATAATGATGTCGATTTGATGATGACCCGACTTGCGATGACCCAACCGCTTCGTGCCCTGATCGAGCGCTGGAAGCACGATCCCGGCAGCACCTGTTCGACGTGGTTTCCGTGGGATGAGCGGTCGAAGAACTTCCGTTCGATCCGCCGGCGCATCGCGCGTGTCGTTGAGGACATCGAAGCCGGCAGTTTCGGCAACGCGTAAACGGCTACAACGCGCTGACCGGCGCGCGCGTCAAGCTGGGCCGCTGGGATCATTACCTGACGATGCGCGATGGCATTCTTGCGCTCAATGCTCGCCATCGCACGTCGCTGTCGAACGACCTCGGCGCGTTCGCCGGACTGCTGTTCGATGTCGGCAGCGGGCGCTATCCGGCGCCGCCGCTGGATGGCGATGAGGACGCACGGAACCGGTGGCAGGCGGACCTCGCACGCGTGCGCGACGAATCGACCGCGAAGCGCGATGCGATCGCCCGTTTTGGGGCGGGCCTGAAGCCGATGTTGGCGATATCGAGCGTAATCGATTGATCCGCCGGATCCCACGAGCCGATGTCGATGTGCGCGGCCGTCGGCGGCTCGGCGATGCGTCGGACCGGCCCGAGCGACGGCGCAGCGTGCGGCTGGTACCGGCTCACCGACGTTGCTGCGCGGGTCGTATAGATGTGCTCCCAATGGCTTCGGGACGACATCGTGCCTGCTCACTGTTGATTTTGGCCTGCATTGTAGGCTCCATCATCCGCGCCAGCCGTCCCCGGATAGCATGGGGGCGCTGCCGAAGCGCCCCGTCCGCCGTGTTTTCGCGGCGATCCCTCACTTGATCTTCCATTTGCGCCGAGGGGCGTGGCGCGGCGCCGGTCGTTCCGGCGTCGGCGCGTCTGCCGCGGTGGTGCCGACGCCATTTGTTCTCATGCGATGGAGCTTCTCGTCGGTGTGATTGTGCATACGCTTTCTGACCTGCGGCGTGCTGTCGGAGCTGGCCTGCGCAGCTTGTCGGCCAGTGCTCTCCGCGGTGCCCGACGCGGCGGCCTGACCGATGAGCAGTATCGACGAAACGGCCACCAAGGCCGCGGTGAGTGTGCTCTTGATGCTCATGGGAGGATCCTCATGGATGGTTATGGGAGCGGTACCGCCGTGCGCTGTCGGCGCCTTCAGCGCCGCTGCCCATGTGATGTGATTCTGGCTCCCGGTCACCGACGTACGCATGACGTGGAAATTACGAGTGTGTCAAATTGCTAACGGCCGCTCACAATGACGGGCGGCGAGCTCGCTCGGGTGGCGGCCTTGGTTCAATCTCGCTACGTGCCTTGAGCCACAAACCGCGGCGATAGACCGCCGTTCGGGTGGGGCGGGCGGTTTGCGGGCTCGAGCCCCGGTCCGATTCGCGGCCGCGCGGGGGACGCATCGACCTCCCGGCGGCCGCTATCTGAGCGAGATCTGCATCAGCGCCGGTGGCGATTGACCGCGTGATGCAGAGGTGGGTGGCTGATCACGGCGTAAGCGCCCGGCCGAACCCTGTCTCGAAAACGCTGTGCCGCCCTTTGCATTACTCGGGACGCCTTCCGCCGCTTGACGGCTGTCGGGTTGTTCAGAAATGCCGCGCGATTCGCAGCGTGACGAAGCCGTCGTTGCGCAGGCCGTGCAGCGACGGGTCGCCGCGCCTTGTGCCGGCGAACGTGCGCGCCTCGAGCTCGAGCTTCCACGCCGCGCCGATGCGCCGCTCGGATTCGAGCTTCGCGGACGAGCCGTTGACGAAGTATGGCTTCTGGGCCGACTGGCACGTCGAGCCGAAATGGAATCTCTGCAACGCCCCCGGCTCGGACA
>DAOMOP010000046.1:0-21897 GCA_035444405.1 Rhodocyclaceae bacterium
GCCTCGAGCTGCTCGCGCGTGCGGACCTGCGCCCGGCTCTGCCCCGCCTGCACGTACCGGTCGAGTCGATGCACGGCGCGCACGACGCGCTGATGCCGGTCGACGGCGCCCGCTGGCTGGCACGACAGTGGCCGCAATCGCGGCTGACGGTGTTCGACGACTGCGGTCATGCGCCGTTTCTGTCTCATCCGGCCGCGTGCGCAGCGATCATCGCGAGGAATGTCGCCGATGCATGAGCCGGATCGCCTCGGCACCCCGCGACCCGACAAGCGTACCGTGCGGGCCGCCTTCGACCGCGCCGCGCCCAGCTACGACAGCGCCGCGGCGGTGCAGCGCGAGGCGTGCGCGCATCTGTTGCGTTTCGCCGCCGCGTACCGCCCGGGCGGTACGGTCGCGCGCGTGCTCGACGCCGGCTGCGGCACCGGCCACGCGCTGAGTCTCCTGAGCGCGCACTTCCCCGACGCCTCGGCGATCGCGCTCGACTTCGCGCCGGCCATGCTCGCGCGCCTCGACAAACCTGCACGGCAAGCGCCGGTCCAATCGCTGTGCGCCGACCTCGAAGCCCTGCCGCTCGCCGATGCCTCGATCGATCTGGTGTGGTCCAGCCTCGCGCTGCAGTGGTGCGACCCCGCGCGCGCCTTTGCCGAGTTCGCACGCGTGATGCGGCCGGGCGCCGCGGCGTGGCTCGCGACGCTGGGCCCCGGCACGCTGCACGAGCTGCGCACCGCCTTCGCCGCCATCGACGATGCCGAGCACGTGATCGGCTTCCACGCGCCCGAACATTGGCTCGCGGGCGCCGCGCAAGCCGGCCTCACCGTACGCGCCCACACCACGTGCACGATCCATGCGCTCGCCGCCGACCTGCGCAGCCTGCTCGCCGACATCAAGGCGATCGGCGCCCACAGCGTCGGCGCCGCCCGCCGCCGCGCGCCGCTCGGCAAGGCGGCATGGCGCACGCTGCAGAGCGCCTACGAAGGCCATCGCCGTGCCGATGGGTTGCTGCCCGCGAGCTACGACCTCATCCTCATCGCCCTCGCCAGACCGGAGTGATCGCATGCCCGAGAACAAAGCCTGGTTCGTAACCGGCACCGACACCGAGATCGGCAAGACCTTCACGACCTGCGCGCTGCTTCACCATGCACGCGCGAGCGGGCGGCGCGCCGTCGGCATGAAACCGGTCGCCGCCGGCGCCGAGGAAATCGACGGCCAGCGCATCAACGACGATGCCGCCCGGCTGCGCGCGGCCGGCAGCTTCGATCCCGGGCTCGAGTGGCTCAATCCCTACTGCCTGAAGAGCCCGATCGCACCGCACATCGCCGCCGCCGAGGAAGGACTGCGCCTCGACCGCGATCGCATCGTCGCGGCCTTCAACCATCTGCAGTCGCTTGCCGACATCGTGCTGGTCGAGGGGGTCGGCGGCTTTCGCGTGCCGCTCGGCGACGACTACGACAGCGCCGACCTGGCGGTCGCGCTCGGCCTGCCGGTGATCCTCGTCGTCGGCATGCGCCTGGGCTGCATCAACCATGCCCTGCTCACGGCCGAAGCGATTGCCGCGCGCGGCCTGACGCTGGCCGGCTGGATCGCGAACCGCGTCGATCCGCTGATGTTGCGCTTGGACGAAAACGTGGCCGCGCTCGAGACCCGCATCGGTGGCCCGCTGCTGGGCATCGTCCCCCACGTCGCCGATGGCGACGCCGCACAGGCCGCAGCCGCGTTGCGTCTGCCGGACGAGGACGCGGCACGCCCGCCCTCGACTTTGCACACGTGACGCATGCGCCCGTGCTGACGTCGGACTGCCGGCTCGACGCCGCACGATGCGTGCGGAGCGCATGCCGTGCTCGGCCCCCTCATCGCGCTGGGCGCAACCAGCGCCCCTTCAGGCGGGGGCGGCCGCGCGCTGCTGACGCACCTGCTCGAACAGGCAGATCGCCGCCGCCGCGGCGACGTTGAGCGACTCGACCGGCCCCGGCATCGGAATGCCGACGCGGGTGTGCGCCCACGCCGCGAGCTCGGCCGACAGCCCGCGTCCTTCCGCACCGAACAGCCACGCCACGGCGCCCCGCAGATCGACGCCGTACAAGATCTCGGTGCCGGGCCCCAGCGCGGTGGCGACGATCCGGCCGCGATAGCCGCCCAGCACGGCGGCCACGTCGACATGCTCGTGCACGTGCAGGCAGAAGTGCGCACCCATGCCGGCACGCAGCACCCGCGGCGACCACGCCTGGGCGCAGCCGGGCGTCAGCAGCACGTCGCGCAGTCCGGCCGCCGCGGCCGTGCGCAACAGCGTGCCGAGGTTGCCTGCATCCTGCACGCCGTCGAGCACGAGCAGCGAAGCGTCGAGCGCGACCGGAGGGGGTGCCGGCGGCAGATCGACGACGGCGAGCAGCCCCGAAGGCGTATCGACCGGACTCACGTGCGCGAACAGGGCATCGGGCAGATGCACCGACGCGAGGCCGGCGTTCGTCGCAACGATTGCGGCGATTTCGTCGCGCGCCAGCCCCTGATCGCTGACGACGAGCTCGCGCAGTGGCCAGCCGGCCTCGAGCGCCGCGCGCACCAGATGGGCGCCGTCGAGCAGCGTCTGGCCGAGCTTGCGCCGCTCGCGACCGGAGTGCGCGAGCGCATGCAGCCGCTTCACGAACGGGTTGTCGCGTGACGACAAGGCCTTCATCCTGCCTCCGACTCCCGGCCGCTCGGGCGACCCCGGCTCACGTGGCCGCCCCGCCTGGCCACAGCTCGGGACAGTCGAGCAGCTTGCGCACCGGTGCGAAGCTGCGCCGATAGCAGTCGATCACGCCATGCGCACGCAGCGCCGCCAGATGGGCAGCGGTCGGGTAACCCTTGTGCCGTGCGAAGCCGTAGGCCGGATGGCGCGCATCGAGCGCGATCATGTGGGCGTCGCGCGCCGTCTTGGCGAGGATCGATGCGGCGGCGATGGCCGCGTCGCTGGCATCGCCGCCGACGACTGCTTCGCAGCGCAGCGCGAGCGGCGGACAGCGGTTGCCGTCGACGCGCACGAGCGACGGCGTGACGTCCAGAACGCCCACCGCGCGCGTCATCGCGAGCATCGTTGCGTGCAGGATGTTCAGGCGGTCGATCTCCTCGACGCTCGCCTCGGCCACCGCCCAGGCCAGCGCGCAGCCGCGGATTTCCGCGGCGAGCCGCTCGCGCGTGCGCGCGGTGAGCTTCTTCGAGTCGTTCAGCCCGGCGATCGGGGCGGCCGGATCGAGAATCACCGCCGCGGCAACCACCGGACCGCACAAGGGACCGCGTCCGGCTTCGTCCACGCCGCAGATCAGCACTTCGTTGGACATCTTCTCTCCCGAGTCATGCAGCGGTCGGCCGGACCGCCGCCCGTCGTGCGACCTAGGCCCGCGCCAGATACGGCAGGATCGCGTCGGCCGCCTTCTGTGACGTGTTCTGCCGCAGGCTCAGGTGCAGCGCGGTGAAACGCCGCGCGAGCGCGGCGCGCGCGTCGGCATCGGCGAGCCAGTGCTCGATCGCCCCGACGAGCGCCTGCGGCCGGGCCTCATCCTGCAGCAGCTCCGGCACCACCGTCTCGTTGCACAGAATGTTGGGCAGACCCACCCATGGCAGATAGGCCATGCGCTTCATCAGCCGGTACTGCCACTTGCCGATGCGGTAGCTGATCACCATCGGCCGCTTGAGCAGCGCCGCCTCGAGGCTGGCGGTGCCGCTGGCGACCAGCACCACGTCGGCGGCCGTCATCGCGTCGACCGCATGCCCGAACAGGATGCGCAGCGGCAACCGGTCGTCGCCCTGCTCCTGCATCGCGGCCTCGAACAGCCGGCGCGTCTCGCGCGTGGCCAGCGGCACGACGAAGGCGATGCCGGGGTGGCGCTCGGCGAGCAGGCGCGCGGTCGCCAGATAGGTCGGCGCGAGGTTGCGCACCTCCGATTCGCGGCTGCCGGGCAGCATCGCGACGATCGTCGCGTCGGCCGGCAGCTGCAGGCGCTCGCGCGCGGCCGCGCGATCGGGCTCGAGCGGCAGCACGTCGGCGAGCGGATGGCCGACGTAGCTCGCCGCGATACCCGCCTCTTCGTATAGCGGTGTCTCGAACGGAAACAGGCACAGCATGTGCGACACGGCCGCGGCGATGTCGGCGATGCGCCCACGCCGCCAGGCCCAGATCGACGGGCTGACGAAGTGGATCGCCGGCATGCCGGCTTCGCGCACACGGCGCTCCAGCCACAGGTTGAAGTCGGGCGCATCGACGCCGATGAAGGCGTCCGGACGATCCGCGCGGATGCGCTCGAGCAGCGCCTTGCGCATGCCCGACAACTCGCGGTAGCGCTTGAGCGCATCGACGTAGCCGTGCACCGCCAGCCGCTCGCAGGACCACAGCGCCCGAAAACCCTCGCGCTCCATGTTCGGGCCGCCGATGCCGTAGAATTCGGCGTCGGGCACGCGTTCGCGCAGGGCCCGTATCAGGTGGCTGGCGAGCAGATCGCCGGACGCCTCGCCCGCGACCATCGCAATGCGCGTCGTCATGGCCTCAACGGACCAGGCCGCGCGCGGAGCTGGCGATGAATTCGCTGAACGGACGAACTTCCGGCGTGCTTGCGGCGATCTCGCCGACGCGCTGGCGCGCTTCGTCGAGCGACAGCCCGGAACGATACAGCGCGCGGTAGGCGCGCTTGATCGCGGCGATGGCCTCGGCCGAGAAGCCCCGCCGGCGCAAGCCCTCGCTGTTGATGCCGTGCGGACTGGCCGGATTGCCGGCCACCGTCACGAACGGCGGCAAATCCTGCAGCAGCACCGTGCCGACGCCGCAGAAGGCGTGCGCACCGACGCGTGTGAACTGGTGCACGCCGGTGAAGCCGCCGAGGATGACCCAGTCGCCGATCTCGACGTGTCCGGCCAGCGTCGCGTTGTTCGCGAAGATCGTGTGATCCCCGACCACGCAGTCGTGCGCGATATGCACGTAGGCCATGATCCAGTTGTCGCTGCCGATGCGGGTGACGCCGGCATCCTGGCTGGTGCCGCAATTGAACGAGCAATATTCGCGGATCGTGTTGCGGTCGCCGATCTGCAGACGCGTCGGCTCTCCGGCGTACTTCTTGTCCTGCGGCGGCGCGCCGATCGAGCAGAACTGGAAGATCTCGTTGCCGCGTCCGATCGACGTGTGGCCTTCGATGACCACATGCGACCCGATCCGCGTATCGTCGCCGATCTCGACGTGTTCGCCGATGATCGAGTACGCGCCGACGGCAACGCTGCCCCCCAGACGTGCGCCGGGATGGACGATGGCGGTCGGGTGGATCATGACAAGGTCTTCAGCGCGCACATCAGCTCGGCCTCGGCGGCGACCTCGTCGCCGACGCGTGCCACGCCTTCGTACTTCCAGATGTTGCGCATCGTCCGTGCAATGCCGACTTCGAGCAGCAGCTGGTCGCCCGGTCCGACCGGCCGCTTGAAGCGCGCCTTGTCGATGCCGGCGAAGTAGACGACCGAGTTCTCGTCGGGCTTCTGTCCCATCGTCTTGAACGACAGCACCGCGGCCGCCTGCGCGAGCGCCTCGAGAATCAGCACGCCCGGCATCACCGGGCGGTGCGGAAAGTGGCCCGGAAAGAACGGCTCGTTGATCGTCACGTTCTTGACCGCGAGCACGCGCTTGCCTTCTTCGAGCTCCAGTACGCGATCGACGAGCAGAAAGGGATAGCGGTGGGGCAGGTACTGGAGGATTTCGTTGATGTCCATTGTTGTTACGCGCCCTTGCGGGCTTCCAGGAGTTGTTCGAGCTTGCGCACGCGGTCGGCGAGCGCGTCGAGGTGGCGAAGGTGCGAAAAGTTGCGGACCCAGTCGCCATGGCCCTGCACCGGCAGGCTGCCGGTATACACGCCTGCGTGCCGGATCGACTTGCTCACCAGCGTTCCGGCCGAGATCACGACGTCGTCGGCGATCTCCAGATGGCCGATGATGCCGGCCTGGCCGCCGATCATGCAGCGCGCCCCGATCGTCGTGCTGCCGGCGATGCCGACACAGCCGGCGATGGCGGTGTTCGCGCCGATGCGCACGTTGTGTGCGATCTGGATCTGGTTGTCGAGCTTCACGCCGTCACCGATCACGGTGTCGTCGAGCGCACCACGATCGACGGTGGTGTTCGCGCCGATCTCGACTGCGTCGCCGACGACGACGCGGCCGGTCTGCGGAATCTTGATCCAGCCGCCGTCGCGCTCACGCGCAAAGCCGAAACCGTCGGCCCCGATGACCGCCCCGGAATGCACGATGCAGTCGCGACCGACGATGCAGCCGTCGTAGATCGTGACGTTTGCCAGGAGCCGCGTGCCGGCCCCGATGCGACAGCCACGCCCGATGTGGCAGCCCGGCCCGATCACGACACCGTCACCCAGTTCGGTGTCCGCCCCGACCGACGTCAGTGCACCGATGTGGACGCCTTCGCCGACCCGGCAATCGACGGCTGCCGACGGATGTACGCCCGCGGGCGGCGTTTCGGGGGGATTGAAGAGCTGGGCGAGCCGCGCATAGTACGCATACGGGTCGTCGGTGATGATTCGCGGCCGGTCGGTGCGCTCGCGCGTGCCGGGCGACAGCACCAGCGCCGCGGCGCGACACGACGCGAGGCGGCCGGCATACTTCGGATTGGCCAGGAAGGCGATGTCGGTCTCTTCGGCCTGGTCGAGCGAAGCGACCCGCCGAACGGTTGTCGCGCCGTCGCCGACGAGCTCGCCGCCCAGGCGCGCAACCAGTTCGTCCAGTCGGTACATGAGCAGGATTCAGCGGCTCTCGGCCAGTACCTTGATGACCTTCTCGGTGATGTCGATGCGCGGGCTGGCGTAGACCGCCTCCTGCAGGATCACGTCGAACTGCTCCTTTTCCGCGATCTGCTTGATCGCGCTGTTGGCACGGTCGAGCACGGTCGCCAGCTCCTCGTTGCGGCGCTGGTTCAGATCCTCGCGGAACTCGCGCTGCTTGCGCTGGAAGTCGCGGTTCAGGTCGTTGAAGGCGCGCTCCTTGTTGCGCCGCTCGGCCTCGGCCATGGTCAGACCGTTGCGCTCGAGGTCCTCCTGCATCGCCTGCAGCTCGCTCGCCATGCGTTGCAGCTCCTGGTCGCGCCGCTCGAACTCCTTCTCGAGCCGCTGCTGAGCCCGCACCGCAGGCGCGGCCTCGCGCATCAGCCGGTCGGAATCGACGAAACCGATCTTGGACTGCGCCAGCGCCGACTGCGCCGCAAGCGCGAGCATGGCAGCAACCAGTGCGGGAAATACACGAACTCTCACTTAAACCTCCAACGTATTGGGGCAATGCGGGTCATCAGAATACCGTGCCCAGCTGAAACTGGAATCTCTGCGTCTCGTCTTCACGATCCTTCTTGAGCGGATGGCCGAGACTGAACTTCAACGGACCGATCGGCGAGCTCCACGAGAACGCGAGACCGGTACTGTACCGCATGTCACCGAAGTTCACCTTCTGACCTTCGCCCCACACGTAGCCGGCGTCCACGAACAGCGACATGCGGAAGGAGCGGTCCATGCCGCTGCCCGGCAGCGGGAAATAGTATTCGACGTTGCCGACCACCAGACGCGTGCCGCCGATCGCCTCCCCCTGTTCCTTCGGGCCGATCGTGCTCTGCTCGAAACCACGCACCGAGCCTATGCCCCCGGCGTAGAAATTCTTGTAGAACGGCAGCGGCTTGCCGCCATAGCCCTTGGCCCAACCCAGATCGGTGTTGACCATCAGCGCCTGATTGACGCCCATCGGGAACCAGTGCTGATACTGATAATTGATCTTCGAGAAGCGCAGCTTGCCGGGCGGTACGGCCGCTTCGCCATACACGCGCTGATAGGTGCCGGAACGCGGATAGATGAAGCTGTCGCGCGTATCGCGCGACCAGCCCGCCGACAGCAGCAGACTGTTGACCGACACGGATCCGATCCCCGACGGATCGCTGCAGCCGAAATCCCGGCAGAAGCGCAGGTATTGCGACGGGCTGTCGTCGAAGGTGGTGATGCGCGTGCGATCGACGCCGAGGCCGAAGTTGATCATGTCGTCCTCGCCGATCGGATAGCCGAGGCGCAGGCCCGCACCGGTCGACACGGTCTTGAAGCGGGCCACCGTCGATATGTCAGCGGGGTCGAAGGTGCGATGATAGACGTCGTAGCCGAAGCTGACGCCGTCTATCGTGTAGTACGGGTCGGTGAAGGCAACCGACAGGGTGCGGCCCGACTTGGCCGTGTTGAGCCCGATCGACAGCGACTTGCCGCTGCCGAAAAGGTTCTCCTGCGAGATCGAGCCGGACAGCACCAGTTTCTCGGAACTCGAGAAACCGGCACCGAGCATCAGGTTTCCGGTCGGCCGCTCCTTGACCGTGAAGTTGACGTCGACCTGGTCGGTCGTACCGGTCACCGCCGGAGTCTGGACGTTGACCTCGTCGAAATAACCCAGCCGGTCGATGCGCTGGCGCGAGCGGTTGATCTGCGCGGCATCGTACCAGGCGCCTTCGAGCTGACGGATCTCACGCCGGATGACCTCGTCGCGCGTCTTGGTGTTGCCGCCCACGTTGATGCGGTTCACATAGACGCGGCGCCCCGGATCGACGAAGATCGTGAAGGCGACCTCGCGCGCCTCCTTGTCCACCTCGGGCGCCGCATTGACGTTCGCGAACGCATAGCCCTCGTTGCCGAGCCGGTCGATCACCGCCGTGGTGGTGCGCGTGAGCTTTTCGCGGGAGAAGGTATCCCCCGGGCGCAGTTCCACCAGCCGCTGATATTCCTCCTCCGGGAGCACCAGCTCACCGGCGAAGCGCACCGCCGACACCGTGTATTTCTCACCTTCGCTGACGTTGATCGTGATGTAGATGTCACGCTTGTCGGGCGTGATCGACACCTGCGTCGAGTCGATGTTGAAGTCCATGTAGCCGCGATCGAGGTAGTACGACCGCAGGGTCTCCAGGTCGGCCGACAGCTTCTGGCGCGAGTACTGGTCACTCTTCGTGTACCAGGTCAGCCAGCCGGGCGTGGTGAGCTGGAACAGCTTCAGCAGTGAGGACTCCGAGAACGCCTGGCTGCCGACGATGCGGATCTCGCGAATACGGGCGACGGCACCTTCCTCGACGGTGAAGTTGATCGCGACGCGGTTGCGCTCGAGCGGCGTGATCGTGGTCGTGATCTCGGCGGCGTACTTGCCGCGGCTCAGGTACTGGCGTTTGAGCTCCTGCTCCGCGCGTTCGAGCAGCGCACGGTCGAAGATGCGCGCCTCGGCCAGGCCGACCTCGCGCAAGCCTTTCTTGAGCGCTTCCTTGTCGAACTCCTTGACGCCGGCAAAGGTGATGTCCGCGATAGCGGGGCGTTCGTCCACCAGCACGACGATGACATCGTCCTCGACCTCGATGCGCACGTCGCTGAAGAAGCCGGTCGCGAAAAGGCCGCGGATCGCCTCGGCCGCCTGTGCCTCGGTGAAGGTGTCACCGACGCGCACGGGCAGATAGCTGAAGACCGTGCCGGCCTCGGTGCGCTGGATGCCTTCGACGCGGATGTCCTTGACGACGAACGGTTCGAAGGCCCATGCGGGCATGGCAACAAAAAGGGCTGTTACCAGCCCGCTCAAGAGTCTGCGTTTCATCCAGGTGTCAGCCAGAAATTATTCGCGTGATGTCGTTGTAGAAAGCGAATGCCATCAACATGGCAAGGGCGATCAATCCGATCTGCTGCCCGATTGCCATGACACGCTCGGACACCGGACTCCCCTTTATCATTTCGATCGTATAATACAGTAAATGTCCGCCATCCAGCACCGGGATGGGCAGCAGGTTGAGAACCCCCAGGCTGATGCTGATCAGCGCGACGAAGCCCAGGTAATGGGCGAGGCCGAGCCGCGCCGTCTGGCCTGCGTAGTCGGCGATCGTCACCGGGCCGGACAGGTTCTTCCACGACACGTCGCCGGTGATCATGCGCCCGATCATCTTGAGCGTCAGCACGCTGGTGTCCCAGGTCTTGACAATCGCCTTCGTGAATCCTTCGGCGGGGCCATAGCGCACCACCGTGAAGATCGCCGCCCGGCTGTCGGCCGGCTCCGCCACCGAGATGCCGATGCGGCCGATGCGCTCGCCCCCGTCGTTGGCCTCGTCCGGTACCAGCACGGTCTCGATCGTGCGCTCACCGCGCATCACGGTCGCCGCGAGCGGCTCGCCCGGGCGTTCGCGCACGCGCGCGACGAGCTCGCTCCACGACTCGAGCGGCGCACCGTCCAGCGCGACGAAGCGATCACCCGGTTGGAGGCCGGCGCGTGCTGCGGCACTGCCCTCGAGTACCTGACCCACCACCGGCACGATGAGCGGGCGCCAAGGACGCAGCCCGATCTTCGCGATCATGTCGGTATCGCCCTCGTCGACGCGCATCCCGGCAAACTCGAGCGTGCGCAGCGTCTCGACTCCCTCGGCGGTGCGCACCCGAAGCGTCGCCGCGCGGCCGTCGAGGGCGTGCCGCAGCAAGGCCCAGCGCAACTCGGACCAGCTGCGCACCGCCTCGTCACCGACCGCGACGACCAGGTCGCCGTCACGCACCCCGGCTCGCGTGGCCACCGTCTGCACCTCCTCGGTCAGTGCGACACGCGGCTGCAGTTCTTCGGTGCCGGTCGCGAACAGCGCCCAGTACAGCAGGATCGCGAGCAGGAAATTCGCCAGCGGGCCGGCCGCGACGATCGCAAACCTGCGCCATACGCTCTGGTGATTGAAAGAGCGGTGCGCCTCGCTCGCGGACACCTCGCCCTCGCGCTCGTCGAGCATCTTGACGTAGCCGCCCAGCGGGAAGAGCGCGACAACCCACTCGGTGCGATCGGGGCCCGAGCGCCACTTCAGCAGCGGGCGCCCGAAGCCGATCGAAAAGCGCAATACCTTGACGCCGCACCAGCGCGCGACCCGATAGTGCCCGTATTCGTGCACGAAGATCAGCAGGCCGAGCGCGACGACGAACGGAATGACGTATTCGAGCAGATTCATCGCATTTGCCGGGACAGGATTTCGTTGCGCGCGACTGCGCGTGCCCGGCTGTCGGTCTCCACGACAGCCTCGACGGATTCGACCGACAGACCGTCGGCCCGTTCAAGCGAGGCGCGGATCACATCGGCAATGCGCCGGAAACCGAGCCGGCCGTCGAGAAACGCGGCCACGGCCTCCTCGTTGGCGGCATTCATGACGGCCGCCGCCGCGCCGCCCTCGCGCAGCGCCTGGTAGGCCAGCGCGAGGCATGGAAAGCGCGTCAGGTCGGGCGGCTCGAAGGTCAGCCGCGCGATCTCGAAAAGATCGAGCGAAGGGACGCCGGCATCGATGCGCTCCGGGTAGCCGAGCGCATGTGCGATTGGTGTGCGCATGTCCGGATTGCCGAGCTGCGCGACCACCGAGCCGTCCACGTATTCGACCATCGAGTGGATCACGCTTTGCGGATGAATCACGACGTCGATGCGCTCGGCCGGCGCGCCGAACAGCCAGTGCGCCTCGATGACCTCGAGCCCCTTGTTCATCATCGTCGCCGAATCGACCGAGATCTTGCGCCCCATCACCCAGTTCGGATGCGCACAGGCCTGCTCCGGCGTGACCGACTCGAGCTGTTCGACGGGGGTGTCGCGAAACGGACCGCCCGAAGCGGTCAGCATGATGCGCCGCACCCCCGCGACATCGGGACGGCGCGCATAGTCGTGCGGCAAGGCCTGGAAGATGGCGTTGTGCTCGCTGTCGATGGGCAGCAGGCGCGCGCCCGCTTCGCGCACGGCCTCCATGAACAGGTGCCCGGACAGCACCAGCGCCTCCTTGTTCGCCAGCAGCACCTGCTTGCCGGCGCGCACCGCGGCCAGCGTCGGCAGCAGTCCGGCGGCCCCGACGATGGCCGCCATCACGACGTCCGCATCAGGGTGGCGCGCAACCTCGCAAAGTGCCTCCGCTCCGCACTGCACCTCGGTTCGCGAACCCGCCTCGGCCAGTTCCCGGCGCAGTTGCGCGGCTTCGTCCGCATTGCCGATGACCGCGAAGCGCGGCGCAAAGCGCACGCACTGCTCGAGCAGGCGCTCGCGCCTGGAATGCGCGGTCAGCGCGAGCACCCGATAGCGTTCCGGATGTCGGGCGATCACATCGAGCGTGCTCATGCCTATCGAGCCAGTGGCGCCGAGCACGACGACTTGCCTGGGGTCTTGTTCGATCATCGGTCAGAGTGTCAGCCAGAGCACGATCAGCCCGACCAGCGGCAAGGTCGAGGTCAGGCTGTCGATACGATCGAGAATGCCGCCGTGGCCGGGCAGCAGCGAGCCGCTGTCCTTCAGGCCCGCCTGACGCTTGAGCAGCGATTCGAACAGGTCACCTGCGATGCTCATCGCCGTCAGCACCACCAGCAGCGGCACGAGCGCCAGCAGCCACTGCAGCGGAATGTGCGCCGGCCGCACCAGCGCGAAGACCACCGCGCCGGCGATGAGCACGCCGACCACCGCGCCGGCCGCACCCTCCCAGGTCTTGCCGGGACTGATGAGCGGCGCGAGCTTGTGGCGACCGTAGGTGCGCCCGACGAAATAGGCCGCGATCCACACCAGCGCCATCGCGCCGAGCAGCAGCCACGGATCGACCTGGCGCAGGTGCGCGAGCGCAAGCGCCGGCGCGATCAGCACCACCAGCCCGATCACGACCGCCGTCGACGCCCGCTCGATGCGCCACTTGCGGCGCAGCCAGCTCGGTACCAGCACGATCCAGAACATCGCGCTCACCAGGTAGATTGCGAAAAGCGCACCGACCGTGCCGGCGGACTCGGATCCGAGCCCGGCAAGCAGGCCGAGCAGCAGGCACAGCATGCCCGTCAGACTTGCAAAAACGCGCTTGCGCCAGCCGGTCAGCGCGTGCAGTCCGGCCCACTCCCAGGCTGCTGCCCCGCACACCAGCGCGACCAGCGCGAGCCACGCGAGTTGCGGCAGCAGAAACAAGGCGCCGAGCAAACCCGCAAGCAGCACGACCGCGGTGACGACCCGCTGTCTAAGCATGGCCACCGCCACGCTTCAGTGCCGGCTTCTGCGCGTCCGCAGTGCCCTGCCCTTGCGCGACGGCGCTCTGCACCTGCTCGCTGGTACGGCCGAAGCGCCGCTCGCGCCGGCGATACGACTCGATCGCTGCCTCGAGCGCCTTCTCGTCGAAGTCCGGCCACAGTGTGTCGGTGAAGTGCAACTCGGTATAGGCGAGCTGCCACAGCAGGAAGTTGCTGATGCGCTGCTCGCCGCCGGTGCGGATGAACAGGTCCGGCTCCGGCGCGTAGTTCATCGCGAGTTCGGCGCCGAGCTCCTCCTCGCTGAAGCCGCTGCGGCGGTCGGGATTGCGCGCGAGCAGCCGGTCTATCGCCTGCAGGATGTCCCAGCGGCCGCCATAGTTCGCCGCGATCGTCAGCGTCATGCGATCGTTGTCGCGCGTGAGCGCCTCGGCCCGCTCGATCAGCTCGACCAGCGCCGCATCGAAGCGCGACAGCTCGCCGATGACACGAAAACGGATGCCGTTCTCGTGCAGGCGATCGATCTCCTTCTGCAGCGAGCGCACGAACAACTGCATCAGGAACGACACTTCCTCGACCGGCCGACGCCAGTTCTCGGAGCTGAACGCAAACAGCGTGAGGTGCGTGACGCCGCGCTCCAGACAAGCGCGGATCACCGTGCGCACGGATTCGACTCCGCGCCGATGGCCGGCCACGCGCGGCAGGAAGCGCCGGCGCGCCCAGCGGCCGTTGCCGTCCATGATGATCGCGATGTGCCGAGGCACGGCCGACACCTCGGGCACGGCCCGAGTCGAACTGGTGAAAGGTGATTCCGCCATGCCTGGTCTCCCGCGCTGCGCCCCGGTATGCGAGCCGATCACGCGGATCAGATCTGCATCAGCTCGTGTTCTTTCTCGGCGAGCAGCCGATCGATCTCGGCAACGTATTTGTCGGTAAGCTTCTGGATCTGGTCCTGCGCGCGACGCTCGTCGTCCTCGGAGATCGTCTTCTCCTTGACCGCATCCTTCAAATGCTGGTTGGCGTCGCGGCGCAGATTGCGCACCGCGACCTTGGCGTTCTCGCCCTCGTGACGCACGACCTTGGTCAGCTCGCGCCGACGCTCCTCGGTGAGCGCCGGCATCGGCACGCGAATGATGTCGCCGACGTTCGACGGATTGAGTCCGAGGTCGCTGTCGCGGATCGCCTTCTCGACCTTCTGCACCATGTTCTTTTCCCACGGCTGCACGCCGATCGTGCGGGCGTCGATCAGCGTGACGTTGGCCACCTGATTGATCGGAACCATGCTGCCATAATACTCGACCATCACGTGGTCGAGCAGCCCGGTATGGGCGCGGCCGGTGCGCACCTTGGCCAGGTCGTGCTTGAGCACCTCGACCGACTTCTGCATCTTCTGCTCGGTCGTCTTGTTCAGTTCGGAAATCATCGTCGAGCCCCTCAGGAATGAACCAGCGTCCCCTCGTCCTCGCCCAGCACGACGCGCCGCAGCGCACCGGGCTTGAAGATCGAGAACACATTGATCGGCAGCTTCTGATCACGGCAGAGCGCAAACGCCGTCGCGTCGAGCACCGCGAGGTTGCGTCCGATCGCCTCGTCGAAGCTGATGCGGTGATAGCGCTGCGCGGCCGGATCCTTCTTCGGATCGGCGGTGTAGACGCCGTCGACCTTGGTCGCCTTCAGCACGATCTGAGCACCGACTTCCGAGCCGCGCAGGGCCGCCGCCGTGTCGGTGGTGAAGAACGGATTGCCCGTGCCGGCCGCGAAGATCACCACCCGCCCCTCCTCGAGGTGGCGGATGGCGCGCCCGCGGATGTAAGGCTCGACCACCTGGTCGATGCGCAGCGCCGACTGCACGCGCGCCGGCAGATTGGCGCGCTGCATCGCGTCGGACAAGGCCATCGCATTCATGACCGTGGCCAGCATCCCCATGTAGTCGGCGGTGGCGCGGTCCATGCCGGACGCCGCACCCTTCATGCCACGGAAGATGTTGCCGCCGCCGATCACCACCCCCACCTGCACGCCGAGGCGCACGATCTCGGCGATCTCCGAGACGATGCGGTCGACGACGCCCTCGTTGATGCCGTAGGCGTCCTCGCCCATCAGGGCCTCGCCCGAGAGCTTGAGCATGATGCGCTTGTAGGCGGCGACCGTCATCGCGTGCCCCGCTTACTTCTGCGCCGCGGCGGCCTGGGCGGCCACTTCGGCGGCGAAGTCGGAGACTTTCTTCTCGATGCCTTCGCCGACGATGTAGAGCACGAAGCGGGCGACCGAAGCGCCGCGCGACTTCAAGAGCGCCTCGACGGTCTGCTTGTCGTCCTTGACGAAGGGCTGGCCGAGCAGCGTGACTTCCTTGAGGAATTTCTGCACCGCGCCCTCGACCATCTTCTCGACGATGTTGGCGGGCTTGCCGGATTCGGCGGCCTTTTCGCTGGCGACACGCCGCTCGGTCTCGATCAGCTCGGCCGGCACTTCGGCCGCGGTCAGCGCGCGCGGCTTGGAAGCGGCGATGTGCATCGCGAGATCCTTGCCGAGCGCTTCGTCACCACCGACCAGATCGACCAGCACGCCGATCTTCGCACCGCCGTGCACATAGCTGGCGATCGTGCCCTGCGCCTCGACGCGCTCGAAACGGCGAATCGCCATGTTCTCGCCGATCTTGCCGACCAGCGCGGTGCGGTAGGCTTCGACGGTCTGACCCCCGAGCTCGAGCGCCGACAGGGCAGCCACGTCGGCCGGATTCTGCTTCGCCACCAGCTCGGCCAGCGACGCGGCAAAGGCGAGGAAGTCGTCGTTCTTGGCGACGAAGTCGGTCTCGCAGTTCAGTTCGACCATGGCCGCGAGCTTGCCGTCGGCCGCGACGAAGGTGCCGACCACGCCTTCGGCAGTCACGCGCGAGGCGGCCTTGCTGGCCTTCGAGCCGAGCTTGACGCGCAGGATCTCTTCGGCCTTGGCCATGTCGCCGGCCGCTTCGGTCAGCGCCTTCTTGCACTCCATCATCGGCGCGTCGGTCTTCTCGCGCAGTTCCTTGACCATGCTTGCGGTGATTTCCGCCATGCTAACTCCTGAAAACTAGACTGTTCTGGGATGAATCCGGGGCCGGAGCACCCGCGGCGCGTCGTCGCCGCGAGGATCCGGCCGCGCCGCGGACGATCAGGCCTGCTCGTCGGTGGGCTCTTCCTCGACCTCGACGAACTCGTCGCCACCGGCGGCAACGATGTCGTGCAGCGCCATCGTACGGCCCTCGAGCACCGCGTCGGCCACGCCACGGGCGTAAAGCCGGATCGCGCGCGAGGAGTCGTCGTTGCCCGGAATGACATAGTCGATGCCTTCGGGCGAATGGTTGGTGTCGACGACCGCGACGACCGGAATGCCGAGCTTCTGCGCCTCGGTGACGGCAATCTTGTGGTAGCCGACGTCGATGACGAAGATCGCGTCCGGCAGCCCGCCCATGTCCTTGATGCCGCCGATGCTCTTCTGCAGCTTCTCGAGCTCGCGCGTGTTCATCAGCGCTTCCTTCTTCGACAGGCGCTCGAGGCCACCACTCTCGACCATCGCCTCCATGTCCTTCAGGCGCTTGATCGACTGCTTGACCGTCTTGAAGTTCGTCAGCATGCCGCCGAGCCAGCGCTCATCGACGTAGGGCATGCCTGCGCGGCGCGCTTCCTCTGCGACGATCTCGCGCGACTGGCGCTTGGTGCCGACGAACAGAATGTTGCCGCCATTGGCGGAGAGCTTGCGCACGAAATCCATGGCCTCGAGGTACTTCGCCATGGTCTTTTCGAGATTGACGATATGGATCTTGTTGCGCTGACCGAAGATGTAGGGGGCCATGCGCGGGTTCCAGAACCGGGTCTGGTGGCCGAAATGAACGCCCGCCTCGAGCATCTGACGCATTGTGACTGACATGTAGGACTCCGAATAAAAGGGTTCGCCCTCCGCCCGACACGACTGCTTTCGCAATCCGAACCGCGATCGGCGCAAATCGACTGCTCCGATGCCGCGGACCCTCAACGTGTGCCATCGGCAACAACAGCCGGGCGTGTGGATTTTGCCTGCCCGACGGACAGACAAGCAGAGGATTATAGCCGCCGCCACGCAATCTGCTCAATACGCACAGCGCGTGCCGTGGGCGGCGGCGCTGGCGCCAATTTGCCCGATCGCGCCACATGCGCTAGCCTTCGCGCTTGGCTGCACGCCCGGAACCCGCGGTCGCCGCAATCGATCTATCGTGCAAGAGGGGCGCGCTGTCACGCACCGCGTCACGAGCCGGTGCGCGCACCGCTGCAAGCGCGTTTCACCCCCCGAAGCCGACAGCGCCGATTCATCAGAACCACGGCCTGCACCCGCCCCCCGACGGGACATCACAACATGAGCATAAAACCCAAAACCCCCGAAGAGATCGAAAAAATGCGCGTCGCCGGCCGTCTCGGCGCCGAAGTGCTGGACTACATCGCACCCTTCGTCAGGCCCGGCGTGACCACGGCCGAGCTCGACCGCCTGTGCCACGACTACATGGTGAATGTGCAGCAGACCGTGCCGGCGCCGCTCAACTACGCGCCGCCCGGCTACACCCCCTACCCCAAGTCGATCTGCACCTCGGTCAATCACCAGGTGTGCCACGGCGTACCGGGCGAGAAGGCGCTCAAGAAAGGCGACATCGTCAATATCGACGTGACCGTGATCAAGGACGGCTACCATGGCGACACCAGCCGCATGTTCGTCGCCGGTGGCGAGGCCAGTGCCAGCATCCTCGCGCGGCGGCTCTGCCACGTGACCTTCGAGTGCCTGTGGCTGGGCATCGCGGCCGTCCGCCCGGGCGCGCGCCTGGGCGACATCGGTCACGCCATCCAGAAGCATGCCGAGGCCAGCGGTTTCTCGGTGGTACGCGAGTTCTGCGGGCACGGCATCGGCAGCCAGTTCCACGAAGAGCCGCAGGTGCTGCACTATGGCCGACCGGGCACCGGGATCGAGCTCAAAGCCGGCATGACCTTCACGATCGAGCCGATGATCAACGCCGGCAAGGCGGCCATCTCGGAGCTTCCCGACGGCTGGACGATCGTCACCAAGGATCGCAGCCTGTCGGCCCAGTGGGAGCACACCGTGCTGGTCACCGATGGCGGCGTCGAAGTGCTGACGCTGTCGGCGCAGTGTCCGCCGCCGCCTGCACTGGTCAAGCACTTGTTCGCGTGAGCGCCGATGGGTCTCGAGCTCGCCGATCCCGCCAGCACCTCGCGCGAGACGATCGCCCGCGTCCGCCAGCAGCTCACCGAGGGTGAGGCGGCGCTGCGGGCAGCTTACGAAGCGCACCCGTCGACCTCGAAGCTGCTCAGGGGCCGCGCCGCCCTGGTCGACCGCGCCATCGTCGATCTGTGGCGCGCATCGGCAATAGCCGACGATGCGGCCCTCGTCGCGGTGGGCGGCTATGGACGCGGCGAGCTGTTCCCGCACTCGGACGTCGACCTGCTGATCCTGCTGCCCGAGCAGGCCGACGGTCCGCTGCAGACGGCAGTGTCCGGTCTGGTCGGCGCGCTGTGGGACATCGGGCTCGAGATCGGCCACAGTGTGCGCACGGTGGCCGAATGCATCGAAGCGGCGGCGCAGGACATCACGGTCCAGACCACGCTTCTCGAAGCCCGGCTGCTGCAGGGCGACCCCGCACTATATGACGCGTTCGCGAAGCGCTACCGCGAGACGCTGGACGTATGCGCGTTCTTCAAGGCCAAGGGTCTCGAGCAGGAGCAGCGCTACGCGCGCTACAACGACACGCCGTACGCGCTCGAGCCCAACTGCAAGGAAAGCCCCGGCGGGCTGCGCGATCTGCAGATGCTCGGCTGGATCGCCCGCGCCGCGGGGCTCGGGCGCAACTGGCGCGACCTCGCACGCAAGCGCCTCATCACCGGCGCCGAAGCGCGTGAGCTGCGCAGCATCGAGCGCTTTCTCCAGCACGTGCGCATCCGCCTGCACTACCTGACCGGGCGCGGCGAAGACCGCCTGCTGTTCGATTACCAGGAAAAGCTCGCGCGGTCGATGGAGATGAGCGCCACGCCGACCAGGCGCGCATCCGAAGTGTTGATGCAGCGCTACTACCTCACCGCGAAGAAGCTCACGCAGATCAACACGATCCTGCTGCAGAACTACGGCACGGTGATCTTCCCCGACCCGGGCGGCACGGCCATCGTCATCAACGAGCGCTTCCAGGCGGTGCGCGAGCTGCTCGACGTGCGCCACGACACGGTGTTCGAGCAGCACCCGTCGGCGCTGCTCGAGTGCTTTCTGCTGCTGCAGCAGCGCTCCGAGCTCAAGGGCATGACCGCGCGCACCTTGCGCACACTGTGGCTGAACCGCAAGCGCATCAATGCGGCGTTTCGTGCCGATCCGGCCAACCGTGCGCTGTTCCTGCAGATCCTGCAGCAAAAGCGCGGCATCGTGCACGAGTTCCGGCGCATGAACCAGTACGGCATCCTGAGCAACTACCTGCCGCCGTGGCGGCGCATCGTATGCCAGATGCAGCACGACCTGTTCCACGTCTACACGGTCGACCAGCACATCCTGATGGTGCTGCGCAACGTACGGCGCTTCACGATGGGCAAGCACGCGCACGAATATCCGCTGCTCACGCGCCTGATGCTCGGCTTCGATCGCCACTGGCTGCTCTACATCGCGGCGCTGTTCCACGACATCGCCAAGGGCCGCGGCGGCGATCACTCCAGGCTCGGCATGGTCGAGGCGCGCAACTTCTGCGAGCAGCACGGTCTCGCGCCCGAAGACACCGAGCTCGTCGTGTGGCTGGTCGAACACCACCTGACGATGTCGAACGTCGCGCAGAAGCAGGACACCTCCGACCCCGACGTGATCCGGCGCTTCGCCGATACCGTCGGCAGCGAACGCCGCCTCAACGCCTTGTACCTGCTCACCCACGCCGACATCCGCGGCACCAGCCCCAAGGTCTGGAATGGCTGGCGCGGCAAGCTTCTCGAGGATTTGTTCTTCGCCACGCAGCGCCTGCTGCGCGGCGCGACCCCGCAGCAGGCGCTCGGCCTCGACGTGCGCCAGGAGGACGCGCGCCGCCTGCTGCGCTACTACGGCCTGCGCCCCGGGATCGAGGACGCGCTGTGGTCGCAGCTCGAGCCGGTCTATTTCATGCGCAATTCGGCCGAGGAGATCGCCTGGCACACGCGCGTGCTCTACTACCGCCCGGACGCCGGCACGCCGGTCGTCAAGGCGCGCGTCTCTGACGAGGACCAGGGCCTGCAGGTCATGGTGTTCACGCGTGACCAGAAGGACTTGTTCGTGCGCCTGACCGGCTTCTTCGGGCGGCTCGGCTTCTCGATCCTGGACGCGAAGGTGCATACGACGCGCCACGGCTATGCGCTCGACAGCTTCATGCTGCAGGATCCCGGCAACACGGCGCACTACCGCGACATCGTCACGCTGATCGAGCACGAGCTGACCGAGCGCCTGACCCGGGCCGGACCGCCCGAACGCCCGACCACCGGCCGCCTGTCGCGGCAGGTGCGCCACTTCCCGGTGACGCCGACCGTCAGCATCCGCGCCGACGAGGCGGGCCGGCACTACATCCTGTCACTGACCGCCGCCGACCGTCCCGGCCTGCTGTTCTCGGTCGCCGAGGTGCTGGCACAGAACGGCATCGACGTGCACACGGCCAAGATCGCGACCCTCGGCGAGCGCGTCGAGGACACTTTCCTGCTCAGCGGCAGAGGCCTGTCCCAAGCCAGCCACGTCGTCAAGATCGAGCGCGAGCTCCTCGACCGCCTGCAGGTCTGAGCCCACGCGACCTCAGGCCGCGGCCGGCGGTGCCGGCACGCGCGGGCGCGTGCGCCAGGCCGACCACGAGTACAGCGCCAAGCCGGTCCAGATCAGCACGAAAGTGACCAGCTGCGGCGGCGACAACGCTTCGTCGAAAACCAGCAGCGCGGTCAGGAACTGCATCGTCGGATTCACGTACATCAGAAAGCCCAGCGTCGCCAGGCGCAATCGCCGCGCCGCACCGGCGAAGGCGAGCAAGGGCAGCGCCGTGACGACGCCGCTCGCCACGAGCAGGGCGCTCTGCGTGCGCTCCTCGAGAAAATGCGATGCCCCCGAGCGGACGAGCCACGCGACGGCGACGAGGGCGAGCGGAAGGAGCAGCAGGGTCTCGACGAAGAGGCCGGAAACACCGTCGAGCGTGATCTGCTTGCGCAGCAGGCCGTAGGTGCCGAAGGTGAGCGCGAGGGTCAGCGTGATCCACGGCAGCTCGCCGAGCAGCACGAACTGCATCGCGATCGCGACGCCTGCCAGCGCCACCGCCCAGCGCTGCAGCACGGCCATGCGCTCGTGCAGCACGATCATGCCGAGCGCGACGTTGACCAGCGGCGTCAGGAAGTAGCCGAGGCTCGCCTGAAACACTTGGCGCGTCTCGACCGCGTAGATGAAGATGCCCCAGTTCGCGCCGATCAGCACGGCACAGGCGAGCACGCGCCCGAGGCGCCGCGGCCGTGCGAGCGCATCGCGCACCGGCTGCCAGCGCCGCAACACGGTGATCAGCCCGACCAGGAACAGGCACGACCAGATCACCCGGTGGACGAGCACCTCCCAGGCCGGAATGCCCTCGAACAGCGAGAAGAACAGCGGAAAGCAGCCCCAGATCAGGTAGGCGCCGAGGCCGAAGGCGACGCCGCGGGCGGCGTCCGGTGACGGATGCGGAGACATCGAGGAACCCGGGAAAACGCGCGCCGGAATACGGCTCGCCGACTGCGCTGCAATGTGTCGCTTCAGCGCGCCTCGCGCACGTCGGGCGGTGAGCCGCCCGAGCAACGCCTGCCGAGCGCGATCAATCGCCGATGGTGCCCGGAAAGGGACTCGAACCCCCACGCCTCGCGGCGCCAGAACCTAAATCTGGTGCGTC
>DAOMOP010000047.1:0-19669 GCA_035444405.1 Rhodocyclaceae bacterium
GAAGGCGCTGGCCGGAGAGATCGCACCGCTGCAAGGCAGTTTCACGCTGACGGTGCACCGTGACGCGATCGCATACCTGCCCCAGCAGAGCGAGCTCGACCACAGCTTTCCGGTGAGCGTGTTCGACATGGTGGCGATGGGCCTGTGGCGCCGCCTCGGCGCCTTCGGCGGCCTGGGTCGGCAGCTGGCCGGCCGCGTGCATGAGACGCTCGAACGCGTCGGGCTGGCCGGTTACGAGCAGCGCCCGATCGGCACGCTCTCGGGCGGGCAACTGCAGCGCGCGCGCTTCGCCCGGCTGATGCTGCAGGATGCGCAGCTGCTTCTGCTCGACGAGCCCTTCAACGCGATCGACAGCCGTACCACCGAGGATCTGGTCGCGCTGATGCTCGACTGGCACGCGCAAGGCCGCACCATCCTGGCGGTGCTGCACGACCTCGAGCGCGTGCGCCGCCACTTCCCCTACTGCCTGCTGCTCGCGCGCGAGGCGCTGGGGTTCGGACCGACGGAGGAAGTGCTCACCGCCGAGCACCTGGCGACCGCCCGCCGACTCGCCGAGTCGTTCGACGAGCACGCCCCGGTGTGCCATCGCCAGCCCGAACGGGAGGCGAGTTGATCGTCCAGGGGCTCATCGAGCCCTTTCTCGAGTTCGAGTTCATGCGCCGTGCGCTGGCCGGCTGCGTGGCGCTCGCGCTCGGCGCGACGCCGGTCGGTCTGTTCCTGCTGCTGCGGCGCATGAGCCTGATGGGCGACGCGATGAGCCATGCGATCCTGCCCGGCGCCGCTCTCGGCTACCTCGCCTTCGGCCTGTCGCTCGGCGCGATGACGACCGGCGGCATCGCCGCCGGCGTGATCGTCGCGCTCGCCGCCGGCGTCGTCGCGCGCTCCTCGATCCTCAAGGAAGACGCCAGCCTCGCCGCGTTCTACCTGATCTCGCTGGCCGCCGGTGTGCTGCTGATCTCGCTGCGCGGGCGCAACATCGACCTGCTCCACGTGCTGTTCGGTTCGGTGCTCGCGCTCGACGATGCATCGCTGCTGCTGATCGCCACCATCTCCACGCTCACGCTGTTCGCGCTCGCGGTGCTGTATCGCCCGCTGGTGCTCGAGTGCTTCGATCCGTCGTTTCTGCGCGGGGTGAGCGGCCTCAGCCCGATCGCCCACTACGGCTTTCTGATCCTCGTGGTGGTCAATCTCGTCAGCGGCTTTCATGCGCTCGGCACGCTGATGGCGGTCGGCATCATGATCCTGCCTGCGGCGGCCGCACGGCTGTGGGCGAAGCGGCTCGCGACGATGCTGGTCGCGGCCGGCGTGATCGCGCTTGCCAGCGGCGTCGCCGGGCTGCTGACCTCGTTCCATGCCGACGTCCCCGCCGGCCCGGCCATCGTGCTGGCGGCCGGCCTGTGCTACTTCGTTTCCCTCGTCTTCGCCCCGGGAGGGGTGATCGGTGCGCGGCTGTACGGACGGCGCCACCTCGAGGCCTGACTTTCCGGAGACGCTTCGATGCCTTCGCTCGTCAACACCGCACTCACCTTCCTCGCACTGCTGCTCGCCGCCGGACCGCTGCACGCCGCGCGCATCGAGGTCGTCGCGAGTTTCAGCATCGTCGCGGATTTCGTCCGTCAGGTCGGTGGAAACCGTGTCGATGTCATCACCCTGGTCGGTCCCGACGAGGACGCGCACGGCTTCCAGCCGCGCCCGTCGGATGCGCGCGCGGTGCGCGAGGCCGACCTGCTGGTCGCCAACGGCCTCGGCTTCGATGCGTGGATGGAGCGGCTGGCGCAGTCGGCCGGCTACCGCGGCCCGATCGTGACGGCAAGCGCCGGCGTGACGCCGCTCGACGCACCGGCGCACGATGGGCACGCGCACGCGCACGACCACGACCACGACCACGACCGTGACAGCATCGATCCGCATGCCTGGCAGGACGTCGCCAATGCCCGCATCTATGTCGAGAACATCGCGGCGGCCCTCGCACGCATCGATCCGGACGGCGCGCAGCACTATCGTGACAATGCCGCGCGCTACACGGCCGCGCTCGCCACGCTCGATGCCGAAATCCGGCGCACGCTATCGGTGTTGCCGCCGGCGCGCCGCAAGGTCGTCACATCGCACGACGCGTTCGGCTACTTCGATCGCGCCTACGGCATCCGCTTCCTTCCCGCAGCCGGCGTCGGCAGCCATTCCGAGCCGTCGGCAGCGGGCATCGCGCGGCTGATCCGCCAACTGCGCCGCGAAGACATCCCGGTGGTGTTCATCGAGAACGTCAAGGATCCGCGCCTGATCGAACGCATCGGCAAGGAAAGCGGCGCGCGCGTCGGCGGCACGCTGTACTCGGATGCCCTGTCCGGTCCCGACGGGCCGGCTCCGACCTACATCGACATGATGCGCTTCAACGTCGACGCACTGGTGGACGGGCTGCGCGGCGACCACCGCTGACCGCGGCCGGCGCGCCGCGCCGTGACGGCAAGCGCGCGCAGCAAGCACCCGGCAGCATCACGAAAGGTGCAGGCGGGTGACGCATTCCCCGTCAGCCCAGCACCGAGTGCAGCATCTTTGCGCACAATGCCAGCAGCACGCCTGCGAAGACCTTCTTGAGTGTCGCCACGGGCAGGCGGTGAGCCAGCTTCGCGCCGAGCGGCGCAGTGTACATGCTCACCGCGCTCACCAGCACGAGCGCCGGCAGGTAGATGAAACCGAGGCTCAACGCCGGCATGCCGGCGCTGCCCCAGCCATTGACGAGGTAGCCGACGGTGCCGGCCAATGCGATCGGCAGCCCGATCGCCGCCGAGGTGCCGATCGCGTGGTGCACCTTGACGTTGCACCAGGTCATGAACGGCACCGACAGCGAGCCGCCGCCGATGGCGACCAGCGCCGACACGCCGCCGATGCCCAGCCCGACCGCGCTCATGCCCGCGGCGCCAGGCAACTGCCGCGTCGGTTTGGGCTTGATGTTGGCGAGCATTTGCAGCGACACATAGGCCATGAAGACGGCGAAGAAGATCGCCAGCGGCTCGGACGCCAGGCGTGACGCGAGGAAGGTCGCGCCGAAGGTGCCGAGCAGGATCCCCGGCGTGATGCCGCGCACGATGTCCCAGCGCACCGCGGCGTGACGGTGGTGCGCACGCAGGCTGGCCACCGAGGTCAGCACGATGGCGGCCATCGACGTGCCGAGCGCCAGATGCACGACCTTGTCGGCAGGAAACCCTTGCGTCACGAACAGCGTCGTGAGCACCGGCACCATGATGCCACCGCCACCGATGCCGAGCAGCCCGGCGAAGAACCCGACGAATCCGCCCAGCACCAGATAGCTCAACCACCACCAATCGAAGATCATGCAGTCGCCCCCCTCGTCGCCACGGCCGTACCGACCGCCCGCGTCCGCGTCGCCATCGCCCGGACGCCCGTCGCACGCATGCCGTCCGGGGTGGCATGCGGTGCCCGTGCCGGATCTGCGCGCAAAAAAAGTGAGGCGCGGCTGGATTTCCGCGCCTCACTTTTTTGGGTCCCCCGCCTGTGCCGTTTCCGCCGGGCATCCTGAACCTGTGGTTCAGGGTGGTCGCTTTCCTCCCGCCTCAGGCTCACCCGTCAGGGGGGCGTGCACACCAGCGGTTTCAAGGGTCCGCAACCATGTCTCTCGACATTGGTCCAAGGAATCTACGACTTCAACGAACACTGCAGGGGATTGATCTGCACCGCCAGTCGGCACACCCCGAACTGCACCCTCAGAAGAGCTTCTCCTGCTGGGCCAGCACCCCGTCGAGGCGTGCATTGACGAGGCCAATTCTACGCTTCAGTGCCGGCATGTCAAACCCGCCCGAGCGCTGAAACAGCAGATATTCGTGCGCGATATTCAGTGCCGTCATCATCGCCAGCTTCTCGCCCGACGCGTTGGTGCGCGATGCCAGATCGCTGAGCTTGGCATCGAGAAAGGCGACCGCCTCGAGCAGCGCGTCGCGGTCCTCGGGTTTGCATGCGACTCGGTATTCCTTGCCGTGGAGCTTGATGTCGAGGATGTCGTCGGGCACGTCAGGACTCCCGCCGGGCCGCCGGTGAAACGGTGGGCCGGCGCGCAATGGTTGGGCGTCGGGATGCTGCCATCCTAGTCTTCAGGCAGCCTGGAGAGCAGCGACTCGAGCCGCTCGGTGGCGACCCGGACCTTTTCGGCGAGCTGCCGGTTCTCGGCCTCGAGGCTGGTCACCCGCGTGCGCAGATTGCGCACCTCGGTCTTGCCCGCTTCGAACAGGCTGATCAGCTGCTCGAGCTTGCCCTCGAGACTGGAGAGTTCGGTATCCATATGGCGGATGGTAGTGGGGGCGCGACGGCGCGGTCAAGCCGCGCCCCGCGCCCCGAGCAGGCGTCAGCGCTGCAGCTGGGCGACGTCGCGCACCGCGCCGGTGTCGGCGCTCGTCGTCAGCGCCGCATAGGCCTGCAGCGCCGCCGACACGACGCGCTCGCGCGCGGCCGGCTTCCACGCCCGCGCACCCTTCGCATCCATCGCGCGGCGCCGCCCGGCGAGCTCCTCGCCGGTGATCGCGAGATGGATGCGCCGGCGCGGAATGTCGATCTCTATCGTGTCGCCTTCCTCGACCAGCGCGATCGCGCCGCCGCACGCGGCCTCGGGCGAGGCGTGGCCGATCGACAGGCCCGAGGTGCCGCCCGAGAAGCGCCCGTCGGTGAGCAGCGCGCACGCCGCGCCGAGTCCCTTCGACTTCAGATAGCTGGTCGGATACAGCATCTCCTGCATGCCGGGGCCGCCCTTCGGGCCCTCGTAGCGGATCACCACCACGTCGCCGGCGACGATCTGGTCACCGAGGATGCCGGCCACGGCGTCTTCCTGGCTCTCGAACACGCGCGCGCGTCCCGTGAAGGTCCAGATCGACGCGTCGACGCCGGCGGTCTTGACGATGCAGCCCTTCTCGGCGATGTTGCCGTACAGCACCGCGAGCCCGCCGTCCTCGCTGAACGCGTTGGCGCGGTCGCGGATCACGCCGGCGGTGCGGTCCATGTCGAGCTCGTTCCAGCGCCGGCTCTGCGAGAACGCCTGCTGGCTCGGCACGCCGCCCGGTGCGGCCTTGTAGAACTCGAACACCGCGTTGTCGTGCGCCTGCATCACGTCCCAGCGGCGCAGCGCCTCGCGCAGCGTCTTGCTGTGCACGGTCGGCAAGTCGGTATGCAGCAGCCCGGCACGGTCGAGCTCGCCGAGGATGGCCATGATGCCGCCGGCCCGATGCACGTCCTCGATGTGCACGTCGGCCACCGCCGGGGCGACCTTGCACAGGCACGGCACCTTGCGCGAGATGCGGTCGATGTCCTTCATCGTGAAGTCGACGCCGGCCTCGCGCGCGGCCGCCAGCAGGTGCAGCACGGTGTTGGTCGAACCGCCCATCGCCACATCCAGGCTGATCGCGTTCTCGAACGCGCGGAACGACGCGATCGCGCGCGGCAGCACGGAGTCGTCGTCCTTCTCGTAGTAGCGGCGCGCCATGTCGACGATGCTGCGCCCGGCCTGGCGGAAGAGCCGCTCGCGGTCGGCGTGGGTCGCGAGCACGGTGCCGTTGCCCGGCAGCGACAGGCCGAGCGCCTCGGTCAGGCAGTTCATCGAGTTGGCGGTGAACATGCCCGAGCACGAGCCGCAGGTCGGGCACGCCGAGCGCTCGATGGCGTCGACCTCCTCGTCCGAGCAGTTCTTGTCGGCGGCCTTGACCATCGCATCGACGAGGTCGAGCGAGATGACCTTGGACTCCCACTTGACCTTGCCGGCCTCCATCGGGCCGCCGGAGACGAAGATCGCCGGGATGTTCAGGCGCAGCGCGGCCATCAGCATGCCCGGGGTGATCTTGTCGCAGTTCGAGATGCACACCAGCGCGTCGGCGGTGTGGGCGTTGACCATGTACTCGACGCTGTCGGCGATGAGCTCGCGCGAGGGCAGCGAGTACAGCATGCCGCCGTGCCCCATCGCGATGCCGTCGTCGACGGCGATGGTGTTGAACTCCTTGGCCACGCCGCCGGCGGCCTCGATCTCGCGCGCGACCAGCTGGCCGAGGTCCTTCAGGTGCACGTGGCCCGGCACGAACTGGGTGAAGCTGTTGGCGATCGCGATGATGGGCTTTTCGAAATCCGCGTCCTTCATGCCGGTGGCGCGCCACAGGGCGCGCGCACCGGCCATGTTGCGGCCGGCGGTGGAGGTGCGGGATCGATACTGGGGCATGGGGTCCTCGGCTGTTCGAATTGCGGGTCTGGCCTTGAGAGCGCCAATTCTAACCGAAGCCGGCGCGCCGGTCGGCTATCATTACCGGTTGCCGCGACCGTGCCGGACAACCGAGCAGGCGCGGCTCCCGTCACAACCACCGCTGCATTGGCCATGACCGAACCCACCGACAGCCAGACCGACGGTTTCGACCTCGACGAGTTCGAGATCCGCGTGCTGGGCGTGCTGATCGAGAAATCCTTCGTCACCCCGGACAACTACCCCCTCTCCGTCAACGCCATCCTCACCGGCTGCAACCAGCTCACCGGACGCGAGCCGGTGATGTCGCTCGGCGAGGCGACCGTGCAGCAGGCGCTCGACAGCCTGATCGCGCGCAAGCTGGTGTCGCAGCGCGACTCGGCCAGCGCACGCGTGGCCAAGTACGAGCATCTCGTGCGGCTGCGCCACTCGCTGCCGCCGCCCGAGCAGGCCGTGCTGGCGACCCTGCTGCTGCGCGGCCCGCAGACCGCCGGCGAGATCCGCCAGCGCTGCGAACGCCTGCACGCGTTCGCCGACATCGCCGCGGTCGAGGCGGTGCTCGACCACCTCGCCGACAAGTACCCGCCGATGGTGGTGCCGCTACCGCGCGCCCCCGGCACCAAGGAGACGCGCTATGCGCATCTGCTCGGCGGCGAGGCCATGCTCGCGCAGTTCACCGAGGCCGCCGCGAGCGCCGGCAGCACGGCGAGCACACCGGCGCGCGGGCGCACCGCGGAACTCGAAGACGAGGTGCGGCGTCTGCGCCAGGAAGTCGACTGGCTGCGCAGCGAGTTCGAGAAGTTTCGCGCCCAGTTCGAGTGACCGCGGCTGCGGTCGCGCCACCTTGCACAACCGACCCGACCGCGCCCGCGCGGCCCCCTGCCCATGCTGACTCACCCCCAGTTCGATCCTGTCGCGATCTCCATCGGCCCGATCTCGGTGCACTGGTACGGCCTGATGTACCTGGTCGCCTTCGTGCTGTTCATGGTACTCGGCCGCCTGCACGCGAAGCGCCGCCCCGAGCTCGGCTGGAGCGCCCAGGACATCGACGACCTGCTGCTGTACGGCATGCTCGGCGTCGTGATCGGCGGGCGCCTCGGTGAGGTGTTGTTCTTCCAGCCGGGCTACTACTTCCGCAACCCGCTCGAGATCTTCGCGATCTGGAAAGGCGGCATGAGCTTTCACGGCGGCTTCCTCGGCGTGCTCGTCGCGATGTGGCTGTACGGGCGCAGGCGCGGGCGCGGCTTCTGGCAGATCACCGACTTCATCGCGCCGCTGGTGCCGACCGGGCTCGCGGCCGGGCGCATCGGCAACTTCATCAACGGTGAGCTGTGGGGTCGTCCGGTCGGCATGGACCTGCCGTGGGCGATGGTGTTCCCGTGGGTCGACGCGGTGCCGCGCCACCCCTCGCAGCTCTACCAGGCAGCCGGCGAGGGCCTGCTGCTGTTCGTGATCCTGTGGATCTACGCGGCCAGGCCGCGTCCGCTCAAGGCCGTCTCGGCGCTGTTCCTGATCGGCTACGGCAGCTTGCGCTTCGTCGCCGAGTTCTTCCGCACGCCCGACCCGGGCATCTTCGGCACGCTCTCGCTCGGCCTGTCGACGGCGCAGTGGCTGTGCGTGCCGATGGTCGTCGCAGGCGGCTGGCTGCTGGCGCGGGCGCGCTGACACTCGCCGGTGCATGCCGGCGGTCGCCTCGGAACGCGTGCGCCATGCGCACGCGTCGGCACGCCGCACGCATGTCGCCGTCGACATGTCCGTGGGATCGCGCATAATGGGCCGTACGCGACACGCTCCACGCACGCTCGGGAGAATCACATGACATCGGGACTGGTTGCGCGCAGTCTGTCCAAGGTCCGTGCCATCGTCGCCAGCGCCACCGGCATCGGCGGCGAGAGCGGCGAAAAGCTGCAGGCGCGGCTGCGGCAGCAGCTGCAGGAATGCGCCGAAGGGCTGGGCGGCGAAGTGTCGACGCGCCAGCGTGCCGCCAGCCTCGCCCACACCTACCTCGAGCTCGACGACGCCGGACGCCATGCCTTCCTGCGCATGATCGCCCTCGAGTTCGGCCCCGACCCGGCGCGCATCGCCTCCGCCCACGAAGCCTATCAGGCCGCCGTCGGCACGCCGCAGCAGTGGGACGCCGAGGCGCAGCTGCGTGCGGCGATGCGCTCGTCGCGCATCCGCATCCTGACGCAGTTCAACGCGATCCCGCAGGGCGTCAAGTTCCTCGTCGACCTGCGCACCGACCTGCTGCGCTTTCTCGACGAAGACGCCGAGCTCAAGGCGCTCGACCGCGAGCTCGAGGCGCGCCTGACCGCGTGGTTCGACGTCGGCTTTCTCGAGCTCGCGCGCCTGACGTGGAACTCGCCGGCGGCGCTGCTCGAGAAGATCGTCGAATACGAGGCCGTGCACGAGATCGCGTCATGGCGCGACCTCAAGAACCGGCTCGACTCGGACCGCCGCTGCTACGCCTTCTTCCACCCGCGCATGCCGATGGAGCCGCTGATCTTCGTCGAGGTCGCGCTGCTCGAGGAACTCGCCGACAACGTGCAGAAACTGCTCGACGAGAATGCACCGGTGTTCGACGCGAACCGCGCGACCACCGCCATCTTCTACTCGATCAGCAACACCCAGGCAGGCCTGCGCGGTGTGTCGTTCGGCAACTTCCTGCTCAAGCGGGTCGTCGACGATCTCAAGCGGGACTTCCCGAAGCTGAAGACCTTCGCGACGCTGTCGCCGATTCCCGGCCTGGTGCGCTGGGCACGCCGCAACGCCGAGGCGGTCGAGGCCGGCTTCACCGCCGCCGACTGGAAGCGGCTCGCCGAAGCGGGCATCGATGGGCCCCAATCCGAGCGGCTGCGCACGCTGCTCGACGGCGAACCGGGCTGGCCGGCGGACGCAATGCTCGCGAAGGCGCTGCGCGAACCGCTGATGAAGGCCACCGCGAGCTACCTGCTCGGCGCCAAGCGCGACGCCAAGCCGGTCGATCCGGTCGCCCGCTTTCACCTCGGCAATGGCGCCCGCATCGAGCGCGTGAACTGGCTCGCCGACACGTCCGACAAGGGCCTCGCCCAGTCCTGGGGCATCATGGTGAACTACCTGTACGACCCGGATCGCATCGAGGACAACGTCGAGACCTTCGCGCGCAGCGGCCAGATCGATGCCGCCTCGGCGGTACGGCGCCTGGCCGAGCGCTGACACGGACACACCTGCAGCCAAGCGGTCCGCCCCCGGCTGCGCACCGGGGGGACGTGCAGTCGCGCCGCGGCTGATTTAACATGCATGCCCGACGACTCGACGCGCATGACGATCCGGTCGGGGCGTCGCATCGTTCGTGGGGCACCCATGAAGGCCACATCGGCCACCAACGGAGCCATCGCTTGAGACTGCCCTCTCCGCGAACCTCGATCCGCATTCGCCTGCTGCTCGCCAGCACCGTCGTCCAGATCGCCCTGCTCACGCTGCTGTTGCTCAACAGCGTGCGCCTGATGAGCGATGCGACCAGCGCAACGCTCGACACGCTGGTGAGCCAGAACGCGACCATGCTCCATGCGATGACCACCGCTTACGGCGAGCAGGGCCGTTACGACGTGCTGCAGGACGTGCTCGGCGAGCTGCTCGCCGAAGCCGACGAAGGCCTCGTCTATGTGCGCGTCGGCACGGCCGACCAGCGCGTGCTCGTGAGCGCCGGCGCGGTGCCGCAGCGGCCGCTGCCGGAGCTGGGCGGGGGCCCCCTCGCACCGGCCGGACTCACCCGCACGACCATCGCGGACGGCCGCTCGTTGCTGCATGTGCGCACCCCGCAACTGCTCGACGGCAACGAGATCGGCTTCCTGCAGTTCGGGGTTTCGGTCTCCGTGCTGGCGGCGGCACGCCAGGCGATCCTGCGCCAGGGCGGGGCCATCGCGGTTGCCGAAGTCGCACTCACCGTGCTGCTGCTGTCGCTGATCGGCTTTCTCCTCACGCGCAATCTCGGCCGCCTGCTCGACGGCAGCCGCGCGATCGCCGAGGGGCGGCTCGATCACCGCATCCCGGAGCGCGGTCACGACGAGCTGGCGCGCCTGGCGCGGCGCTTCAACGTCATGGCGACTACCCTGCAGGCGCGCATCGGCGAGCTCGAGGACACGGCCCGGCGCCTTCATGTGAGCGAGGAGCGCTACGCGCTCGCGATGCGCGGCGCCAACGACGGGCTGTGGGACTGGGACATCGAACACGGCTCGATCTTCGTCTCGCCGCGCTTTCGCGAGATCGCCGCACTGCCCGCCGACGTCGCGACGATCACGCCATCGACGCTGCTCGCACTGGTCCACCGCGACGACGCGAGCACGTATCGCAACAAGCTCGTCGAACACCTGAAAGGGCTCAGCAAGCAGTTCGAGGCGCAGATCCGTATCGGCGACCCGACGGGCGAGCCGCGCTGGATCCTCGCTCGCGGCGTCGCCGTGCGTGGCCCCGACGGGCGTGCCTGCCGGATGGCCGGCTCGATCAGCGACATCCACCAGCGCCGGCGCGCCGAGCAGCAGCTGCTGCACGATGCCCTGCACGACCGGCTGACCGGCCTGCCGAACCGCGCGCTGCTGATCGAGCACGTCGTCAGTGCGCTGGGGCGCCAGCACCGCAACGCCGCCGCGCGCTTCGCCGTGCTGAGCATCAATCTGCAGCGCTTTCACGTCATCAACGACAGCCTCGGCCACGCCGCCGGCGACGAGTTGCTGCGATGCGTGACCGAGCGCCTGGGCACCGCGATTCGCGACGGCGACGTCGCCGCGCGCGTGGGCGGCGACCAGTTCGCGATCCTCGCCAACGGCATCGGCTGCGCCGACGAGGCGGTGCGCGCCGCCGAGCGCCTGAAGGAGGCGCTCGGCCGCAGCGTGACGATCTGCGGGCACGAGTTCTATCCCAAGATCTACATCGGCGTTGCCCTCAGCGACGGCCGCCACACCGACGCCGAGGCGCTGCTGCGCGACTCGGACAACGCGCTGCACCAGGCCAAGCTCTCCGGCGACGGCAGCGTCGCCGTGTTTCACGCCTCGATGCATGCGCGCACGCTGGCCTCGGTCAAGCTCGAGGCCGAGCTGCGCACGGCGATCCGCAATCGCGACCTGATCGCCTACTACCAGCCGATCGTGACGCTCGCGGACCGGCGCATTGCCAGCTTCGAGGCGCTCGCGCGCTGGCCGCACCCGCAGCGCGGGCTGCTGCCGCCGTTCGAGTTCATCATGCTGAGCGAGTCGCTCGGGCTGATCCACGAGCTCGGACTGCAGATGCTCGACCACGCGTGCACGACACTGCTGCGCTGGCAGGCCCGCGCCGGTGGCGGCCGCGTGCCGCCGGTGAGCATCAACCTGTCGGCGCGGCAGCTCGCCGAGCCGGAGCTTGCCGCGCAAGTCGTCGCACGCATCGAGCGGCACGGCGTGGATCCGGCACTGCTGCGCTTCGAAGTGACCGAAAGCCTGCTCGCCGACGCCAACGGTCCGGCCTCGGCGACGCTGAAGCGTTTTCGCGACAGCGGCATCGCGGTGCTGATCGACGATTTCGGCACCGGGTACTCGGCGCTCAGCTACCTGCACACGATCCCGTGCGACGTGCTGAAGTTCGACGGTTCGTTCATCCGCACCATCTCGACCGATGCGCGCCTGCAGGCCATCGTCCGCAGCACCATCGGGCTCGCCCACGAGCTCGGCATGAGCGTCGTCGCCGAATGCATCGAGGACGAACGGCAAGCGAGCCTGCTGCACGGCTTCGGCTGCGACCACGGTCAGGGCTACCTTTTCGGCCGGCCGATGCATGCCGACGACGCCGAAGCGCTGCTGTTCGAATCGTCCGCGCCGCGACAGGCCTCCGCATGATGGCGACGCATCGGTGGCCGCATTGCCTCGTCGGCGCGCTCTTCGCCTTGGTCGCCGCGACCGCCGCGGCCGACCACGCGGGACTGCACGTATCCGGATTCGGCACCGTCGGCGCCGTGTGGCTGGACGACCGCGAGGTCTTCTTCAACCACCCGGCCGCACCGCGCGGCGACGCCAGCCGCCCGGACTTCGGCGCCGACAGCGTACTGGGCGTGCAAGGCGCGTTCGATCTCGGCGAGCGCACCGACGTCATCGTGCAGCTGGTCGCCGCCGAGGACTATCGCGGCCGTTACGCGCCGCGGATGAGCTGGGCGTACCTGCGTCACCATCTCTCGCCGCGCATCACCGTGCGCGCCGGGCGGCTGCGCGCGCCGTTCTTCATGCTGTCCGATGGGCTGCAGGTCAATTACGTCCATCCGTGGGTGCGCCCGCCGGTCGAGGTGTATGGCCTCAATCCGTTCAACGATGCCGAAGGCGTCGACCTGCTCTTCCGGCGCCGCGTCGGCACGGTCGACGTCGAGCTGCAGCCGCACTATCTCGAGCGCGGCCACATGCGTTTTCCGGATGGCGATGCGCGGCTGCGGCGCTACCTCGGCGTCAAGGTCAATATCGCCTACGCCGCGCTGAACGTGCAGTTCGGGCACGGAGCGGGCCGTCTCGCCGTCGACTACGGCGATCCGCTGTTCGAGTTCGCCCGCAACGGCCTGCTCGCCGCCGGCGCCCCGCGCCAGGCCGCCCGTCTGGCCGGCCGTGGCGGGCGCGCGCGCTTCGATTCGATCGGATTCGAGTGGGACGACGGCACGCTGCAGCTGATCGGCGAGTACGCGCGTCGCAGGGCCGACCGCTTCGTCACCAGCGCCCATGGCTGGCACCTGACGGCGGCCTACCGCCTCGGCGCGTTCGCACCATTCGCCACGCTCGCCCGCCAGCGCCCCGTTCGCAGCATCGCCCCCCGGTCGCTCGGCACACCTGCGCTCGACGCCTACCTCGACTCGCGCAGCCAGGCGCAGAAGAGCGTGTCGCTGGGCGTTCGCTGGGACGTCGCGCCCGGTGCCGCCCTCAAGGCCCAGTGGACGCGAACGCACATCGACCGCGACGCCTGGGGCGCATTCTTCCCGCAGGGCAGTCCGCTGACCGGCAGCCCCGCGGGCCGGCGCGTCGACATGCTCGGCATGTCGCTCGACTTCGTGTTCTGAGTCCGATGCGCCTGCTGTGCCTGCGCATCGTGCTCGTCGTCCTCGGCCTCGTGCTGGCCGGCGCTGCGGCCGCCGAGCTCGTCCTCGTGACCGACGCCGACGGCGCGATCAAAGCCGTCAGCCGCGAGGAGGCCGAGCAGCTCTATCTCGGCCGCCTCAGCGCCCTCAAGGACGGCACCGCGGTGCGCCTGCTCGACCTGCCGCCCGGTCCGGCGCGCGACGCCTTCTACCTCGAGCTGACCGGCAAGAACGCGACGCAGGTGCGCGCCTACTGGTCACGCATGGTGTTCACGGGAAGGGCCCGGCCGCCGCGCGAGGTCGCCGGGCCCGCTGCGCTGCGTGCCGCGCTGCGCTCGGATCCGCATCTGATCGGCTACCTGCCGGGACACGAGCTCGTACCCGGCCTGCGCGTGCTGCTGCGCCTGCCCTGACGCGACTGCGCGCAAGCTGTGTCGGGCTGCCGCACCGGGCGGTCGCCCGGCTCGTCCCCCTCGCCGCGCCGCGCACCATGTCGGCTCAGGCTGCCACGACATCCAGCGTCAGGGTGCCGACGCCTTCGATGACGGCGTGCAGGCGGTCGCCCACGGCGACCGCAGCGACGCCCTCCGGCGTGCCGGTAAAGACCAGATCGCCGGGCTGCAGGCGGAAGTAGCGCGACAGGAAGGCGATCATCTCCGGTACCGACCACACCATGTCGGCCAGATCGCCGCGCTGGCGCACCACGCCGTTGACCTCGAGCCGGATCTCGCCCTGGGTCGGCACGTGGCAGGCAGCCGGGCTGATCTCGGAGATCGGCGCCGAGGCATCGAAGGCCTTGGCGATGTCCCAGGGGCGGCCGGCCGCCTTGGCCTCGGCCTGCAGATCGCGGCGCGTCATGTCGAGGCCGACCGCGTAGCCCCAGATGCAGTCGCGCGCCTGCTCCGGCGTCAGCGCCGCACCGCCCGCGCCGAGCGCGACGACGAGCTCGACTTCGTGGTGCACCTCCCGCGTGCCCGGCGGATAGGGAAAGCGGCCGTGCTCGCCCGCCTTCACCGCGAGCACGGCATCGCCCGGCTTCGTGAAGAAGAACGGCGCCTCGCGCGACGGGTCACCGCCCATCTCGCGAGCGTGCGCCGCGTAGTTGCGCGCCACGCAGAAGATCCGCCGGACCGGGAACAATCCGCCGCCCTGCACGGGCACTGCCGGCGGGACCGGCGCCTCGATGACGTATGGATCTCCGGGAACGTTCTCGATGCTCATCTCATCCTCCTCGATTACCGGTTCACGCTCGCACGGACAAAGAAATTGGCCTCGAGGGCTTGACCGGACATGAAGACTCGGTTTTAATAAGAACCGTTTTCATTTGCATTAGTGTCAGCGATGAACGAGCGACGCCACGGCACGGACCAGACGCCCCCTTCCATCCACGCAGCGCCGGCGGATGTGCGGGGACATGATCGCATCGACGCGCGGGCCTTGTGCAGCACGAGTTTACTGAATGGGCGCACGAGTGTCGCGATCGATCACGAGGGCACTCGCTATGTGCTGCGCGCGACGCGCACCGGCAAGCTCATCCTGACCAAATGAATCGGGCGAGGCGCCCGCACCAGCTTCTTCGAGAGGATTCCCGATGTACGTGTGTGTCTGTAACGCCGTCACCGAGCGCCACATCGCCGACGCCGTCGGGCGCGGGGCAACGCGCATGCGGGATCTGCGCGAGCACCTGGGCGTGACGGCGGAGTGCGCGCGCTGCGCGTGCTGCGCGCACCAGTGCCTGAAAGATGCGCTCGAAGCCCGCTCGGCCGCCGAGAGCTGGAGCGACAAGGCGCTGCACGCGCTCTCCGGTGTGTTCCCGCTGGAGCTCGAGACCCAGTCGTGACGCGTGGCGGCCGCCGCCCGGCAAGTACGCCGGCCCATCGTGCGGCGCGACGCCCTGAACGGCGCGGGCGTGCGCCGGGCACCGCGACAAAGACGTTTTCCAGTTGTGCGACCCGCAAGCGGCCACAGACCGTCACCGGCACAGAACGAAGCCGCAAGGAGACCGCCAGTCATGAGCAGACCGTCCTCGAACCGATCGCGCCACCGCGCGCGTTCGCCGGCAGCCGCCTTTGCCACCTCGCGCATGGCCATCTACCTGGCCTTTGCGGCCGTTCTGATCGACCGCGTCATCCAATGATCGTCCGGCACGAGCGCACGGCCGGGCGGCATGCCGCGGCGCAGCCCCGATCCGACCGCTGACGGAGACCGCACGGCATGCCCTTCTCCTCTTCGTGCGCGCTCAGCGAGGACTGTACCGTGCCCGCCCCATCGCAGCGCGCCCGTGCACGCAGTGTCGCCGTCGCCCCTGCGTCCGCGGCAGCTGCCCGGGCGACACCCGCCGACCCCGCGCGCCGCGAGAGGCGGCTGCTGCTGACGCTGGTCGCGCTCGCCCACATCGCCGGACCGATCCTGCTGTCGCAGCCGGACGCCCGCACCGAGCCGCGCGTCGACACGCCGATCAGCGTCGCGCTGATCGAGATGGCCGTCGCCGAACCGGAAGCCCCGGCGGCGCCACCGCAGGCGCCTGCCGCGCCGCCGGCACCGCCCGAACCGGTCGCGCCGCCCGAGCCACCGCCGCCCGCCCCGCCCGAGCCGGTCACACCACCGCCCGAGCCGCCGCCACCGCAGCCGGCCCCGGAGCTCCCGAAACCGGCCCCGCCGCCGCCGAAAAAACCGGCCGCCGCACCGAAGCCGGTCACGAAGGCACCCACCGCAATCAAGCGCGAGGAGGCACCGCCGGTCGTGCGCGAACCGGCGCCGGCGCCGCCGTCCCCACCGGCTCCCGCCAGGGCCCCGACTCCCGCTCCGGTCGCAGCGCAGCCTGCTGCCGCGCCGACCAAGAGCGCCGCGAGCCGTCCCAGTACGGCGCCGGCGACGGTGACGGCGGCACGCTTCGACGCCGCCTACCTGAACAACCCGCCGCCGGCCTACCCGACGCTGTCGCGTAGAATGCGCGAGCAGGGCCGCGTGCTGCTGCGCGTGTTCGTGACCGCGGAGGGCCAACCCGGCCGCATCGAGCTGTCGGAGAGCTCGGGCTCGAGCCGCCTCGACAAGGCCGCCGAAGCGGCCGTGGCGCGCTGGCGCTTCGTTCCCGCACGCCAGGGCGAGCGCGACGTCGACGCGTGGGTCATCGTACCGATCGTTTTCAAACTCGAAGGATAGATAGTCGCCATGAACAGCACCGAAGCCTTCGGGCTCGCCCACATGTGGGCCCAGTCCGACCTCGTCATCAAGCTGGTTGCCTTCATACTGGTCGTGATGTCGGTCGCCAGCTGGTATCTGATCCTGGTGCGCGCCGTGCGTCAGCTGCGTGCGCGCCGCCACGACGGCGCGGTCGAGTCGTTCTGGAACGCAGCCAATCTCGGCGACGGGCTGGGACGGCTGTCGCGCCAGGCGCCGGGCTCGCCGTTCGAGGCGCTTGCACGCCAAGGTGTCGCGGCCACCGAGCACCTGCGCCGCCACAACCATTCGGACACGCTGGGCGGCAAGCTCGACGCCGACGAGTTCGTCACGCGCGCGATGCGCAAGTCGATCGCGCTGTCGACCGCCCAGCTCGAGTCCGGCCTGACGGTGCTCGCCTCGATCGGCTCCACGGCCCCGTTCGTCGGCCTGTTCGGCACGGTGTGGGGCATCTACGGGGCGCTGATCGGCATCAGCGCCTCCGGCATGGCCACGCTCGACACCGTTGCCGGCCCGGTCGGCGAGGCACTGATCATGACCGCGTTCGGCCTCTTCGTCGCGATTCCGGCCGTGCTCGCGTACAACGCCTTCACGCGCGCGAACCGCCTCGAGCTCTCCGAGCTCGACGCCTTCGCGCATGATCTGCACGCGTGGTTCACGACCGGCACGCGCCTGGCGAGCTCGCCGAGCGGCCATGCCGACGCCGAAGCGCCGTACGAGCACCGTCGCGATGCCGCGGGCACGCTGCAGACGGCCGGCTCGGGGGCGGCGTGATGGCGTTCGGCGGCTTCAATCAGGAAGGGCGTGCGGCGCCGATGGGCGAGATCAACATGGTGCCGCTGATCGACGTGATGCTGGTGCTGCTGATCGTGTTCATGATCACCGCGCCGCTGCTCACGCATTCGGTCAAGATCGATCTGCCGACCGCGGCCAGCCAGGCGACCAACGAGACGCCCGAGACGGTCACGCTGGCGATCGACGAGGACGGCGTACTGTACTGGAACGACCAGCGCATCGATGCCGCGCTGCTGCCGCTGCGGCTGGCCGAAGCGGCGGCGCGCGAGACGCAGCCCGAGCTGCACCTGCGCGCCGACCGCGGCACGCGCTACCAGCAGCTCGCCGAGGTGATGTCGGCGGCACGGCTCGCCGGCATCCAGAAGATGGGATTCATCACCCAGCCCGAATAGCGGGCCACGCGGCGCCCCGCCCGAAGTGCGGGGCGCCGCTGCGTTCAGGCAGCCTTGCTGCGCACGCGCACGATCACGTCGATTTCCTCGAGCTCGACGTCCGGCGGCAGGACCGGCGTGCCGACCACCTGCAGCGCATCGAGCGACACGTCGCTGAGCGCGCCGGTGCGCACGTCGTACATGTGGTGATGCGGCGTCGTGTTCGAGTCGTAGAAGACCCGATCCGGATCGACGATCAGCTCCCGTATCAGCCGCTTCTCGCGGAACAGCTTCAAGGTGTTGTAGACGGTCGCGCGCGAGGTCTCGGGCGTGGTCTCGCGCACCTTTGCGAGCAGCTGGTCGGCCGAAACGTGCATCGGGCGGGAGAACAGCACTCGGGCAATCTCGACGCGCTGGAATGTCACCGGTACGCCGGCTTCGCGAAGCCGCTCGGCAACGTCCCGAAAGGCATGCATGTCCATGGGTGGGAGTCTCCTGGATTCGTGGTCGTATCGCGCCGCACTCGCCGGCACGGTCATCGATTATCCCGGATAGACCCCGTTCACGATTTGAGCCAGCGCAAATTGGCGGAATTCGTGCACGGGGCGGACAGCGATCAGTCGAACGGGCCGTGGCGCGGTGTCACGCATGGGGAACTCACTACTGCAATACGATACAAACAGCCCGGCACGTTCGGCTTATGCTTGCCGGCAGGCCACCCCGCACGATACCCCGTTGCCGAGATTCCCGTCCGGTCATGACCGCAGCGCCTCGTTCCTCCCACACCAGCCGCCCGACTGCCGTGCGCCGCGCCGTGCTCGCCACGGCCCTCGTCGCCGCGCTCGGGGCGGCGGCCTGGTTCGCGTGGGACAGGTTCATGGCGCCGGGCGACGCGGTCGCCGCCTATCAGTTCGCGACCGCCCAGCGCGGCGACATCGAGGAGCTCGTCACCGCAACCGGGACGCTGCAGCCGCGCGACTACGTCGACGTCGGCGCGCAGGTCTCGGGCCAGCTCGAGCGCATCCACGTCGAGATCGGCTCCGCGGTGCAGGCGGGCGAGCTGCTCGCCGAGATCGACCCGACCGTGCTCGCCAGCCGGGTCGACGCGACACGCGCGCAGCTGCGCTTTCAGCGCGCCCAGTTGGCCGAGCGCAAGACCGGGCTCGAGCTCGCGCGCACCCAGTACCGGCGCCAGCAAAACCTCATGCGTGAGGACGCGACGAGCACCGAGGCGCTCGAGAGCGCGCGCGCCGCCGTGCGCTCGGCCGCCGCTCAGGTCGAGGCGCTCGAAGCCCAGATCGAGCAGACCGAATCGAATCTGCGCGCCGACGAGGCCAATCTCGACTACGCACGCATCTACGCGCCGATGTCGGGCACGGTCGTGTCGATCTCCGTGCGCCAGGGGCAGACCCTCAACGCGAGCCAGCAGGCCCCGGTGATCCTGCGCATCGCCGATCTCGCCACGATGACGGTACAGACACAGGTGTCGGAAGCCGACGTCGGCAAGCTGCGCCTCGGCATGCCGGCCTATTTCACGACGCTGGGCGGGCGCGGCCGCCGCTGGCACGGCACGCTCGACAAGATCGAGCCGACCCCGGTGGTGCAGAACAACGTCGTGCTCTACAACGCGCTCTTCGATGTCCCCAACGCCGACGGCCGGCTGATGACACAGATGACCGCGCAGGTGTTCTTCGTCGTCGATGCGGCCAGTGATGGCGTGCTGATCCCGATGTCGGCGCTCGAGGCGGCCCGCGCGGCCGAGTCGCCCCGCCGCCCGGCCGGCGGCGGACCGGCGCGCGGTGCCCCCGCACCCGGCGACCGGCAGGCGACGGTGCTGGTCGCCACCCCGGGCGGCTCGCTCGAAGCGCGCAGCGTCGAGCTCGGCGTATCGAACCGCGTGCAGGTGCAGGTGACCGCGGGACTGGCCGACGGCGAGCGCGTCGTCTCCGGCAGCGCGCCGGAAGCCGCATCACGAAGGGGACCGGCGCAGTGAAGCGCGAGACCGTCGCCGCGCCGGTCGCTCCGCCTGCCCGCGGCGGG
>DAOMOP010000047.1:19699-21334 GCA_035444405.1 Rhodocyclaceae bacterium
GCATCACCCGCCGCTACGGCAGCGGCGAGCTCGCCGTCGAGGTGCTGCGCGGCATCGACCTGCGCATCGAGCCGGGCGAATTCGTCGCGATCATCGGCGCCTCCGGCTCGGGCAAATCCACGCTGATGAACATCCTCGGCTGCCTAGACCGCCCGAGCAGCGGCACCTACCGCTTCATGGGCGAGGACGTCGCCCGCCTCGATGCGGACGCGCTGGCGCGGCTGCGCCGCGAGACCTTCGGCTTCGTGTTCCAGAGCTATCACCTGATCGGCGGCGCGAGCGCGCGCGACAACGTCGAGGTGCCGGCGGTCTATTCGGGCATGCCGGCGCGCGAGCGCCACGCACGCGCGACCGGACTGCTCGCCAAGCTCGGCCTCGGCGACCGCCTCGGCCATCGCCCGGGCCAGTTCTCCGGCGGCCAGCAGCAGCGCGTATCGATCGCGCGCGCGCTGATGAACGGCGGACGCGTGATCCTCGCCGACGAGCCGACCGGCGCCCTCGACAGCCGCAACGGCCACGAGGTCATGCAGCTCCTGACCGAGCTGTCGGCCGACGGGCACACCATCGTGCTGATCACGCACGAGCGCGAGGTCGCCGCACTGGCCGACCGCATCATCGAGATCCGCGACGGGCGCATCGTCGCCGACCCGGGCCCGCGCGCACGCCTTGCCGACGAACCCGATTTCGCACCGCACGTCGACCGCAGCTCGCCGCTGTCGGACGTGCTCGAAGCCACCCGCACCGCGCTGCGGGCGCTGCGCGCGAATCTGTTCCGCTCGATGCTGACGCTGCTCGGCATCGTCATCGGCGTGGCCGCGGTCATCGCGATGCTCGCGATCGGCGACGGCGCCAAGCAGGAGGTGATCGACCGCATCAGCGCGCTCGGCGTGAACCTGCTCACGGTGCGGCCCGGCACGCCGAACCAGCGCGGCCGCGACACGCCGACGACGCTGGTGCCGGCGGACGTCGAGGCGATCCGCGAGCTGCCCAACGTGCTCGCCGCCGTGCCGGAGCAAAGTGCGACCGTCACGGTGCGCTTCGGCAACGCCGATCACCGCACCTCGGCCACCGCCACCTCGGCGGAGTTTCCGCTCGCGCGCGGCTGGGAGGTCGCCTACGGCACCTTCTTCAGCCCCGCCGACGAACTCGAGTACGCACCGGTCGTGGTGCTCGGCGAAACCGTCGCGGCGGCCCTGTTCGGCAGCGCCGATCCGCTCGGCCACTACATCGTCGTCAACAACCTGCTCTTCCAGGTGCTCGGCGTGATGCGTCCGCAAGGCGCAACCCCGTGGGGCCGCGACCAGGACGACGTCATTTTCGTGCCGTTCACGACCGGCAGCCTGCGCCTGACCGGCCAGCGTCATCTGGGCCACGCGACGATCGCGGTGGTTGACGCCACGCGCATCGACGCGACCCAGGCCGACGTCGAAGCGCTGCTCACGGCCCGCCACGGCGTCGAGGATTTCCGCATCCGCAACATGGCCTCGGTGATCGAGACCGCCTCGGAGACGCAGCGCACGATGACGGTGCTGCTCGGCATCGTCGGCGTGATCTCGCTGGTGGTGGGCGGCATCGGCGTGATGAACATCATGCTGGTGTCGGTCACCGAGCGCACGCGCGAGATCGGCATCCGCA
>DAOMOP010000048.1:0-21121 GCA_035444405.1 Rhodocyclaceae bacterium
CGTGCACGCGGTGCCCGCCGAAGCGGCGCAGGTCGCGCGCGAGCAGCCCGGTCAGCACGGCCGGGCGGGCCGGGTTCGCGGCGAGGGCGCAGTGGGCGAGCAGCAGGTCGCCGAAGTTGTGGCGGTCGAACGCGCCGAAGAGGATCAGGCGGTCTCGGGCCATCGGTCGCGTCCTGGTGTCATGGCGGGCCGGACAGCGCGGCGCTGCGCCGCGGCGACGAGCGCCGGCGCGGAGGGCAGGCGCGCCTCATGCCCGGGCAGGCCGCGCTGCGGCAGGTTGTCGTGCTTTGGCGACGCGCCTCGCGCAAGGCCAGCGTAGTCGATCCTGGCGCCCATGGCCAGCAGCGGCGGCCTTCTCCGGCGTGCAGCGCCCCTTCGGGTGCCGTGCGCGGCCGGGTCGCTGTCGCAGCGCAGCGACAAATCCTGTGGCGAAATCAGGCCGATACGAGTGACCCGCGCCGCCGCGCTGTCGCTGCGCCGTGACACTCCGCCCCGCACCAGACACCGCGTGGCCGGGCGCAGGCGCCGCAGCCGCACCCCGGGTCGCCGCGCGAAGGCAGGAAAGTGCACTGGATTCAAGGACTGGCGATACGGCCACGGGGCGTGCCGCAACGGCTTGTGCTCACTTGGCACGGGTGTTGCGAGAGTGCCGCAGGAGCGCCCGGGTCGCCACCATCGCGGTGCGATCGGCAGGGTGTTCGATGCACCGATCTGAAAGGAGGACGACATGAACCCGAATCTTCGCAAGACCTTGATAGCCGGCGCGGTGACCGCCCTGTTCGCGATGCCCGCATGGTCGGCCGGCGATACCGCTGCTGCGCCGGACGAGGCTCCACGGGTCGAGACCGAACAGCCGATGGACACGGCACCGCAGCGCGGCAGCGAGCCCGATGCCGCGGCGCCGATGGCGAGCCAGAGCCGGTTGTACGATCGCACCCCCGAGGAGCTGCGACGGGTCGAGGTCATCGATCCGGCAGGCGAGTCGGTCGGCAGGATCAAGACCGTCGTGCTCGGCCCCGAGCGTGAAAGCGCGCACGCGGTGATCTCGTCGGGAGGTTTTCTCGGCCTGGGTGCGCGCGAGCTCATCGTCTCGCTCGACGAGCTCGAGCTGATCGACGACAAGCTGCACATCGCGGTGAGCAAGGAAGCGCTCGAGGCGCGCGGCGACTACGTGCCGGAACAATACGTCGAGCTCGAGCCGGACCGGCCGATCAGCGAGTTCTCGGCCTTCGAGCCGCTCCCCGAGGCGCCGCCGGCCGGTGCGCCGACGCTGCCGCAGGCGCCCGAGTGAGGTAGCGCGACAGGTGCCGCCCGGCGCGCGGCGTCGGGCCCGCGTGCGTGGCGATGCTGGGCGATGGGGTGCGGGCGGACAACGCGGCGTCGCGCCGGCGCGGCCCTCCGCTCACTCGTCGAGCACGGCGAGCTCGGCGCCATCGGCTGCGTTCGTCGCGGCGCACTGGCTCAGCACGAGCTGTGGCGGTTCGAACGAGAAGATGAACGGCGCGGCGCGCTGCAGCACGTTGAGCCCGAGAATCGGGCGCGTGCTGCCGGGAAAGACGGCCGCCTCGACGTCGCGCAGCCAGCAGCGATCGCCGATGCTGACTGCACCGATCGCGTAGACCGGCACATCGAGCACGCTGCCATTGGCGAGGCGGCCGCGCAGCTGCCTGACGAAGCGCGCCTGCCCGGAGTGCTGCAGCGTCGCGAGCATGTCCTCGTTGATCGTCATGTAGCCCGAGCCGGTGTCGACCATCAGGTCTACCGCGCCGAGCCCGGCGATCCGCCCCGGGACATAGAAGGTCGATCCGCCCTTTGCACGCATGTCGATCGTGACGTTGAACTGTTCGGCATGCGCATGCGACCACGTGGCCGAAGCGATGAAAAGCGGGATGGGCAGGTAGCGGAGGAGGCGTCGCATCGGAGATACCGGCGGGTGCGGGGCTTGAACCGCAGGGTTACGGGAGCGGCGCGCGCACCGCACGGGGGCGATGACGCCCGAAACGTGAAATTCGCTCACCGCAACCGCTGCCGATGTTCGAGGATTGCAAGGCCGAATTCGCACCCGGAAGTATCGGCAGAGCGGCGCTCGGCGGTCAAGCGCCGGCCGGCGTCGTTACATTTGCCGCCCCGTTCGTCGCCGATCCGGCCGGCGTCGGCGCGACCTGCGCCGTGACAATTGCACTTCGTTGCCGCACTTGCGGTTCTTGATGACCTAAAGTGATACACGGGTCCTCACCAAACGCCGTCTGCGCGCCACCCATGTACCGTCTGTCGTTCAGCCATACGCTGCTGCTCAGTTTCCTGCTGATTGCCGCGATCCTCGGCTCGGCCGCGCTCGGCGGGCTGGCCGCGCTCGAGTCGTTCGTGGCGCGCAGCCGCGCCGGTGCCGACGATGCATTGCGCGCGACGGCGGCGGTGCAGCGGCTGGCCGAGCGCACCGTCGATCTGGAGCGCAGCGCGCGTCAGTATCTCGTGCTCGACGATCCGGTGCTGCTCGAGCGCTTCACGCAGGCACACCGCGAATCGTTGTCGGCGCTCGCACGCATCGACGAGTTCGGCCTGCCGCACGTCGGCGCGCTGATCGACGGCTGGCGCAGCGCTTCGGCAACGGCCGCGGTGCTGCTCGGTGAGCGTCCGGACAGCGACGGTGCGCTCACCGAGGCGCTCGCGCGCCTCGCGCCGATCAACGAGCAGCTCGCGACCGCCGTGCGCGTGCAGCTCGGCCGCAACAGCCAGCAGCTGCTCGAGGATCTCGAGGCCAAGCGCACGGCGCTCGCGCTGCATGTGGCGGCGGCCTTCGTGGCGGCGGCGCTGCTGGCCGCGCTGACCGGCTGGTGGATCCTGCGGCCCGTGCGCGGGGTCGAACAGGCGATCGATGCGCTCGGCGAGAGCCGCTTCGACCGGCCGGTCGTGATCGCCGGGCCGGCCGATCTGCGCAAGGTCGGCCAGCGCCTCGACTGGTTGCGGCAACGCCTGGCCGACTTGGAGGCGAGTCGCACGCGCGTGCTGCGCCACGTGTCGCACGAGCTCAAGACGCCGCTCGCATCGCTGCGCGAAGGCATCGCGCTGCTCGACGACCGCGTGGTCGGCCGGCTCACCGGCGAGCAGCGAGAAGTGGTGTCGATTCTGGAGAGCAACGCGCGCCTGCTGCAGCAGCGCATCGAAAGCCTGCTCGACTTCAACGCGACGGTGTTCGACGCGCGCCGGCTCAGCCGCCGCCGCGTCGCGCTGCGCACCCTCGTCGACGCGGTGCTCGCCGAGCAGCGGTTGCAGATGCAGATGCGCGGCGTGCACGCCACGGTCGACGGCACGGTGCCGCCGATCGTCGCCGACCCGGACAAGCTGAAGATCGTGCTGTCGAACCTGATCGCCAACGCCGTGTCGTTCAGTCCCGACGGTGGCGAGATCCGCATCGCGCTGTCTGCGCGAGCGGGGGGAGTCCGGATCGATTGCGCGGACGACGGACCGGGTGTGTCCGCCGCCGAGGCCGAGCGCATCTTCGAGCCGTTCTTCCAGGGCAGCCGCCAGGCTTCGTGCGCGCGACACGGCAGCGGTCTGGGCTTGTCGATCGTGCGCGAGTTCGTGCTCGCGCACGGCGGCACCGTCGAGTTGCTGCCGGACGGCCCGGGCGCCCACTTTCGAGTCGAGCTGCCCGATGAAGCGTAAAACGCCCCCGTCGGTTGCGCACCGCTGGTGCCGGCGCATGGGCCGGAGCGTCGCGGGTGCCGCGCTCGTCGCACTGGCCGGCTGCAGCCTGATCGACCTGCGCATGCCAGCGACGGGCGATACGCCCGTATGTCCCGAGCCCGGACTCTGCGACACCGATCCGACGCGTGCGCTGATCGCCTACCACCGCGTGCTGCACGAGCGCGACGGCGACGCACTGCAGCGGCTGCAGCGCGGTTTCGCCAACGCCGCCGACACCCCGGCCGAGCAGGTGCGCCGGGCGATCGTGCTCAGTCATCCACGCGCCCCGGCCGATCTGCCCCAGGCGCTCGCGCTGCTCGACGCGGTGCTTGCCGGCGACACCGACGAGGCGCGCGCGCTGCACGACCTCGCCCACCTGCTGGCGAACGAGGTGCGCGCACGTCAGCGCCTCGGCGAGCAGCTCGAGTGCGCCGCAGCGCAGGCGCGCGCGGCCGAGACGGCGCGCGCACGCCTGCAGCAGAAGCTCGACGCCTTGACCGAGATCGAGCGCAGCCTGCCGGCGCGCCCGGATCCCGATGCCACACTGCCCGAACCCCAGGAACGGAGTGACCCGCAATGACGCGTGCTAGCCCTGACGATGCGCCCGAGTCCGACCGCAGCGCGATGGCCGGCGCCCACCTGCTGCTCGTCGATGACGACACCGACCTCTTGCGCCTGCTGTCGCTGCGCCTGCGGGCCAACGGCTACCGCGTCAGCACCGCGATCAGCGCCGAAGCGGCGCTCGCGCTCGTCGAGGTCGAGCGCTTCGCCCTCGTCGTCAGCGACGTGCGCCTGCCCGACCGCGACGGGCTCGCGCTGTTCGAGGACATCCGCCGCCGCAATCCGGCGCTTCCGGTGATCCTGCTGACCGCGCACGGCACCATTCCGGATGCGGTCGAGGCGACCTCGCGCGGCGTGTTCGGCTACCTGACCAAGCCGTTCGATGCGAAGGCGCTGCTCGACAAGATCGCCGACGCGCTCGCGATCGCCGGCGCCAACCACGCCGCCGACGACGCCGCCGACCAAGCCTGGCGCGAAGGCATCATCAGCCGCAGCGCCCGCATGGCCACCGTGCTCGACGAGGCGCGCCTGGTCGCCGCCTCCGATGCCAGCGTGCTGATCCGTGGCGAGAGCGGCACCGGCAAGGAGCTGCTCGCGCGCGCAATCCACCGCGCCAGCGCGCGCGCGGCGGCGCCGTTCGTCGCGATCAACTGCGGCGCGATTCCCGAGCAACTGCTCGAGTCGGAGCTGTTCGGCCATGTTCGCGGGGCCTTCACCGGCGCGGCCAGCGCGCACACCGGGCTGTTCTCGAGCGCCAACCACGGCACCGTGTTCCTCGACGAGATCGGCGACATGCCGCTCGCGCTGCAGGTCAAGCTGCTGCGCGTGCTGCAGGAGCGCGCGGTGCGGCCGGTCGGCGCGACGCGGCCCGAGCCGATCGACGTGCGCATCCTGTCGGCGACGCACCGCGATCTGGATGCGGCGCTGGCCGATGGCGAGTTCCGCGAGGACCTCTACTACCGCCTGAACGTCGTCACGCTGACGCTGCCCGGCCTCGACGAGCGGCGCGAGGACATCCCGCTGCTCGCGCAGCACTTTCTCGACGTGCTGGCGCGCAAGTACGGCAAGACGCTGCACGGCTTCGCTCCCGAGGCGCTGGCGGCACTGGCGCAGGCGGCGTGGCCGGGCAATGTGCGCCAGCTGCAGAACGTCGTCGAGCAGGCCTGTGCGCTCGCGACGACGCCGCTGATCCCGCTCGCGCTGGTCGAGCGGGCGCTGCGCGTGCGCAGCATGGAACCGCTGAGCTACGCCGAGGCGCGCCAGCGCTTCGAACGCAACTACCTGACCCAGCTCCTCAAGCTCACCGACGGCAATGTCTCGGACGCGGCGCGGCTGGCCGGGCGCAACCGCACCGAGTTCTATCGCCTGCTGCAGCGCCACGCGCTGACGCCGCAGCTGTTCCGTGGCAATGGCGCCGCCGCGGGCGAGGATGCGGCGGCCGACGACTGACGGGAGCGCGGTTCAGCGTGTGTCGGCGCCGCCGCGGCTGGTGCCGCTGTTGCCGGAGCCGGTCACGCCTGCCGTCAGGATGAAGCGCATCGCCTCGTCCATGCTGATGTCGAGCGGGCGCAGCGCGCTCTTCGGCATCAGCACCGCATAGCCGCCGATCATGTAGCTCATCGGCAGATAGACGAGCACGCAGCCGTCCTTGTCGAAGCCGGCCGGCAGGCGCGACGTGTCGGCCTGCGTGACCAGTCCGATCGCCTGCATGCCGGTGTCGCCGATGTCGACGGCGACGACCTGCTCGAAGTCCTTCTTCTTCATCGGCGAGAAGTAGTCGATGAAGTCGCGGATGGCCGGATAGACCTGGCGCACCAGCGGCAGGCGCAGGAACAACTGCTCGCTGCGCGTGAACAGCCGCTGCACCACATACGAGTGCATCAGCATGCCGATGAAGAAGGATATGACGACGCCGGCGGCAACCCCCATGCCGGGGAAGTACACGCCGGTCGGCAGCAGCCGCTGCAACTGCCCGCCGAGCACCGCCTCGGTCGACACCCCCAGCCAGTAGATCAGGTACAGGGTCAGCACGACCGGCAGGATCGTGATCAGTCCGGTGAGCACGTTCTTGGTAATGACGCCCATGATGTTCGCCTCCGAAGGCCGCCGCCAGCTCCGATCTGCGCAGGCTACCCGCTACCGGGCACTGTCGCAGGGCCATTGTGCAACAGATTGCATCCCCATCGCATGGCAAGCGCGGCGCCGCCGTTGGCGCGCCACTTTGCTAAACTCTGGGGCCATGAGCGTCGCCACGCCCTTCCCCGCGTCTGCCCTGCCCGCCACGCACTGGCGGGGTGGACGCGCATGCTCGCCGCAGCGCGCGGACTGCGGTGCCGGTGACCCGGCGACACCGGCTGCGCTGCGTGCGACGGGCGCCCGCGCCTGAGGGCGGAGCGATGGCGAAGCAGCCCGAAAAGCCGGTGCGGGTTCCCGTCGAGCGGCTGCGCCCCGGCATCTTCATCTCGTTGACCGAACGCTGGATGGATCATCCGTTCCTTTTCAACGAGTTTCGCATCAGCAGCGACAAGCAGATCCAGACGCTGCGCGAGATGGGCATGGACTCGGTGCTGTGCTATCCGTCGCGCAGCACCGCCGCACCGCTGCCGGCGGCGACGAAGCCGGCGCCCAAGCCCGAGGCGCCGCCGCCGCCCAGCGCCGAGGAGCAGGCGCAGCTCGCCGCGCGCGAGCAGCGCCGCGAGCGCATCGCCGCGACGCGCGACAAGCTCGCGCGCTGCGAGAAGGCCTACGGCCGCACCGCCGGCGCAGTGCGCGCGCTGATGCAGCGCCTGCACGCGGCACCGCGCCAGGCCGCCGAGATGGCGCGCGAAGTGGTCGACGAGACGGTCGCGGCGCTGCTGGCCGACCAGAACGCCGTGCTGCACCTGATCGGCCAGAAGCGCGGCGACGACAACGCGTACTTTCATGCGCTGAACGTGATGATCCTCGCGCTGATGCTGGGCAAGTCCGAAGGACTGGGCGAGGCCGATCTGCAGGAGCTCGGCATGGGGGCGCTGTTCCACGATCTGGGCAAGCTGCGGGTGCCCGACGCGGTGCTCAAGAAGGGCAGCGAGCGCAACCGCGCCGAAGAGGATTTCTATCGCCTGCATACCGTCTACGGCGAGCAGATCGCCGCCGAGACCGGCGTGATCGGCCCGGTGGCGCAGGAGATCCTGCGCCATCACCACGAGCGCGTCGACGGCGGCGGCTTTCCCGATGCCGCTCCGGCCGCGCGGGTCAGCGTCGGTGCGCGCATCGTCGCGATCGCGAACCGCTACGACAATCTGTGCAACGGTGCCGACAGCGGCGGCATGACGCCGGCCGAGGCGCTGTCGCAGATGTTCCGCAAGGAAAGCAAGTGGTGGGACGCCGCACTGCTGTCGCGCTTCATCAAGCACCTCGGCGTCTATCCGCCGGGCTCGATCGTGCAGCTCTCGAACGGCACGATCGGACTGGTCGTCGCGGTCAATCGCACCGACCTGCTGCGGCCCAGCGTATTGATCTACGACGCCGAAGTGCCCAAGAGCGAGGCCAACATCGTCGACCTCGTCGATGCGCCCGAGGTCGCCATCGAGCAGGCGGTGCGCCGCGACGCGATTTCCGCACAGGCTCTCGAGTATCTCGCGCCGCGCCAGCAGGTGATCTACTTCTACGACAGCGCGCGCGAGCCGCGTTAGACGTGCCGGGCCCGCCCTGCCCCCAGCCGCGCAGGGGAACCGTGCGGCCCGTCAATTGTCATGGAGGAGCGGGCGCGCGTTTGACCGACTGCGTGGACGCGCCGATAGTCTGCCGTGAAAACCAGCATTCATTCGTAGGGGAGGACAAGCGATGCGAGATGCAAGCCTTCATGCGTTCGTCGTGGCGGCCGCGTTCGTTCTGACGACGGCCGCGGCCGCCGCGGCGGATGGCGAGGGGACCGCCCACGGGCACGACGCAGCCCCGGCCAGCGGCGAGGCGACGACCGCCGCTGCAGGCACGGCGTCGGAGCCTGCCTCGGGCACGGTGGTCGTGGTCGCGAAGGACTACAAGTTCATGCCCGACGAGATCACCGTGCGCGTGGGCACCACCGTGCGCTGGGAAAACCACGAGCGGCGCCAGTACCACAACGTCTACTTCCAATCGCTCGGCGACGAGCCGGGCGACTACTTCTTCCCCGAAGAGTCTCGGGAGCGCACCTTCGACAAGCCGGGAACCTACTCCTACGTCTGCGAGCCTCACCTCGAGGACCACCAGATGAAGGGCGTCGTGCACGTCGTCGAATGACAACTCCCGCCGCTTGCGCGCCTGCCCGAGAGAGGACAGCCCGTGAGTGTTCATGATCCACGCCGCAGGGCGATGCTGCACGGCGTGCTCGCAGCCGCCTGCGCGATCGGGATGCCGGCGCTGCTGCCGGGCTGCCGCGCGGAGTCGCCGCCGGTGCAGGGCGGCGCCGGCGGTCGCGCCTCGACGTCGCTGCTGCCGCCTTCGGTATCGGCGGTGATCGCCAAGCTCAGCCGCGACGAGGCGCACTACCAGGACGAGCCGCACGAGGGCCAGCAGTGCAGCAACTGCCTGCACTTCATCGCCGCGTCGAACACCTGCGAGGTCGTCGAAGGCGAGGTCAGCCCCGACGGCTGGTGCATGCTGTGGGCGCGACGGACGTGAGTGGCCCACAAGGCGCAGTGGGCTGACCGGCCGGCACGGCGCTTTTCGTCGCGGCGCAGTTGTGGCGCGCACGCGTGCCCGGCATGATTATGCGGTGATCGCGTTCGGCGCCGCCGCGTAACCCGGCGCGGTCGCACGATTGCCGGCATGTCCGGTCCAATCAGCGCAAACAGTGACTGCCGCCATGCAATGCGGCGCCCGCGCGATGTCGTTTTCCGCACGGTACCGGGAATACACACATGTTCGGCTTTCTTCAGGGTTTCGCATACGGGCTCGCGGTGTCGTGCGTGCCGTGGTTCGTCATCGGCATGCTGAATCCGCGCCTTGCGGTGCCGACGGAGCCGCCGAGCCGCTGGGAAGTCATCGTCCGCTACTGGTTCGTCGTACCGTTCATCGTCTTCGTCGTGTGGCTGACCTCGCTGTGGGGCGGTTTTTCGCCGACGCTCGCCGGATGGCTGGCGGGGCTCGGCGCGATCGCGGTCGAGCTGCCGCTCGAGCGGCGCTGGCGGCGCTGGCGTGCGGCACGCGAGGCGCGCCTGCGCGAGGCGGCACGCGATGCCCAGGCCGCACGCCAGCGCGCAGTGCTCGAGCGCGAGGCGCGCGAAAGCGGGGTGCTGGTGCTCGACCCGGCGAACCCGCCGGTCGAGGCCGACGACATCGTGCTGGCGCTGTGCGATGCGAAGCGCCGCCTGCTCGAGGCGCGCCGGCCCGATCTGGCGACGCAGGCCGACCGCCTGTACACGCGCTATGCGCACGTGCTCGACGTGCTGCGCGCCAAGTTCGACGAGCGCGAGCTGACCTTCGAGCGCTCGCAGGGGCTGGTTGCCGAGGTGTGTCGCGGCGCGCTCGACACGCTCGCCGCGATGGCCTCGCTCGCGCGCGGGGTGGCCGGCATCGACGCGGCCTATGTGCGCCGCCGCCTCGAGCGCGAGGCGCAGCGCCTGAGCGTCGACGCGAGCCAGGCGCTGCGGCGCCGGCTGGAACTGGTCGAGGACACGGAACGGCGCCTGCGCGAGCTCGCGGCCCGCAACGAGGCCGCGCTGACCGCGCTCGACGACACCGCCGTTGCGGTCGCGCGCGTCGAGACCGGGCGCCCGCAGGCCAAGGTCGCCGCCGATCAGGCGCTGCAGGACCTGCGCCGCTTCGCCGACAAGGCGGGGCTGTACGGACGGGGAGCGGGATGACGCGCATATAATGGTCCACGTGTACAAGCCGGCATGAGAGGATGCTGATGAACGAGGCCGACAACAACGAAACCAATCCCTCCCCGCTCAGCCTGTCGCTGCCGCCCGTCGAGGAGATCGCCCGCGAGGTCGCGCAGCGCGCTGCCGCGCCGGCCGAGGATCCGGAGCTCGCGAAGCTGGCCGATGCCTTCGTCGCCGAGGTGCTGGCGATGAGCGAGCGCGAGTCGGCCGCGAGCCGCCAGCGACAGGCCATCGACAGCATGGGGGTCGAGGTGCAGCGCGAGGCCGCGCACCGCAGCGAGATGCTGAAGACGCCGATCCGCAAGCTCGCCCACCAGGGCGACGAGGGCGGTCCGGTGGCCAAATCGCTGATCGAGCTGCGCGGCAAGATGCAGGAGCTCGACCCGGGGCGGCACGACCTGTCCGACGGCGGCATCTCGCGCGCGCTCGCGCTGATCCCGGGTGTGGGCAGCCGCATGCAGCGCTACTTCCACAAGTTCGAGAGCGCGCAGGAAGCGCTCGATGCGATCATCCACGATCTGCAGGGCGGCGCCGACATGCTGCGCCGCGACAACCTGACGCTGGCCGACGATCAGGAAGCGCTGCGCCGCCTGCTCGAGCAGCTGCGACGCCAGATCGATCTCGGGCGCCTGGTCGATCGCCGCCTGGCGGACGCGGTCGCCGAGCGTGACGCGGAGGATCTCGGACGGCGCTTCTTCGAGGAAGAGCTGATCTTTCCGCTGCGCCAGCGCATCGTCGATCTGCAGCAGCAGCTCGCGGTGTGCCAGCAGGGGGTGCTCGCGCTCGAGGTCATCATCCGCAACAACCGCGAGCTGATGCGCGGGGTCGACCGCGCGATCAACGTCACCGTGTCGGCGCTCAACGTCGCCGTGACGGTGGCGCTCGCGCTGGCCAATCAGAAGCTCGTGCTCGACCGTGTCGAGGCGCTCAACACGACCACCTCCGACCTGATCGCGGGCACCGCCAAGGCCTTGCGCAGCCAGGGCGTGGACATCCAGACGCGCGCCTCGTCGGCGGTGCTCGACATGCAGCAGCTCGAGCAGGCTTTCGCCGACGTGATCGGCGCGATCGACGAGGTGTCGCGCTATCGCCGCGAAGCGCTGCCGCAGCTCGACGCGCAGATCGACCGCCTCGAGACGCTCGCCGCCGAAGGCGATCAGGCCATCGAACGGCTCGAGCAGGGCAACGAGGCCCGTCCGCGGACGGTGCCATGACGGCGGGCCGGCCGTGCGCGAGGCTGCCGGATCGGCGCGCCCGATCGGCACGCAAGCGCGCGCAGCGGGCGTCGTGCGCCGCCGCGACGCGATGACCGCCACCGGCGACGCCGCCGCGCCGGCCGCGCGCGATGCGCCCGAAGTCGTAATCGTGATCGAGATCCCGCGCGGCAGCTTCGTCAAGCGCGGCTCGACCGGGTGCATCGACTTCGTGTCGCCGCTGCCGTGCCCGTTCAATTACGGTTCGGTGCCGACGCACATCGGCCTCGAAGGCGATCTGCTCGACGCGGTGGTGCTCGGCCCGCGCCTGTCCGCCGGCACCACGCTGCGGCTGCGCGCGTGGGGGGCGGTGACGCTGTGCGACCGCGGCATGATCGACGACAAGCTCGTCTGCAGCGCGCGCCCGCTCACCAGCGCGCAGCGGCGGCAGGTGCTGCGATTCTTCCGCTTCTATGCGTGGTGCAAGGGCTTGCTGAACCTGTGGCGCCGCCGCCCGGGGCGCAACGCCTGCGAAGGCTGGCGCGCGGCGGACGAGGCGATCGCGCGTGCGCGGCCGCGCGACGCCACGTGGCAGGGGCCGCCGGTCGAGTTCTGACCCGCTGCGCGGGCACGAGGGGACGATGAACACGAAGACGGTCATCTCGTGGCGCGAGGGCGGCGTGCCGCACTGCGCGCTGTGGCGCTCGGAGCGCGGCGCGCCGTTGCCACGCCGCGTCGTCGTCGCCGACGACCGCATCAATGCCGACGCCGCCTACCGCCTCGCCTGCGAGGGCACGGCGCTGCTGTGGCGCGGCGATTTCCACAATGCGCGGCAGCTGCTGCAGGCGCTCGCACGCCGTGCCGAGCGCAGCCTGCGCAAGGCCGCCGCGACGCCGGCCGCGACACCGCGCGATGCCTTCAACCGCCACCGCCAGCAGCAGGCGCAGCGCGCGCGCACCCTCGGCATGCTGCTGGTGCCGTTCGAAGCCGACTACCGCCTGCCGCTGCGCCGTGCGCCGGATGTGCGGCAGGCGTGCGAGGAGGCTTACGGGCCCGCGGGCGAGCCCTTCGTCGTCGCGCTGCGCGAGCTGCAGGGCGTGATCGGTGCGCACGAATGGCGGCGCAAGGGGGTGGAGGTGCCGGCGCTCGGTGCGCGCATCCATCCGCACTACGGCGTGTATTCGCCGCTGCGCGGCGAATACGTGGACCTCGTCGCCACGGCGCCACTGCCACCACTGGCGGCGGGCAGCCGCGCCTTCGACATCGGCACCGGCACCGGCGTGCTCGCGGCGCTGCTCGCGCGCCGCGGACTGCCCCGCATCGTCGCGACCGACCAGGACGCGCGTGCGCTCGCATGCGCGCGCGACAACCTCGAACGCCTCGGCGTGGCCGAGCGTGTCGAGCTGGTGCGGGCCGACCTCTTTCCGCCCGGACGCGCGTCGCTCGCCGTGTGCAATCCGCCGTGGCTGCCGGCGCGCCCGAGCGCGCCGGTCGAGCATGCCGTCTATGACCCGGACAGCCGCATGCTGCACGGCTTTCTCGGCGGCCTCGCGGCGCATCTGGAGGTCGGCGGCGAAGGCTGGCTGATCCTGTCGGACCTGGCCGAGCACCTGGGCCTGCGCTCGCGCGACGAGCTGCTCGCGATGATCGCCGCGGGCGGTCTTCGCGTCGTTGCGCGCGCCGACATCCGCCCGCGCCACCCCAAGGCTGCCGACGCCGGCGATCCGCTGCACGCCGCGCGCGCGGCCGAGCTCACCTCGCTGTGGCGGCTCGCGCACGCGTAGCCGGTCGCCACCTCGTTGCCGCGCCCCGGCGGCTATGCGACCATCCGCATGGAATTGCCGGGATCGCCGCGCGCCGTATCACTCGGCACGGTGGTGTGAAAAAGGATGCCTGCATGGACGAAAACGAACGTGTGATCCTGCTCGTCGTCGGCGAGTGGGTCCTGCGTCTCGGCACGGTCGCGCTGGTGCTGCTGCGGCCCAATGCGCGCAGCGCCAGCTCGCTGACCTGGATCGTCGTCATCCTCGCGCTGCCGCTGTTCGGGCCGCTGTTGTTTCTCGCCTTCGGCTTCACGCGCCTGCCGCGCAGCCGCATCCGCCGCTACCGCGAGCTGGTCGCGCGCATCGAGAAGCCCGAGCTCAAGGCCGCCCATGCGGTGGCGGTGCAGGCCGGCCGCCTGTCGCACGACGACCGCAACCTCGCACTGCTGGCCGAGTCCTTCGGGGCGTCGCCGGCGGTCGGCGGCAACGCGATCGAGCTGATGGGCGACACCGAGGTGGTCATCGCGCGCATGGCCGCCGACATCGACGCGGCGCGCGAGCACTGCCATCTGCTCTTCTACATCTACCTCGACGACGACAGCGGCACGCGCGTCGCCGAGAGCCTGCTCGCCGCGGCCGCGCGCGGGGTGACCTGCCGCCTGCTCGTCGATGCGATCGGCTCGCGGCCCTTCCTGCGCTCGCCCCTGTGCCGGCGCCTGCGCGCGGGCGGGGTGCGCGTCGCGGCCGCGCTGCCGGTCAATCCGGTGCGCGCGCTGTTCTCGCGCATCGACCTGCGCAATCACCGCAAGATCATGGTCGTCGACCGCGAGATCGGCTACACCGGCAGCCAGAACATCGCCAACGCGGACTTCGCGCCGAAGGCGCGCTACGCGCCGTGGGTCGATGCGATGGTGCGCATCACCGGGCCGGCGGTGCACGACCTGCAGACGCTGTTCGTCGAGGACTGGTTTCTCGACACGCACGAGTCGCTCGACGTGCTGCTCGGCCATCTGCCCGCACCGCATGCGGACGGCGTCGCGGTGCAGGTGTTCGCGGCCGGACCGACGCGGCCGGCCGACATGATGCGCACGCTGGTGCAGGCGGCGATGCAGATGGCGCGCCACGAGCTCGTGCTGACGACGCCGTACTTCGTGCCCGACGAGGCGCTCGTGTCGACGCTCGCGACCGGCGCGCGCTGCGGCACCAAGGTCACGCTGATCGTGCCCGAGCGCAACGACTCGCGCCTGGTCGCGCTGGCGAGCCGTTCGTACTACGGCACGCTGCTCGAGGCCGGCGTGCGCATCCTCGAGTTTCGCGGCGGCCTGCTGCACGCGAAGACGCTGACCATCGACGGCCACGTCGCGATGATGACCTCGGCGAACATCGACCGCCGTTCGCTCGACATCAACTTCGAAGCCGGCATCGTCGTCTACGACGGCGACTTCGCGCGCCAGCTGCGTACGCTGCAGGCGCGCTACATGGCTTCTTCGCACGCGGTCGATGCGCGCGCGTGGAAGCACCGTCCGGTGCTCGCGCGTCTGTCGGAGAACGGCGCGGCGCTGCTCGCGCCGCTGCTCTGACGCGGGTGCTACTTGCGCACGCCTTCGACCGTCAGCGTCAGCTCGACCTCGCGCGCGGCCGGGCCGAGGTCGTAGTCGATGCCGAAGTCGGCGAGCGCGAAGCGCGTGCGACCCTCGAAGCCGCGGCGATAACCGCCCCACGGGTCCGGCCCGTGGCCGACGTGCGCGACCTCGATCGTGATCGGCCGGGTCACGCCGTGCAGCGTCAGCTCGCCGCTCAGCACCGCGCGATCGTCGCCCTGCGGTTCGAGGCCGGTGCCGACGAAGGTCGCATTCGGGAAGCGCCGGACGTCGAGAAAGTCGTCGCTGCGCAGGTGGCGGTCGCGCTCGGCGTGGTTGGTGTCGACGCTGGCGGTGTCGATCGTGACGTTCGCGATCGAGTTGGCCGGGTTCTGCTCGTCGAAGGCGAACTCGCCCTCGAAGCGGTTGAAGCGCCCCTGCACCCAGGCGATGCCGAGGTGGCTGACGCGGAAGTGGATGAACGAATGCTCGGGGTCGATGCGGAATTCCTCCGCCGCCAGCGCGGGCAGTGCCGGCAGGCCGAGGATCGCGGCGAACAGCACGGCGATCAGCGCGTTCTTCTTCATTGTGCCCTCCTTGTCACGGTTGGAGTCATTGCGGGCGCTGCGGACGCAGCATGCGTCGCAGCGTGGCGTCGCGATCGACGAAGTGGTGCTTCAGTGCGCCGGCGACATGCAGCGCGACCACTGCGACGAGCACGAGCGCGAGGACGAAATGCGCGTCGCCGGCGACGTCCTCTTGACCCGGAATCGCGGTGATGGTTGCCGGCAGCTCGAACCAGCCGAACACCGACACCGCGTGCCCGTCGGCCGTCGACATCAGATAGCCGCTCGCCGTCACCGCGAACAGCAGCACGTACATCGCCGCGTGCGTGATGGCCGCGAGCCGCTGCTCCCAGGCGGCATGGGTGGCCAGCGCCTGCGGTTGCGGGTTGGCGAGGCGCCACAGCAGGCGTGCCACGACCGCGATGAACACCAGCACGCCGATGCTGCGGTGGATGAAGGGCAGGCGGTGGTACAGCGGGTCGTAGTAGCTCAGCGTCGTCATGTACAGGCCGAGCGGCACGAGGCCCAGCACAACCAGTGCGGTGACCCAGTGCAGCGTGATGCTGACCCAGCCGAAACTCCGGTTGCTGTCGCGCAGCATGACTGTCGATCGCCCCTTTGCGCGGCGCCATCGCCGCGCGTGCTTCGATGACTGGTTCTGATCATCACTTCGAATGGCCGTTCCATTCACGCGGTACCGCTGCGCAAGGCGATATCGCTCGAGAATGCGTCGACAGGGCGGATTCACGCTGGCAACTGCTCGTGTTCCAACCTATTTTTACATTGCCCCCAACTGCAAAGGGTCCGGTGCTTTCAGGGGGGATGGCATTGCGACGCGCTGCGACCGTCATCGACTGTTGCCGGGACCGCGACTGCGCCGGACCCGCTGGGTGTAAGCCACGGCTGCAGCAGTGGGCGCGAGGGCGATGAACCGCATGACCATTGGGACAGAGGAGGTCGATATGGCTGACAAGCGTGTCGAGCGCGGCTTGCGCGAACTCTATGACGAGGATCCCGAACGGGCAGACTGGCTCTTGTTCGGGCGGGTTCCCGAAGCCGACCGGCGCGGCTTCCTGAAGGGAGCAGGACTCGCTGCGATGGTCGCTGCGGTCGGTGCGGCGATCCCGTTCGCGCGCAACATGCCGTCCGGGCTGATTCCGGCGGCACTCGCGGACACCCATGGCGGCTTCACGCTGTACGGCAAGGAAGGACTGATCGTGCGCAACGACCGCCCGGTCAATCTCGAAACCCCGCCACACCTGCTCGACCCCGATGTCACCCCGATCGCGAACTTCTTCGTACGCAACAATGGTGGCGTGCCGGACGCAGCGGCCGATCCGGACGCGTGGACGATCACGATCGACGGCGAAGTCGACAACCCGCTCGAGCTCACGCTCGCGCAGCTCAAGGCCGATTTCGAGCAGGTCACGATGCAGTCGCAGCTCGAGTGTGCCGGCAATGGCCGCGCCGGCTTCAACCCGTCGCCGCGCGGCAACCAGTGGGTGATCGGCGCGGTCGGCAATGGCGAGTGGACCGGCTGTCGCCTGGGCGACGTGCTCGAACGCGCCGGGCTCAAGTCGAGCGCGGTCTACACCGGCCATTACGGCGCCGACCCGCACCTGTCCGGCGAGGCCGGGCGGCCGGCGATCAGCCGCGGCGTGCCGATCGCGAAGGCGACCGATCCGCACACACTGATCGTGTGGGGCATGAACGGCGAGCCCTTGCCGCTCATCCACGGCGGGCCGGTACGCCTGCTCGCGCCGGGCTGGCCGGGCTCGTGCTCGCAGAAATGGCTCGTGCGCGTCTGGGTGCGCGACCGCGAGCACGACGGCCCGGGCATGACCGGCATGTCGTACCGCGTGCCGCGCCATCCGGTCGCGCCGGGCGCCGAGGTGCCGGCCGAGGACATGGTCGTGATGCAGTCGCTGCCGGTCAAGTCGGTGATCACGGCGCCCCAGACCAACGTGCAGGTCGCGGCCGGTCGGCCGTTCGAGGTGCGCGGCCATGCGTGGGCCGGAGATTGGGCGGTGCGCGCGATGCATGTGTCGATCGACTTCGGTGCGACCTGGCAGGAGGCCGAGCTTGCCGAGCCGGTCAATCGCTACGCGTGGCAGCGCTGGCGGGCGCAGATCGAGTTGCCGACGGTGGGCTACTACGAGATCTGGGCGCGCGCCACCGACGACGCCGGCGTGATGCAGCCGCAGGTCGTGCCGGGCTGGAACCCGCGCGGCTACGGCAACAATGCGATGCACCGCATCGCCGTGACGGCGGCATGAAGGCGGCCGTGCTGGCGGCGGCGCTGGCGCTGGCGGCAACCGGTGCCGGCGCGCAGCCGGACGACTACGGCGGTCTGCCGGAAGGCGAGGGACGGCTCGAGACCTACTCGAACTGCGTCGCCTGTCATTCGACCATGATCATCCGCCAGCAGCGCCTGCCGCGCCGCACCTGGGACGAGGTGCTGACCTGGATGGTCGAGGAAAAGGGCATGTGGGAGATGGAGCCCGAGGTGCGCGCCAAAGTGCTCGACTACCTCGCCGAGCATTTCGGAGCGGACGTTCCGCGCTGAGGTGTCGCGGGTCGGCCGTGCGGATGGCCACGGCCGAACGCGCTCGGCCATCACCACGCGCAATTGGCGTCGCGCGTGCCGGGCGCCCGGCAGCGTGTTGCTGGCTCGCTGTCCAGTCCGCATCTTTCCCGCTTTCCTTGACACCGGTGCACGGCGCCGTGTGACGGCGTCGACGCAACCTCCTTGTGCTGGTTGGGCATTGCACGGTGCTGGACGGCGCGCGGCGGAGCGTCGACAATGCGCAGGTTGTGCGCGCCGCAGCATGGCGCTCGAACCCTGTCCAGGAATTATGACTTGATTCGGATGAAGCTCTTCCTTTGCCTCGCCTTGTTGCTGCCCCCGCTTGCGGCGGCAGCCGACTGGACCACGCGGCCGTTGTCCGAGATCGTCGGCTACCCCGAATTCCGCGCCACCGCGCGCGTCGAGGTGCTGAACGAATCGCGTATCGCGGCCGAGGTGTCCGGGCGTATCGAGGCCCTGCCGGCCCGCGTCGGCCAGGCCGTGCCGGCCGGCGAGGCGCTCGCGCGCATCGATGCGGCCGAGTACCGGATCGCCGTCGACCGCGCCGCCGCCCAGGTCAAGCTGATGGAGACGCGCGCACGGCTCGCGCGCGCGCAGTTCGAGCAGTCGCGCGCGCTGGCCGGTCGCGGCTTCATCAGCGACGACGGCCTGCGCATCCGTGAGACCGAACTGGAGGTGCTGCAAAGCGAGCTCGATGCCGCGCGCCTCGCGCTGGCGGCGGCACGCCTGTCGCTCGATCGCACCGTGATCCGCGCGCCGTTCGACGGCATCGTGCGCGAGCGGCTGGCGAGCGTCGGCGACCTCGCGGCGCCGGGCACGGCCCTGCTGGTGTTCGCGTCGACGGCCGACGTCGAGATCCATGCGCGGGTGCCCGACGCGCAGGTCGGGGCGCTGCGCCAGGCCGAGGCGTGGCGCTTCTGGATCGGCGAGACGGCCCATCCGGTCACGCTCGAGCGCGTGCTGCCGCTCGTCGAGGCGGCCGGCCAGACGCGCACGGTGGTGTTTTCGAGCGTGTCGCAGCTCGCCCCGGGCAGCGCCGGTGAAGTACGCTGGCGTGCGCCGACACCGCATCTGCCGGCCGAATACGTCGTGCAGCGCGACGGGCGCAACGGCGTGTGGCTCGAGCGTGACGGCAAGGCCGAGTTCGTCGAGCTGCCGGCCGCCTCGGCCGGGCGCCCGGTCGCCGTCGACTGGCCGCTCGACACGCGCGTGATCGACCAGGGGCGCTTCAGCCTCGGACTGCTGCCGGCGGCCGGGCAGGGGGCCGCGCAGTGAGCGGATGGTATGAGCGCCTGATCACGAATCATCCGCTCGCGAACATCACCTTCCTGCTGGTGCTGGTCGGCGGCATCGTCACCTATCTGACGCTGCCGCGCGCGCAGGATCCCGAGATCAACTTCAACTGGGTGCACATCGTCACGGTGCTGCCCGGTGCGAGCGCCGAGGACGTCGAGCGCGAGCTGACCGCGCCGCTCGAGGACGCGATCGCACAGGTCAAGGACATCAAGTTCGTGTCCTCGTCCTCGCGCGAGGGGCTGTCGTCCATCCTGGTGCGTTTCGAGGAGCTGTCCGAGCGGACCTTCGACAAGCGCATCAACGACCTGCGCCGCGAGATCCAGAACAAGGCGGCCGCCGAGCTGCCGGTCGAGGCCGAGGATCCGGAGATCCTCGAGATCACGTCGTCGAACGGCTTCCCGACCGCCCACCTCGCCGTCTATGGCAGCGGCGGCGAGGCCTTGCGCTGGTCGGCGGCGACGCTGAAGAAGGACATCGAGCAGCTCGTCGGGGTCGATCAGGTGCTCGCGCTCGGGCTCGACGAGCCGGAACTGCACGTCGACTTCGACCCGGCACGCGTCGCCGCGGCGGGGCTGTCGCCGGTGCAGGTCGCCGACGGCGTCGCGGTGTGGTTTCGCAACGTGCTGGCCGGGCGCGTGACGGCACAGGAGACCGAGTGGCTGGTGCGGCTCGAGGGCAAGACCGCCGATCCGAACGTGCTCGCGCAGGCCGCGGTGATCACGCCGAACGGCCGCGTCGCGCTCGCCGAGATCGCCGAGGTGGCGCGCCGCCACGAGCGCAGCAGCGAGCTGGTCAGCTACAAGGGTTTCCCGGCGGTGCTGATGTCGATCACCAAGCAGGCCGACGCGAACACGCTCGAGCTGGTCGAGCGGCTGAAGCGCTTCGCCGACGAGCGCAATCCGCTGCTGCACGGCCAGGGCGTGCAGCTCGTCGTCGTCGACGACCAGACCCACGCGACGCGCAACGCGATCGCGGTGATGGAATCGAACGCGCTGATCGGCCTGATTGCGGTGCTGGTGATGTGCTGGCTGTTCCTCGGCTCGCGGCTCGCGCTGCTGGTCGCGCTGGGCATTCCGTTTTCGCTCGCCGGCGCCTTCCTGTCGGTCGGCATGATCGGCTCGACGCTGAACCTGACCGTGCTGCTCGGCATCGTCATGGGAACGCGCCCGCTGGTGCGACCTTATCTGCGTGCGCTCGTCATCATCGATACCGGCATTCCGGCACTGTCATGGATGCTGGTTGCAATTTTCTGGTTCAAGGATCCCGAGATCCGCATCTTCTTCATCCTGTCGGTCATCCTCATCCCGTTCTATGCGCTCAACGTCTATGACGGCATTCGCGCGTTGCCGAAAGAGCTGATCGACATGTTCGAGAGTTTTCGGCCGAGCCGCTGGCACGTGATGCGCTTTCTGATCGGTCCACACATCGTTCCCTACGTGTTTCTGACCACCAAATCGGTTATCGGCTACGCCATCCGCATGGTGATATTCGCCGAACTTGTGGCGTCAGCCGTCGGTATCGGCGCGCGGATGAACCTCGCCCAATCGACCTTCCATATCGATACGATCTTTGCCTGGACGCTGCTGCTGGTGATCTTCAACCTGACCTTGCAGGCGCTCGTCGCGGCTCTGGAAAACGTGGTGTTGCGCTATCGCCCGGAGACGGAGATCCGATGAGCGAAACGGCAGCGGTGATCGAGATCAAAAACGTGAGCAAGGCGTTTGGCGCGCTCACGGTGGCCCACGACCTCAATCTGGTGGTGCGCAAGGGCGAGATCGTGGCACTGCTCGGACGCACCGGTGCCGGCAAGAGCACGGTACTGAATATGATCATGGGCAACCTATCCTACGATTCCGGATCGATCCGCGTGGCCGGGTTCGATCCTTACGCGGAGTTCAAGAAGCTGCGCGGCAGGCTGTCGGTCAGCTTTCAGCAGGATCGCCTGCTGCCGTGGATGACGGCGGTCGAGAATGCCAGCCTCGGCTTGCGCATTCTTGGCAAGTCAAAGGCGGAGGCACTTGGCGTCGCCAGGACATGGCTGG
>DAOMOP010000049.1:0-21100 GCA_035444405.1 Rhodocyclaceae bacterium
GCCGCTCCCTCGGTCTTGGACCATGGCGGTGCTTCTTCCAGGTGTCGCTGCCGCTGGCACGCCCCGCCCTGGTGGCCGGCACCGCGCTGGCCCTGATGGAGACGCTTGCCGATTACGGCACGGTGGCGTACTTCGGAGTCCAGACATTCACGACCGGAATCTATCGTACGTGGTTCTCGCTCGGCGATCGTACGGCGGCCGCGCAGTTGTCGGCGCTGCTGCTGGGTTTCGTCGTGCTGGTGCTCGTGCTCGAGCACGCCAGCCGCGGCCGCGCCCGCTTCGGCAACACGTCAAGGCAGGCGGGCGCTTCCGCGCGCGTGCGCCTGTCCGGTGCGCGGGCCTGGCTGGCGACGCTTGCGTGCCTGATGCCGTTGCTGCTGGGTTTCCTGCTGCCCGGTGGCCTGCTGCTCAACATGGCCTTGCTGGTCGGTGATGCGCAGTTCGGGCCGCGGTTCGTGACGCTGGCCGGCAACAGCTTCGTGCTCGCCGCGGTCACCGCGCTACTGGCGGTCGTGCTGGCGGTGACGCTCGCCTATGCGGCCCGCCTTTCGCGCTCCTACGCACCGCGCATGGCCAACCGGGTCGTCGGGCTCGGCTATGCGGTGCCCGGCTCGGTGATCGCGGTCGGCGTGCTGATTCCGGTCACGCGCCTCGACAACTACATCGCTGCGAGCTGGGAGAGCCTGTTCGGAATCAATCCCGGGCTGGTGCTGACCGGTGGCATTGCCGCGCTCGTCTATGCCTACCTGACCCGTTTCCTGGCGATCGCGCTGCATACGGTCGAATCGAGCCTTGGCAAGATCACGCCGAGCATGGACGATGCGTCGCGCAGCCTCGGCCTGGGCAAGCTCGCGACGCTCGGCCGCGTGCATGTGCCGATGCTGCGCGGCAGCCTGCTCACGGCCGGGTTGCTGGTCTTCGTCGACGTGATGAAGGAGCTGCCGGCGACGCTGGTGATGCGTCCGTTCAACTTCGACACCCTGGCCACGCAGGCGCACACGCTGGCCGCGGACGAGCGCCTGGCCGAGGCCTCGACCGCCGCGCTCACGATCGTCGCCGTGGGCCTGATCCCGATGTTCGTGCTGTCGCGACAGATCGTGCGCAGCCGGCGGCCCGCCCCCGGTGAGCGCAGGGCGAAGGCCCTGACGGAAGCTGCCGGCGCACAATGAAAAGGCCGCCCGCAGGCGGCCTTGTGGCTCTGGGAGCGAGACCGTCCGGCTTGGCCGGTGAGGATCTCGCCGACTTCGGGCTCGAATCAGCGGTAGCCGGCGCGATCGTAAATGCGCTGGGCGTTCGCGATCTCCGCCGCAAGGGCGCTGATCGGCAGCGTGTCGGCCTTGAACTCGCCGAGCTTCTCGAGGGCCTTGTTGGCGGTCTTGACCGAGGCGACCACCGGCCATTCATTGTTGCCGTCGGCGAAGTAGATCTGCGCCTGATCGGAGGTCAGGTACTCGAGGAACTTGACCGCCGCTTCCTTGTTCGGCGCGTGCTTGAGCATGCCGGCGCCGGACACGTTGATGTGGGTGCCCCAGCTGTCCTGGTTCGGCCACACGAAGCGCACGCTCTCGACGACCTTCTGGTCCTCCGGCTTTTCGGAGTTCATCAGGCGCGCGAAGTAGTAGCTGTTCGCGATCGCGACGCCGCATTCGCCGGCGGCCACCGCACGGATCTGGTCGGTGTCACCGCCGCGCGGCGAACGCGCGAAGTTGGCCACCACACCTTTGGCCCATTCCTCGGTCTTGTCGGCGCCGATGTGATTGATCAGCGCCGCGCCGAGCGACAGGTTGTACGGATGGCTGCCCGAGCGCGTACACACCTTGCCCTTGAGGGCGGGATCGGCGAGGCCCTCGTAGCTCTGCACCTGTTTGGCTTCGACCAGATCCGGGTTGTAGACGATGACGCGGGCACGGGTCGAGAACGCGATCCAGGTGTCGGTGCGCAGGTGATCGGGAACACGCTCTTCGAGCACGGCCGACTCGACCGGCGCGAAAAGGCCGAGGTCGTCGGCCATCGCCAGCCGTGATGCGTCGACGGTAATCAATACATCGGCCGGGCTGTTGGCGCCTTCGTTGCGAAGGCGCTCGACGAGCTCGTCGTCCTTCGCCTCGATGCGGTTGACCTTGATGCCGGTCAGGCGCGTGAATTCACCATAGAGCGCTTCGTCGGTCTGGTAGTGACGGGCGGAGTAGATGTTGATCTCGTCGGCGCCGGCGTATCCGGCCGACAGGGTCAGCGCAGCGAGAACCGAAAACAGCACAGCCTTCTTTTTCATGATGCGTTTGCCTTTCGAGTAGGGTTAGCGACACGCGAATAATAACGAGAGCAATTTACGGTTGCAAATTATTCTTGTTTGAGGCAAGCTGAATGCGAATCGTTCCTAACTAGGAGTTTCGCATGAATGCGCTGATCGTAGGTGCCGACCGGCTCGGCAACATCCCCGATGTCCTCTCTCAGTTCGGCATACGCATCGCGGCGCACGTCAGCGGCCGCGACAGCACCCATCAGCGGCGCAGCGCACCGTTGCCGGTCGGCATCGAGATCGTCATCCTGTTCACCGATTTCCTCGGCCATAACGTCATGCAGCGCTTTCGCGAGGCGGCAGGGCGCGAAGGCGTCATGGTCGTGTGCTGCCGTCGCTCGGTGTGTGCATTGCAGCAGGCGCTGGGACGGCGGATCGGGCGTGACGACTGCGGCGAGTGTGCGGCACGCTGCATAACCCGGCACTGATTCCGGCCTTGCGCTGGCCGATGCGCAAGCTGCTAGCGCTGGGCATCGGCGACTAAGCGCCGCGCGCCATTGAAGCGCGAGATCCAGTAGCGCTGATTCATGGTCTCGATGCGCACGACGCCGCCGCTCGAAGGCGCGTGCAGGAACTGCCCGTCGCCGACGTAGATGCCCACGTGGGAGTTCGCGCGGCGCGTCGTGTTGAAGAACACCAGGTCGCCGGGCTGAAGCTCGTCGCGCCCGACTTTCAGGCCCAGTCTGGCCATGTCGCTGGCGGTCCGCGGCAGATCCAGACCCAGCGCACTGCGAAAGACGTTCTGCACCAGTCCGCTGCAGTCCAGCCCGGTCTCGCGTGAGGTACCGCCGCGGCGATAGCGCACCCCCAGGTAGGCCTTGCTCTGCTCGATCAGCCGGTAAGCGGGATTGGCAGGTGCCTCGTGTATGCGCTCGGCCCTGCCCGGCACCTGGAAGGCCGGCACGGTGCGGGCCCACAGCGGTTCGGCGAATGCCGAGAAAGCCAGTATCAACAAGGCGAGCAGGGCGGTTCGTAGCATCGTCCGTAGCGATTCCGTTCGTTCGTGTTTCGACCTGGCCGGCATGCGCTCAGATGCGACCACTCAACTGGCGACGCGCCCGCTCGGCCTCGGCGAGCGCGTGTGGCGACGCGAGGCCGCGGGCCAGCGCGCGCGACTCGAGCGCAAGCATCAGCTGCGCGATCGCGTAGGCGTCGCCAAGCGCATGGCGATGCTCGAAGAGCTCGACGTCGAACGCCCGCATCCAGTCGGCCAGTCGAGTCGGGATGTCGATGCGCTCTCGAAACAGCGCCGGCAGCAGCCAGTAGAGGTCCAGCCAGAGCCATTCAGGCGTCACGCCGAGATGTCTTTCGAATGCGCGCTCGAGCATGACGCGATTGAGCGCTGCGTTATATACCACAATCGGCCCCGATGCGGAAAATGTCAGCAGTTCGGCCAGTACCGCGGTCGGGTCCGCATCGAGCTCGGCGTGATAGCTGGTCGAGGGGGCCAGGGTGCCGGATTCGATCGCGATCGCGGCGACGCCCAGCAGCCGGCTGCGTTCCACATCGAGACCGCTGCATTCGGTGTTGAGGACTACATAACGGGTCTCGAAGTGCGACTTGCCGAGATCCGGCGGTGGCAGTCGATTCCAGTCGGCAAGCAGCGCTCGCAGCTCGGCGTCGAGCGGCGGCGCATCGGCATGGCCGGCGAGCAGTCGGGTCAGCCAACTCATAACTGGTAATCCATGAAGGATTTACAACGCGTTGAATATGCGCGACAAACGGTGTAAATCATGCTGTGCTTGGGCCATGTCATGGGCCATTATGTCGGGATGCTTCAATGAACTGTGACGGTGGGAGAACGCGCAGCCCGGAAGCATGCCGGAAACTGCCCATTACGGGAAGCCGAAGCGCTACATTGCCGACGCACGCCCATCGCGCAGCGGGTTGGGAAATCGCCCGCGTGCTCCACTTTTCTTCTTTGAGGGGTGGGCCGGCCAGCCTGCACCCGTAGCTGGCCGGGTGGCCGAACGATTCGGCCACTGCTGCCCATTGATCATCAGTGGCGCGGCGGCTACGGGTGCTCGGCCGGATTTGGCGGCATTGGCGAAGGAACCAGGTTTGCCGCCGCGGCGGGCTTGTGCACGCCGGTGTGGTCGTAGGCGATGACGGTGTAGCCGTCTGAGGCAGTGCGATGGCGGATGCGGTCAAAGGCATAGGTGCCATCAGCGTCTGACGTGGTCGCTGCTACGAGGGTCGGCTGCAATACACTGCGCAGCAATTGCGCACGGCGTGATGGGGCGGGTGTGTCGGGATCCCCCGCGATCGCTGTCGACCCGAATAACGCATTTAGGCCGTCATCCGGCCGGATGCGGCGATCTCGTCGCAGAATTTGCGGCATCAGTCCCACCTCCCGTCGGTGCCGAGGTCGAGCAACCAATGGAACGACTGCGTGCGAATGACGGCGACCCCGTTGCCCGGACAGCCACTCACCGTAAAGCCGGGCGCGGCCACATCTTCGAGAAGCTGCCAAGAATGTGTTGGTCCGGGCATTACGCCCCGAGCCACGTGCCCACTTTCCTTGATGGAGGCAGCGCTCCCAATTAGCTCGTCGGACAAAGTGCGTTGCGGGAAGGTCGTCACTCCGGTTTGTAATGTCGACGGAACCATCGCCATACATTGCGAACTCTCGCCGACACCGTCTGCCAAGTAGACGGGGATGAGACTCGCGGATGCGCCACCTATGACGAAAAGTCCGCGCGATGCCGTCGTGGCAACGCTCGTATTCAGTGCATCCGAACTGCTGCTCGTGCCAGAGATCAGCGTCGCCCACACATCGCTCAGCGGCGCCATGAGGCGCCCGAACGCGTAGCCGGGCGCGGCATCGCCATTTGCAACGTTCGTCGTGTACGCCGGCGCGACGGTAAGGCGCCGATCGTCAGCAGCTAACGCCCACTTGCGCGATCCGGTCGTATTTGATGCCTTCGCCCACCACATCCCACCACTGATCTGACCATCGGTCGGAAACGGCCCGGTGCCGGAGTCGATATCAGTCATCGACTTGAACCCACGCGCCCGTGCAGTGGTCGTGCCGGAGTCGTCCACGTACAGGATCAACCCGTTGTGTTCGGCGTGCGTGAGCGAGCGGTATGCGGCGCGCGTGGTGCCTTCCGCGAAGACCTTCTCCCACCCGGCCGGCGCGCGCAGACATGTGACGGTGCCGCTCGCGCTGCCGCCCGGAATGTTCAGCCCTTCGACCGACCACGTCACCGTATCGGCGGTGATCGACGCGAGGCGCCAGTCGTCATTGAGCCCCGCCAGCGCGCCGGTAACGCCGGCAATCCGCAGCACGTCACCCTCGCCGAAGGTGTGGCCGCTGGAGATGTGCGCAACGGCGATGCCGTCGGTAACCGTGAGATTGTTGATGGTCTTGACGCCGAATCCGTTGACGAGGCAGGCGTCGAGGACGTCGATGAGCGCGCCGGCGGTGCCGGACAGCACCGGCGCGTCGGCCATACCCGAATGGTAGTAGCGGACTTTGTTGCTGATGGTACTCATGCGCGCGCTTTCTCCTCTGTGGATTGCTGCGGCTGGGGATCGTCGGTTGACGTGGATCGAAACCGAAGGATGATGTTGTTCTGCTGTTCGTCAGGGAGGGGCGAATCGGTCGGGGGCAGGGCGGCCGCTTCCTGATTCTCAACGGGCTGACGATCTGGTGCGCGAATGCGAAGGTTGATCACGGGTATTCACTCTCCATGTGGAGGATGGGTGTCTGCTCGAGCGGCGCTCGCACAGGTAATGCGCATCACAAGGACGCCGACTTCGACACGACCAGAAGCGCCGCATCCATTCTCAGCACGTCGATCTTGCGGGCATAAACGTGACCGGGCCCGAGCTCGTTGCGGGTGACTTTGCGGCTCGCTATGTACAGGTGACCCTTGACAGTCGGCGGGCCGCCGTCGGTCGTTGCGTACTCGATCGGATCGTGCGAGCGACACGAGATCAGGAGGTGTTCGTCGGTCGCATCCGCAACCTTCTGCCATTTCAGGTGGTCGATCAGAATATTCGTTGTGGGCATGGTCTTACTCCTCGTCGTCGGAAGGGTCGGTGTCGTCTTTGGTTGCCGTTGCTACGCGCACGCCCTTGCCGATCGTGCGCGGATCTGAGTCGAGCACCAGGCCGAGCTTGTCGGCACGGGCGTTGTCGTCGTACATCTCCTGCTCGACCTGCCAGGGATCGTCACCCTTCTCAAGGATGGCGCTGCTGCGCGTCTTCAGGCCGGCGCGAACCTCTTTGATGCGCGCGTCGACGTCCTGAACCGGATGCCGGTAATCCCAGCCCTGCGGCGCCCACTCGACGCGCCGCGCTTCGGCGGCCTCGGCGGCGGTGAGCGTGCCGGCGACCAAGCAGGCCTGCGCCCACGCGTTGCGGACCTTGCGGCAGAGCTGCGGAACGAGAATCTGCCACTGGCGTTGCTGACACAGGCGCCGAAACTCGAGAATCACGACGCGCAGTGTGCGGTCTGACACGCCTCGCACATCGCCCGTGAGCAGCTCATAGGGCAGGTTCGCGCCCGCCGCGACGTGCTGATGCTGATAGCGCATGAAGTCGCCATAGTTCGCGCCGGCGTCGGGCGGCTCGCTGAATCTCACATCCTCGCCGGGCATCAGGTGTTGGCTCGTGCCTGGCTCAAGGCCCGCCATCGGCACGCCGCTGTAGTCGGTCTCCAGCGCTTCACCGGTTACCGGATCGATTGCCCCGTCGCCGCCGACAGGCGGACTGGTGATGAACGCGGCGAACAGGTTGGCGAGTTTCTGCCGTTCGAGCACCGCGTCGTCGAAGTCGCCAACCCCACGCAGCTTCGGCAAGATGCCGGCAAACTCGCTCACGCCGCGAAGCTGGCCCGGGCGCTGCGGCTTGTAGATGTGCAGCACGTCTTGTGCGGGTACGCGCCGCAGATCATGCAGCCCGATGCCCCCGCCGACGCGAGCGTCGCCGGGGTGCTCGCGATGCATCCAGTAGGCGACACGGCGGCCGATCGCGTTGAACTCGATGCCGGCGCGAACGTAGTGCCCGCGCGGCAGGTCGGGGCCGTGGTCGGCGTCGAACAGCGGCACCATCTCGGATTCGAGCACCTGCAGCTGCAACGGGGCCGATAGCCCGTCCTCGAGCCGGCGCCAGCGCAGCCGCACGAAGACCTCGCCGGCCTCGATCCAGTTTTCTGCCACCAGCGTCTGAATCCCGTACAGGTCGAGGACGTCGTCAGCGTCGCACTCTTCGGTCCACTGATCCCACAGCTTTGCGAGCTTGAGCCGCAGGCGCTTGTTCGTTGTCTGCGGGCGCGCCAGGATGCCGGTGCCGACCAGGTTCGACGCCCAACGCGCCGTTGCAGCCTTGGCGGCCCACTCGTTGCGCACCGCGTCGCGCGAGCGGTTGCGGATGGTTGGCAGTGTCACCGACCGGCACATTGGAGCCATTTGGAGATCGGCACAATGGAGCCACCGCGTGATCGGCACATTGGAGCCAGTCTGTGATCGGCGTAATAGAGCCAGTCGCGGATCGGCGCATAGGAGCCAGCGCCGGATCGGCGTAATGGAGCCAGCGATGCTTTGACGGACGTCTCGAACTTGAGCGCTCTGCCGCTACCCTGCTGCCTTTTTGTTTGGCAGGAGGGCAGTTGGTGGCGCGCAGGAGCATCGAGATGTACGAGTACCGCCAGGTCCTGACGCGGCTGCGTCAGGGCGATTCCGAGCGCGAGATTGCGCGCTCGAAGCTGATGGGGCGCGCGAAGGCGGCCCGTTTCCGGGAGTTGGCCCGTGCGCGCGGCTGGCTCGAGGCGTCGGCGCCGCTGCCGAGCGACGCCGAGATCGCCGCCGCGCTCACGGCCCCGCGTGTGCCGGTGTCGGCGCAGCGCGTCATCGATCGCCCTCCAAGAACGATCGACCCGTCCGGCCGGATTCGAACACGCTGCTTGCGGACGCCGGTCGGGCCAGGCAGCTGATGCGCGAGGACCAAGCCGGCCGCAACCAAGGCTGCGCCCGTCCCCTTGTATGTTGGAGTGCCGCGGCCGCCGCTCTTTTGGACGCCCGGCGCGAAGTCGATCGGCCGATCCTTCGTATATTCCAGCCCGGGAAACGAGATGCGCGCGGTATAGCCGCGCCCCCATCGTTCAGGATTTATGCGCACCGGCAACCCGCGCGGGTCGCGCACCGTGATTTGCCGCTTCGCGCCGCCGGGCTCGCCCGGGAACGTTCTGCCTGCGCCGATGCCGAGGGCCTGCAGCTGTTCCTTGGTTCCGGTGATGACCTCACCACAACTCACCAGCTCGTACTTGAGCACGGGCAGCGGTGTCGTATGATTCACTTCAGGCATGATGCATCTCCTGTTTAGGTGCTTCGTGCTCAGGGCCGGCGAGGTGTTACAGCACTTCGCCGGCCCGCTTCTTGCCGGTATCCGACCGGCGGCGGTTCTGCTCAATCAGGCGTGCTTGCCTTCCTTTGCCTCGATCCGGATCACCAGGCGCTGGCCGCAGGCTTCGGCATAGCGGCGCAGCGTCGAGAGTGAGGGCGCATGCTTGCGGCTGCCGACGCTCGCCTCGATGCGCGCGACGACCGGTTGCGACACGCCCATGCGCTCTGCAAGCTGGGCCTGCGTCAGTCCGGCACGCTGCCGGGCGCGCAGCAGTTCCGCCAGTGCGGCGAACTCGTCGGCAAGGGAATCGTAGGCTTCTCGAAATTCCGGATCGCGCTTGCACGCCTCCTCGGCGTAGGCGCGGGGGTCGAAGGGGACGGGCTTGTATTCGCTCATGGGCATACCTCTTTCATCCGTTGGCGAGCGGTTCGCAGTTCCTTCGCCGGCGTCTGTTCCGTCTTCTTGATGAAGCCGTGCAGGATCACGACCCGGCGATCGACGACCGTGCAGAACAGCGCGCGCCCGATGCCTTCCTTGCCCTTGGCGCGGATCTCGAAGAGACCGTTGCCCATGGCGCGGGTGTAGGGCATCCCCAGGTTCGGGCCGTGCTCGACCATGCGCTCAGCGATCCGGGTGAAGCTGGCGCGGATGCCGACGGGCCATCCGAGGATTTCCGCCTGAACGGCGTCGTTGAAGAACTCGATCTGATACGCCATCAATATAGCTCACGTGCTATTCAAAGACAAACCCGGGCGCCGGCCGGACTGGTGACGTACCGTCAGCGCCGGCCGCTTGGCGTGAAGCGGTCACGCGGCCGTGTTGTTTCGTAACGGCATGACTTTGTCTTCAGCTATCGCATGCAGATAATCGGCCCACGCCTGCATCAGCCGTCGGCGCGCAGCCTCGAACTGAGGCCGTGCGTAGATGCCGCGCACGCCCTTGATCGTGTGACCCAGGCAGGCTTCGACGACATCGGGGTGCTCGAGGTTTTCATGCGCCCAAGTCGAAAAGGCGCGGCGGCCGTCATGAGTCGTGAAGTGCGGAAGCGTCTTCAGCTCAGGCGTGTCACGCACGAGGCGTTGCCGCGAGCCGTTGAGCGTTTCGGCGTGGAGTGCCTTGCGGTTGTCGCGATCGGCCGGCACGACCCATACGGAGCCGTCTGCGATCTCTTGGAGATCCGCCAAGATCGCGACGGCGCGATCCGAAAGATACACACGGTGTTCGACAGCGGCCTTTTGGTTCTCAGGCGGCACGATCCAGACGCCGGCATCAAGATCGACATCGACCCATTCCGCCTTCACCAGCTCGCCACGGCGGCAGGCCGTGATCAGGATCAGCTCCAAGGCAAGGCGGTGCTTGCGTGCGACCGATGGAATCTCGTTACGCAAGGCATTCAGGTATAGCCCGAGCTCTTTCGCCAACATGACACGATCCCGGGCGGATGGGTTGCCGATCCGCTTGCGCTTGATCAGCTTCACCGGATTCTGGCCTATCCGGCGGCGATCAACCGCCAGTTCGAATAACGAACTCATCCAGGCGCGCACCAGTACGGCCTGGTGCTCGTGCCCCGCTTCCTTGATGCGGTCAAGGATGCGCTCGACGTCCTCGACGGTCACGCGCTCCAGCTGAAGCCGGCCGATGGTCGGCAGAACGTCGCGCTCCATCAGCCTCTTGACAGCGGGATAGCTGCGGAGCTTGGACAGGTGATCGGGGATGTAGCGGTGCTCGAAAAAGCCGCTGACGGTCGCCTCCTTGTCGGCGTTGCGGGCCTTCTCGCGCTGCTTTTCGATTGCAGGCGATGTGCCGGCCGCGACCAGTGCGCGCGCCTCGTCATACCGCTGGCGCGCGGCAGCCAGTCCCATCTGGCCGATGGTCAGCTTCTCGCGCCGGCCGTTGAGCATGTAGCGATAGCGCCAGATCTTCGCGCCCGACGGCTGCACTTCGACCTTGAGTCCAGGTCGGCCGCCGTCGGCGACTTCGTAGGGGCGATCCTTCGGCTTGAGGTTGCGCAGCTTGGCGTCGGAGAGCGGGGCGGCGATACGCGGCATCTGATGGCCCATGCGTTACGGCATGGGCCATAGTATGGGCCATTAGTTGCGATCAACGCGAACAAATTGTTTCGCGCGTGGGTGCCGCATCGATGCGCATTGATTTGATAACTACACGTAAAAACAGGTGCTTGCTGGCTGTATTCGGGCGCATTGATCGAAGTTGATCTGCATCGCAAAAATCAGCCTGTTGCTCATAACTGGTAATCGAGCTTGAGCCGCAGCTGCAGTTTGCGTGCCTGCCGGAACGCTTCCCTGAGGATGCGGCGGTCGAGCTCGTTGAGCTCGTCGGGCTTGATGCGGTTGTCGCCCGCGGCGCCGAGCTCGCCATCGAGCTGTTGTGCTCGCAGGCGCAGCAGCTGGATGAAGTGAAAGCCGTCGATGATGGCCGACAGCTCGTCGCTGCGCATGCCGATCTTCGTTCCGGCCTGACGCAATCGCTGCACGGTGCTGCTCGATGCAACCTCGGTGCGCAACGCGAGGATGCGCGCGACGTCGACGAAGAGGCGCGCGCCGACCGTCTTCAGGTCGATCGTGCCGTCATCGTCGAGTACGAAGTCGCGGATGCGCCCGAGCGGAGGCGCGACCTGCAAGGCGTTGGTGGCCATCATGCGCAGAAAGGTCGAATTCTTCTTGGCCGTGCGGTTGAGCCAGTCCCGCAGGCGGTCGCCCAGGCGCTCGTTGCCGCTGAGCACGCGATAGTCGAAGAAGATCGAAGCGTTGAGCAGCGCCTGCGGATCGGGCTCGCGAATCCACGCGCCGAAGCGCTGCTGCCACTCGTCGGGCGTCAGGCACAACTCGGGGTTGCTCGCCATGATGTTGCCCTTGCACAGCGGAAAACCACAGGCTGCCAGGCTGTGATTGACGTCGGCGGCGAAGGCGATCAGTCGCCGCCTGAGCGCGTCGCGCTCGGTTGGAGTGCCGCAGGTGAAGATCAGGCCGTTGTCCTGGTCCGTGGACAGAGTCTGCTCGTGCCGGCCCTCGGAACCGAATGCGAGCCATGCGTATTCGACGTCGTGCAGCCGGTGGCGATCGAGCTCCAGGGCGATGATGCGGCGCGTCAGCGCGTCGTTCAGTGCCGAGATGAACTGCGTGAGCTGCTCGGCGGCGATCCCTTGTGCGACCAGACTCAGCGCCAGCTCGCGGATGTCCTTGCTTGCACGCTGCAGCAAATCGATGTCGCTCGCCGACTCGATGCTGGCGTGGATCTGGCGCAGGCTGATGCGCTGCAGTGAAAACAGGTCGCGTTCCGAGACGACACCGAGCAGGCGCTCTTCCTTGTCGACCACCATCACGTGCCGCAGCCCGTGGGTGGCCATCTCGAGTACCGCATCGTAGGCGCAGGCCGATGCCGGCATCGTGTGCGGCGCCACGGTCATGACTTCGACGATCGGTCGTGCGAGGTCGAATCCGGGCAGCACCACGCGGAGCAGCAGGTCGCTCTGGGTCAGAACGCCGACCGGATGTCGCTCGGCATCGACGACGACGACGCAGCCGAGGCGCATCTGGGCCATCTTCTCGAGTGCGGCGCGCGTCGTCGTGTCCGGTCCGACGGTCACCGCTTCGCGTTTGACCAGCTTGCCCAGCGCCGTCGTCATCGTCTGCTGTTCGGCCGCACGCTGCGACAAGGTGGTCTGCAACTGGCGGCGCGACTGATTGAGCAGGCTGGCGATGTAGCGTGTGCAGAACAGGTGGAACACCGGGCTCATCTGCATCAGCCGCTGGAAGTCTTCCGCGGCGAGCTGATAGACGTAGCTGTCCTCGACCGCGATGTATGCGTTGGTCGACGGGCGCTGGGCCGAGATGGCGCCGATCGGGAAGCATTCGCCCGGGCCGATCGGGATCGTCGCATGTTCGGTCACCGCAGCGGCGCCGGCCTGGCGGGCCTGCACCTTGCCGCGCTGGACGATGTGGAAGAAGCGCGGCTGGCCCATCTCGGGGGTCAGGATGTCGTCGCCCCGGGCATGGAAGGCGAGCCGCAGCGAGCGCGCCAGAAACTGCAGCGCCTCGCGCTCCATTTGGCCGAACGGTGAAAAACGCTTCAGGAACTCGGCATTGGCTGCGACCAGCAGTTCCGGGGCGCTTGTGCTCATTGGTCCTTCGCTCGACGAGGGCGCAAAGCGCCAATTATATCCCGCGCGGATGCCCCCGCGCCGCGCGGGCGTGCTCCGGGCTAAAGCACCTCGGCGGCGTGATCGGCCAGGCGCGAGCGCTCGCCGCGCTGCAGCGTGATGTGGCCCGAATGCTCCCAGCCCTTGAAGCGGTCGACGACGAAGGTCAGCCCCGAGCTGCCTTCGGTCAGGTAGGGCGTGTCGATCTGGGCGATGTTGCCCAGGCACACCACCTTGGTGCCGGGACCGGCGCGCGTGATCAGCGTCTTCATCTGCTTGGGCGTCAGGTTCTGCGCCTCGTCGATGATCAGGAACTTGTTGATGAAGGTGCGTCCGCGCATGAAGTTCAGGCTCTTGATCTTGATGCGCGAGCGGATCAGATCCCGGGTGGCCGCGCGCCCCCATTCGCCACCCTCGCCGGCGGTACCGTTGAGCACGTCGAGATTGTCCTCGAGTGCGCCCATCCACGGGGCCATCTTCTCCTCTTCGGTGCCGGGCAGAAAACCGATGTCCTCGCCGACCGGCACGGTGACGCGCGTCATGATGATCTCCGAGTAGCGCTTGGCTTCGAGCACCTGCGTGAGCGCCGCGGCCAGCGTCAGCAGCGTCTTGCCGGTGCCGGCCTGGCCGAGCAGGGTGACGAAATCGATGTCCGGGTTCATCAGCAGGTTCATCGCGAAGTTCTGCTCCCGATTGCGTGTCGTGATGCCCCAGACGCTGTTCTTGGCGTGGCCGAAGTCGGTCAGCGTCTGCAGCACCGCGGTCTTGCCGTTCTTCTCCTTGACCCAGGCCTGCAGCGGCGTGTCCCCGTCCTGGAACAGGAACTCGTTCACGAGCAGCTCGGCACTGATCGGGCCGCTGAGACGATAGTAGGTGTGGCCGTCCTCCTTCCACGACTCCATCCCCTTGGCATGGGTCTCCCAGAAATCCTGCGGCAGCTCGCGCGCGCCGGTGTACAGCAGATCGCTATCCTCGAGCACCTTGTCGTTGAAGTAGTCCTGCGCCTCCAGGCCCAGCGCGTGGGCCTTGATGCGCATGTTGATGTCCTTGGACACGAGAATGACCGGGCGCTTGGGCTGGCGCTCGGCCAGGTGCATCACGACGGCGAGGATCTGGTTGTCGCCGCGCACCGTCGGCAGCGCTTCGGGCAGGTCGAACTTGATCGCCTCGGCCTGCAGGAAGAGCTTGCCGGTCGCCAGTCCCCGCGAAGGCCCATCGAGCGGGATGCCGGTCTTCATCTGCGTGGCGCTCGCGCTGACGATCTCGTCCATCATGCGGCTCGCCTGGCGGGCGTTGCGCGCGACCTCGGACATGCCCTTCTTGTTGTTGTCGAGCTCCTCGAGGGTCATCATCGGCACGAAGATGTCGTGCTCCTCGAAGCGGTACAGGCTGGTCGGGTCGTGCATCAGCACATTCGTGTCGAGAACGAACAGCTTGGGGCCGGCGTTGTGGGCGGCGCGTCTGGTCATGCTGGGAGTCACTCCGGGGAGGTGGTCGGTTAACGAAGCGAAGCGGCGTCGGTCACAGGCTGCGCACGAATTGCAGCACTTCCTCGACATGCCCGGGCACCTTCACGCCGCGCCATTCGCGGGCGATTCGCCCTTCGGGGTCGATGACGAAGGTGCTGCGCTCGACGCCGCGCACCTGCTTGCCGTACATGTTCTTCATCTTCATGACGCCGAAGGCTTCGCACGCTGTTTCCTCGGTGTCCGAGATCAGCTCGAACGGCAGCGCGAGCTTGGCCTTGAAGTTTTCGTGCGATTTCAGGCCGTCACGCGAGATGCCGAAGATCTCGCAGCCGGCGTCGGCAAAGGCGGCGTGGTGATCGCGAAAGGCGGCCGACTCGTCGGTGCAGCCGGGCGTGTTGTCCTTCGGGTAGAAGTACAGCACCACCTTGCGGCCGCGCAGCTCGGACAGCTGCACGGTCTTCTCTCCGGTGGCCGGCAGGGTGAAATCGGGGGCAGGGGACAAGGTTTCTGCACGCATCAGTGGACTCCGTGGGCTGCATCGGGACACGGCAGCGTAGCGGACATTCCGGGACTTTGACAATCGCGCGGGGCCGTGCGTGCCTTGCACGTGACGCAATTGCAGCCGCATACTGCAACGCACAAGCCGTTCGGCTATCATCCACGGCTGCTTCGAACTGCTCGTGGGCTCCGCGTGGATTACCTTCAGACCGTCCTGCTCGCACTGGTGCAGGGCATCACCGAATTCCTGCCGATCTCGAGCTCGGCCCACCTGATCCTGGTGCCGGTGCTGACCGGCTGGCCGGACCAGGGGCTGGCCTTCGACGTGGCGGTGCATGCCGGCTCGCTGGTCGCGGTGCTCGCCTATTTTCGTCATGAGCTGTGGCGCATGACGGCGGCCGCACTCGGTTCGTTCGCCGGTCGCCGGGATGCGGACGTGCGCCTTGCCTGGGCGGTCGTGATCGGCACGGTGCCGGTCGTCGTGTTCGGGCTGATCGGCAAGTCGTACATCGAAACCGCGTTGCGCGGCCCGCTGGTGATCGCGACGACGGCAATCGCCTTCGGTCTGCTGTTGTGGTGGGCCGATGTGGCGGGGCGCCGCGAGCGCGACGAGCACACGATCGGCTGGCGCGACGCGCTGCTCGTGGGCCTCGCGCAGGCCGTTGCGCTGATTCCCGGTACATCGCGCTCGGGCATCACGATGACGGCCGGGCTGATACTCGGGCTCACGCGTGAAGCCGCCGCGCGCTTCTCGTTCCTGCTGTCGATTCCGACCCTGCTGGCGTCCAATGTGCTGATCGGCCGCGACCTGCTCACCACCAGCGCGCCCGTGGACTGGCAGATGCTCGCCGTGGGTGCGCTGGTGGCCGGAATCAGCGCGTATGCGTGCATCCATGTCTTCATCGGGCTGCTGTCGCGCACGGGCATGCTGCCCTACGTGGTCTACCGCGTCGTGCTCGGCGTGATCCTGTTGTGGCTGTTCTGGTGAGGCCTCAGGCGTCGAACAGCAGGGTCGCGGCGACCGCCCGTCCTTCGGTCGCGAGGATGTTGTAGGTGCGGCAGGCGGCAGCGAGGTCCATGACTTCGAAGCCGATGCCCGCATCGATCAGCGGACGCAGCAGCGCGTGGCGCGGAAAGCGCAGGCGGCTGCCGGTGCCGATGATCACGACTTCGGGATCGAGCTCGACGACGGCGGCAAAATCCTCCACGCGCAGCGCGTCGAAGCCTCCCGGCGCCCAGTTGCCGACGATGCGCTCGGCCGTCAGCATCAAGTTGCCGTCGTGGCGGACCTTGTTGATCAGGACGTGATCGACGCCGTAGCCGGTGACGAGATTGAGATTCGGATTGCTCTCGAGGTTGAGTTTCATCAGGTGTTGGTTGCAGGTTGCAAATTGCCGGGGCGGCACCGGTTGGATAAGATTATAGTCTTATGCCCTCGCGGCTGGTCACAACCGGGCGCGCGGTCCGCGGCAGCGCGCCATGCGGGCATGTCGCCTCCCGACGGCGGCAGGCGACAATGCGAAAGGTCTTATCAGAGGTGGATATGAGCATCACGAACAAGCTGCAGCTGGCGCCGGTATCGCCGGTAATGCCGGAGATCCCCGAGATCGCCGACGATCGGGCGCCGATGCGCCCGGTGCGCAAGTCCGCCAAGCTCGCCGACGTGTGCTACGACATTCGCGGTCCGGTGCTCGCGCGCGCAAAGCAGATGGAGGACGAAGGCCATCGCATCATCAAGCTCAACATCGGCAATCTCGCGCCGTTCGGTTTCGAGGCGCCCGAAGAGATCGTCGTCGACGTGATCCACAACCTGCGCGCGGCGTCCGGCTATTCGGAATCGAAAGGGCTGTTCGCGGCGCGCAAGGCGATCATGCATTACACGCAGCAGAAGAAGATCGCCGGGGTCGGCATCGAGGATATCTACATCGGCAACGGGGCCTCCGAGTTGATCGTGATGGCGATGCAGGCGCTGCTCGACAACGACGACGAGGTTCTCGTGCCGGCGCCCGACTACCCGTTGTGGACGGCAGCGGTGAGCCTGGCCGGCGGCAAGCCGCGCCATTACGTCTGCGACGAGCAGGCGCACTGGCTGCCCGACCTCGACGACATTCGCAGGAAGATCAGCGCGAACACCCGTGCGCTGGTCATCATCAACCCGAACAATCCAACCGGGGCGCTGTATCCGCAGTCGTTCCTGCTCGAGCTCGTCGAGATCGCGCGCCAGCATCAGCTGATCGTCTTCGCCGACGAGATCTACGACAAGATGCTCTACGACGGGGCGAGCCACACGTCGATCGCTTCGCTCGCCGACGACGTGCTGTTCGTCACGCTCAACGGCCTGTCGAAGAACTACCGTGCGTGCGGCTACCGCGCCGGCTGGATGGTCGTGTCGGGCGAGCGGCGCCATGCGCAGGACTACATCGAGGGCCTGACGATGCTCGCGTCGATGCGCCTGTGCTCGAACGTGCCGGGGCAGTGGGCGATCCAGACCGCGCTGGGCGGCTACCAGAGCATCGAGGAGCTGATCGCACCGGACGGCCGCCTGACGCGCCAGCGGGATCTCGCGTGGGAGCTGCTCACCGCGATCCCGGGCGTGAGCTGCGTCAAGCCGCGCGCTGCGCTGTACGTGTTCCCGCGCCTCGATCCGAAGATGTATCCGATCGAGAACGACCAGAACTTCGTGCTCGAACTGCTCGAGGAGGAGCGCGTGCTGCTCGTGCAGGGCAGCGGATTCAACTGGCACAGCCCGGATCATTTCCGGCTCGTCTTTCTGCCGCACGAGGACGATCTCGAAGACGCCATCGGGCGCATCGCACGCTTCCTCGACCAGTACCGCAAGCGGCACGCCAAGTAGGCGGGCGCATGCCGCCGGGCGCGGTCGGGCGCCCGCTGCGCGCGCGTCCCGCTCATTCGATCCGATCCACCAACTTTCGGCGCAACACATGAAACCAATCAACGTAGGCCTGCTCGGCATCGGCACCGTCGGCGGCGGCACATTCAACGTCCTCAAGCGCAACGAGGAAGAGATCACGCGACGGGCCGGTCGGCCGATCCGCATCACGGCGGTCGCCGACATGAACCTCGAGCTCGCCCGCAAGGTCGCCGGCGACAGCGTCAAGCTGACGGCCGATGCCTTCGCGGTCGTCGCCGATCCCGAGATCGACATCGTCGTCGAGCTGATCGGCGGCTACGGCATCGCGCGCGAACTGGTGCTCGCCGCGATCGACAACGGCAAGCATGTCGTCACCGCGAACAAGGCGCTGCTCGCGCTGCACGGCAACGAGATCTTCGAGGCGGCGCAGAAGAAGGGCGTGATGGTCGCCTTCGAGGCGGCGGTGGCCGGCGGCATCCCGATCATCAAGGCCTTGCGAGAAGGCCTCAGCGCCAACCGCATCGAGTGGGTGGCCGGCATCATCAACGGCACGACGAATTTCATCCTGTCGGAGATGCGCGACAAGGGCCTGCCGTTCGCCGAGGTGCTCAAGGAGGCGCAGGCGCTCGGCTACGCCGAAGCCGATCCGACCTTCGACATCGAAGGCATCGACGCCGCGCACAAGGCCACGATCATGAGCGCGATCGCGTTCGGCGTGCCGATGCAGTTCGAGGCTGCTCATGTCGAAGGCATCACCCGGCTCGACAGCGTGGACATCGCCTACGCCGAGCAGCTCGGCTATCGCATCAAGCTGCTCGGTATCGCCAAAATGCGCACGGAAGGTGTCGAGCTGCGGGTGCACCCGACCCTGGTGCCGGAACGGCGGCTGATCGCGAACGTCGAAGGGGCGATGAACGCGGTGCTGGTGCAGGGCGACGCGGTCGGCGCGACGCTGTACTACGGCAAGGGCGCGGGCGCCGAGCCGACGGCGAGCGCGGTGATCGCCGATCTCGTCGATGTCACGCGGCTGCACACCGCCGACCCCGAGCATCGCGTGCCGCATCTCGCCTTCCAGCCCGACCAGGTGCGCGACATCAAGGTGCTGCCGATCGAGGAGGTCGTCACGTCCTACTATCTGCGCATGCGCGTCGATGACAAGCCGGGCGTGCTGGCCGAGATCACGCGCATCCTCGCCGACAGCAGCATCTCGATCGAGGCGCTGATCCAGAAGGAGGCGGCCGAAGGTGAATCGCAGACCGACATCATCATGCTGACGCACCGCACGGTCGAGCGGAACGCGATCGCGGCGATCCGCTCGCTCGAAGCGCTGCCGGTGGTGCGCGGCGAGGTGACGCGTCTGCGCATGGAAGCGCTGCAGTAATCGCCGGGCGCGTCTGTCGCGCGCACAAAGCAGACGGGGCTGGGCCGGAGGGCTCGGCCCCGTCCGCGTCTACGGCGGCGGCATGTGCATACCGGGCCATGTCCGCTCGCGGCGGTTCTACGTGGGTGGTGTGGAGTCCTGCAACTCGGGGCCTGCGCCGGCGGTCGACGCGAGACGGGCCCGTCAGTTGCCGTGCGGGCCAGGATCGGATGCCGATGAAGCTCTCACGTACCCTTTGCTGCGCAAGTGTGTGCGTGCCGCTGGTTGCGTGCGATCCGTTCGCAGCGCCGGATTCCATGCTCGACGAGTACGTGACACGCGTTGGACGGGTGCTCGACGTGGAGGTTGCGCTGAGCCCCGTGCCGCCTGCGCCGGCGCTGCCGCGTCTGCGTGAGCGCACGCGCCCGTTGCCGGAATTTCGCGTCGGCATGCGCGATTTTCTCGGGCTGTATGGCTGCGGGTTGCAGCACGTGGTCGGTGCGCGTAATTCGGGGCTCGGACGGGTGATGCATCCGTCGAGCCGCCTCGAGTACGAGCTGCGCTTCATCCGTACGGCCGACGAGTGCCTCCCACGGCTCGAACGTTCGCAGCTCGCCGACCGACTCGAGGCCGTCACCGTCGCCAAGCGCGAAGCCCTGGCCGATGTCGCCTGGAATGCGGTATGGGGTACGCGCGAGGTCGAGGACTTGTTCACCCGCTCGCAGGGGGCGCTGCGCATCGGGGTGGATCGCAACGCGGTCGGCAACATGGTCGATGATCTGCGCAGGATGGAAGGATCGGTGGCGCGGGTCCTGGGCGGTGAGCTCGACGTCGATGTCGGCGCACTCGATGCCGTCTACCAGCGCTGGCTGTCGCAACCGCTGGCGGGCCAGGTCATCCGCAGCGCGTTGCTGCTCACCGTGCGTCTCAATGATGCCGCGGCGCTGGTCGAGGCGCGCCTCGGCGACCGCCCCCTGTGTCACCGCAAGGTGCAGACGCGGCAGGCGAAAACGATGCGCAGCATGTTCACGGCCGTCTATGTCGGCCATGTGCAGCCGTATCTCGCCGATGTGCAGCATGTACGGCGCGAGCTGCTGCCGCCCTTGCAGGCCCTCGCGCGCATCGAGGGCGAAGGGCATGGCGATGCCTTCGACGCGTACCTGCAGGCTGCCGTCGGGGACAACAGCGAAGGCAGCCATTGGCAGGCCTTCGATCGGGCCGTCGCGCGCCACACCCGGGCATGGCAACAGCTGCTCGAGCAGTGCGGGATGCGGCCCGGATCCGGCCAGGCTGGTGTGAGCAGCGAGGTTTCCGCCCCCGTGCAGCACACCGCTCCTGCCGCGCCGCTGACCGTCTGAATGGACAGATTCCCTTGCGGACCGGATAATTGCGCCCACTCGCCGCCACGCAGCGCGTGCATGCGCCGATCCGTGACGAGGCCCACCGGGTCGCTCACGGGGGCCGAGCGACCCGTCCGCGCTGTGCGGCGACACGAACAACCCGGAAGCACAAGGATTCCCCGTGAAGTATCTCTCCACCCGCGGGCAGCCCGCCCAGGCCGAGTTCTGCGACATCCTGCTGGGCGGGCTCGCATCCGACGGCGGCCTCTATCTGCCCGAGGCCTACCCTCACGTGACGCGTGACGAGCTCGATGCGTGGCGCTCGCTCTCCTATGCCGAGCTCGCGTTCGCGATCCTGTCGAAGTTCGTCACCGACATTGCGCCCGAGGACCTGAAGGCGATCTGTGCGCGGACCTACACCGCCGAGGTGTATCGCTTCGCGCGCGCCGGCGGCGATGCGGCCGAAATCACGCCGGTGCGCTGGCTCGAGCCGGGCCGTCTGGCCCTACTCGAGCTCTCGAACGGTCCGACGCTCGCCTTCAAGGACATGGCGATGCAGCTGCTCGGCAACCTTTTCGAGTACGTGCTGGCACGGCGCGGCGAGGAGATCAACATCCTCGGTGCGACCTCCGGTGACACCGGCTCGGCGGCCGAGTACGCGATGCGCGGCAAGCACGGGGTGCGCGTGTTCATGCTGTCGCCGCACGGCAAGATGAGCGCCTTCCAGCGCGCGCAGATGTATTCGCTGCAGG
>DAOMOP010000050.1:0-20971 GCA_035444405.1 Rhodocyclaceae bacterium
CGACCAGCGACCCGAGCCAGGCGGTGGCGATGTTGCCGTAGACCGCCAGCACCAGCTCCAGCGTCTCGAAGATGCCGAGGAGCATCAGGAGCAGCGAGATCAGGATGTTGAACACCAGCCAGACCACGCGCCCCGGGTGGTAGTGCGTGACCCGCGAGAAGAAGTTCGACCAGGCGAGCGAGCCGGCGTAGGCGTTCGTCACGTTTATCTTCACCTGGGACACCAGCACGAAGACCGTCGCCGCCGCGAGCGCGGTTTCCGGGTTCGCGAAGACGTAGCCGTAGGCGAGCGCGAACATGTGGATCGGCTCGAGCGCCTCGGCGAACCCCGGCGCGTCGGCCGAGAACAGCGGCTGCGGCGCGACCCACGCGGTCATCGCGACCGGGAACGAGATCAGCAGCGCGACACGCGCGACCATCGCCGGGTTGAAGATGTTCTGCCCGAGGCCGCCGAACGCATGTTTCGCGAGCGCGATCGCGAACACCGCGCCGAGCACGCCGATCCACCACGGCGCCCACGGCGGCAGGCTCAGCGCGAGCAGCCACCCGGTCAGAAGTGCCGAGCCGTCGCCGAGTGTGGCGCGCAGCGGGCGGCCCGCGGCGGCCGCGCACAGCGCCTCGACGAGCACACAGGCGGCCAGCGTCACGGCGAAGAGCAGGATCGCAGGCCAGCCGAACAGATACAGCCCGAACGCGGTCGCCGGCAGCAGCGCGAGCATCACCTCGCGCATCGTGCGCTCGACACTGGTCGGGGCGTGCGTGTAGGGGGCGGCGCGGTCGTTGTTGAACGGCTTCATGCGGCGGCCTCGTCGGTCTGTGCGGCGCGGTCGGCTTCGGCCTGGCGCTTGAGGCGTGCGAGGCGCGCCTCGGCGAGCCGGCGCGTCTGCTCGTTCTGGCGCTGCTCGCGCGCCTGCGCGGCGAGCGCGCCCTTCGCGTAGCTGAAGTAGCGCACCAGCTGGATGTGCGACGGGCACACCCACGCGCAGCTGCCGCACGCGATACAGTCTTTGACGCCGAGCCGGGCGGCGCCTTCGAGGTCGTCCTTGCGGATCAGCGCCGCCATCTCGGCCGGCACCAGCCCGCTCGGACACACGCTCACGCAGCTGCCGCAGCGGATGCACGGGTTCGCGGGACGCTCGGAGACCTCGTGCGCAACGAGCGCGAGAATGCCCGAGGTGCCCTTGACGACCGGTGCGTCGAGGCTGGGCAGCGGATGGCCCATCAGCGGTCCGCCGTTGATCACACGCCTGGGCGCCTCGGCGTAACCGCCGCAGAACGCGACGAGATCAGCGATGCGCGCGCCGATCGGTGCGCACACGTTGCGCGGCGTGCGGATCGCGCCGCCGCTCACCGTCACGACGCGCGCGATGAGCGGGCGGCCCAGGCGCACCGCCTCATGCACCGCGCGCGCGGTCGCGACGTTGTGCACGACGACGCCGGTCTCGGCGGTGCGCCGGTCGGCGGGCGTCTCGCGCCCGGTCACGCAGCGCACCAGGTGCTGCGCCGAGCCCATCGGATAGCGCGCCGGCAGCGCGACCACGCGCAGCCCCGCGATCCCGCGCGCAGCCGCGCCGATCGCGGCGAGCGCCTGCGGCTTGTTGCGCTCGATCGCGACGATGATCTCGCGCGCGCCGATCGTGTGCGCCATGATGCGCGCGCCGTCGATCACCTCGGCGGCATGCTCGCGCATGATGCGGTCGTCGCAGGTGAGATACGGCTCGCACTCGGCGCCATTGACGAGCAGGATGTCGGGTGCGTAGGCGAGGCCCTGGTCGAGCTTGACCGCCGACGGGAAGGCCGCGCCGCCCAGGCCGACGATGCCGCACGCGGCCACCCGCGCGGTGAGCACTTCGGGCGGCGCCGATAGCGGATCGGCGATCGGCGCGGGCAGCGGCGCCCACGCGTCCTCGCCGTCGGGTTCGAGCACGATGGTGGTCTGCAGCAGGCCCGACGCGTGCGGCGCGACGACGTGCGTGATCGCGCGGATGCGCCCCGAGGTCGGTGCATGCTGGGCGGCCGACACGCTGCCCTGGCTGCGCGCGACGAGCTCGCCTTTGCCGACCTGCTGGCCTTCGGCGACGACGAGCTCGGCGGCCTCGCCGATGTGCTGCCGCAGCGGGATGTAGAGCGCTGCCGGCAACGGCATCGCGACGATCGCGCTGTCGCGCGAGCGTTCCTTGCGGGCTTCGGGGTGGATGCCTCCGCGCAGTCGGAAGAGCCGCATCGCCGCGTCCTCGCCCTAGTGCGCCGGCGCGCTGGCGCGCGGCTTGTCCCAGTGCCAGGTGGCCAGCGTGAGCGGCACCGGCTCCATCGCGATCGCCGTGGTCGGGCACACCTCGACGCACTTTGCGCAGCCGTGGCATGCGTCGGCGATGATCGTGTGCATCAGCTTGGACGCACCGAGGATCGCATCGACCGAGCATTCCTTGATGCAGCGCGTGCAGCCGATGCACAGCTGCTCGGCGATGCGCGCGCGCTCGGGGCCCCTGTCCGCGTGGCCCGACAGGTCGGCCTCGACGCCGAGCCGCTGCGCGAGCGCGGCGGCGAGCGCCTTGCCACCCGGGGGGCACAGCGTGACCGGCGCCTCGCCGCTTGCGAGCGCGGCGGCCGCCTGCGCGCAGCCGACATAGCCGCACTGCCCGCACTGCGAGCCGGGCAGCATCGCCTGAAGCTCCGCTTCGAGCGGATCGTCCTCGATGGCCAGAAAACGCGCCGCGACGCCGAGCACGCCTCCGAGGGCGAGTCCCATCGCGGTCAGACTTGCGATCGCTGTGAGCATGCGGTGTCTCCGATTCTCGTGTTGTCAGTGCGTGGTCATGCCGGAAAAGCCCATGAACGCCAGCGCGAGCAACGCCGCGGTGAAGAGCCCGATCGGCGGGCCCGCGAACAGCGCCGGCACGTCGGCGACCGCGAGCCGCTCGCGCAGCCCCGCGAAGATCAGCAGCACGAGGCTGTAGCCGAGCGCCGACGCGAACGCGAACACCGCGCTGTCGACGAAACCCATGCGACCCTCGACGAGCAGCAGCACGACGCCGAGCACCGCGCAGTTGGTCGTGATCAGCGGCAGGTAGATGCCGAGCATCTGGAACAGCGCCGGCGACGTGCGCCGCACCGCCATCTCGATGAATTGCACCGACGCGGCGATCACGAGGATGAAGGTCGCGGTCCGCAGATAGGCGAGCCCGTAAGGCTGCAACAGGAAGCTTTCGACCGCCCAGTTCGCCATCGCCGAGAACGTGATCACGAAGGTCGTCGCAAAGCCCAAGCCGAGCGCCGTGTCGGTGCGCGAGGTCACGCCCATGAACGGGCACAGGCCGAGGAAGCGCGTCAGCACCACGTTGCTCACCAGCGCGGCCCCGACGATCATCAACGCGTATTCACCCATCGTCGGTGCCTGCGTCTCAGCGAGCGTCGCAGTCGGACGGCGCCGCGCTGCGGCGCACGAAGCGCGGCGCGAGCCTGCCGCGCGCCTCGAGGCGCCGCCCGACCACGCGGGTGACCCCAAGGCCTGCGAGCAGACCGAGCGCGGCCGCTCCCATCGCGATCACATCGCCGGGCTTGAACGCGTGCGCGAGCATCGCGGCGGCCAGCATCGTCATGAGCGGCAGCGCGTAGGCGAGCAACGCCGCACCGAGCAGTGCGCGCTCGCCGACGTTGACGACGACGCGATCGCCGGCGGCGAGACCCGTGCTGTTCGCGATCGCAAAACGCCGCCGCTCGAGCCGCGCGGCGACGGTCGCGAGCCCCTTGGAACCGCAGGTGGCCGCCGCGGCGCAGCTGCCGCAGCTCGTCGTCTGCTCCGGCTCGAGCCACGCAACGTCCCCGGACACACGCACGACGCGTGCCACACCTTCTATCGTTCCGGCAGGAGCTGGGGCGCTCGATTGCATCACTCGTGCTTCCATCTGGGCGTCGAAGACAACCCAGACTTTAGGTGCAGCTTGTGTCAAAGTAAATTGCCAAAAATGACGAAATAACTAGATATTAAATATGAAACGACTATATAGTTTGACGTAATGTATTAATCGAGAGGGTGTTCCGTTGGTGATGGCGCTGAAACGGGAACGCGTCGCCGGGCCGCTTGCGGCGGCGCGGTCGCCCGAGCGCAGCGCGCCGCTTCAGGCCGACGCGCGGCGCATCGGCCGGCGCTGGTGTTCATCGGTTCGGGTCACTAGAATGACCGCCTTTCAATCGGACCTGCCGAATCGACGACGATATGCGACGCAGTGTTGAACTGGATGAGAAGGACCGGCAATTGATTGGTCTGCTGCAGGAAAACGCACGCATGCCGACCGCAGCGCTCGCGCGTGCGCTCGGCGTGGCACGCACGACGATCGTCGAGCGGTTGAAGCGTCTCGAGAAGGAGCGGGTGATCGCCGGCTATACGGTGCGCCTCGGTGACGAGGTGCAGCGCCGACGCATGCGCGTCCACGCGTTGTTCAGTCTCGACGCGAAGCGTAGCGATGACGTCGTGCAGGCGTTGCGCAAGATCACGCAGGTACGGGCGGTGTTCGCGATCAGCGGCGTGTTCGACTGCATGGCGCTGGTCGAGGCGGATTCGACCGAAGAGATCGACAGCGTGCTCGACGCGATCGGCTCGATCCCGGGCGTGACACGCACGCAAAGTTCGCTGGTGCTGTCGGTCAAGTTCGACCGCCACTGACACGCCGCCGCGCCGGCGACGTGCCCGCGCTCAGCCGAGCAGCCGGTGAAGCTCGAAGCCGACCAGCACCAGCAGCAGCACCCCGACGCCGACGAGCAGCCGCCCCTGGTGTCGCTGGCGGGCGGTAATCCGCGCAAGCTCCTCGCGCTGCAGGCGCTGCTGGCGGTCCGGCTCGGTCAGCGCGCGGTGCACGAGGCGCGGCAGCTCGGGCAGCGTGCCGGCCCAGTTCGGGGCCTCCTGCTGCATGCCGCGCACGAGCGCGCGCCAGCCGACCTGCTCGTGCATCCAGCGCTCGAGAAACGGCTTGGCGGTCTTCCACAGATCGAGCTCGGGGTCGAGCTGGCGGCCCAGGCCTTCGATGTTGAGCAGCGTCTTCTGCAGCAGCACCAGCTGCGGCTGCACTTCCATCTCGAAGCGGCGCGCGGTCTGAAAGAGGCGCAGCAGCGTCTTGCCGAACGAGATGTCCTTCAGCGGTCTGTCGAAGATCGGCTCGCACACGGTGCGGATGGCCGCCTCGAACTCGTCGACGCGCGTCTTCGCCGGCACCCAGCCGGCCTCGATGTGCGCGGTCGCGACGCGCCGGTAGTCGCGCTTGAAGAAGGCGAGGAAGTTCTGCGCGAGGTAGTTCTTGTCTTCCTCGTTGAGCGTGCCCATGATGCCGAAGTCGAGTGCGATGTAGCGCCCGTCGGCATGGACGAAGATGTTGCCCGGGTGCATGTCGGCGTGGAAGAAGCCGTCGCGGAACACCTGCGTGAAGAAGATCTCGACGCCGGCGCGCGACAGCGCGGTGAGGTCCGTGCCCTGCGCGCGCAGCGCGTCGATCTGCGAGATCGGCACGCCATACATGCGCTCCATCACCATCACCGAGCTGCCGCACCAGTCCCAATACACCTCCGGCACGACGAGCAGGTCGGAATTGGTGAAATTGCGCCGCAGCTGCGAGCAGTTCGACGCCTCGCGCATCAGGTCGAGCTCGTCGTGCAGATATTTCGAGAATTCGGCGACGACCTCGCGCGGCTTCAGGCGCCGCCCCTCGACCCACAGCTTGTCGAGCAGCAGCGCGGCCGTCTCGAGCAGTGCGAGGTCGTGCTCGATCACGCGCTCGATGCCCGGGCGCAGCACCTTGACCGCGACTTCGGTGCCGTCGGGCAGCTCGGCGAAATGCACCTGCGCGACCGAGGCCGACGCGACCGGGCGGCGCTCGAAGTTGCGGAAGACGTCGTCGACCGGCTTGCCGTAGAAGGCTTCGAGCAGCGCGAGCGCCTGCTCGGTCGGAAACGGTGGCACGCGATCCTGCAGCAGCGCGAGCTCGTCGGCAATGTCGGGGGCGAGCAGATCGCGCCGCGTCGACAGCATCTGGCCGAACTTGACGAAGATCGGGCCCAGCGATTCGAGCGCGCAGCGCAGCCGCACGGCGCGCGGCGCGTCGAAGCGGCGCCAGAAGAAGACGCGCTGCCATAGCTTGAGCAGCCGCCCGCTCGCGTCGACCTCGAGCACCATCTGGTCGAGCCCGAAACGCAGTCCCACGGTGACGATCTTGGCGAGGCGAAACAGGCGCACGGCAGCTGGTGAGAATGACAAAGAGCGGACTTTAGCCGGAAAGGCGGCGAGGGGAAAGGAGGGTGGTCGGTGGCATCACGCTTCACGCCCACTTACAAGTTTTGTGTTGCAGCGACGCACCAGCGGCCGGCGACGCAGACCCAATCCGTTATAATTCAGCCCTTTTCGATCAGCCGAGTGCCATGAGCGCCGACCCCAAGACCCAACTTGCCGATCTGCTGCGCGCCGCGCTGAAGAGTGTTGCGCCCGAACAGGCCGATACGCCGATCCACCTGGAGCGTCCGAAGCAGGCCGATCACGGCGACTTCGCGACCAATCTTGCGCTGCAGCTGGCGCGCCCGCTGCGGCGCAACCCGCGCGAGCTCGCGGCGCTGCTGCTCGGCGAGCTGCCCGCGGACGCGCTGGTCGCGAAGGCCGAGGTGGCCGGCGCCGGCTTCATCAACTTCACGCTCGCCGCCGGAGCGAAGACCGCGGTCGTGCGCGAGGTGCTCGCGCGCGGCGATGCGTTCGGACGCGGCGTGCGCAAGGGCGTGAAGACGCAGATCGAGTTCGTGTCGGCCAATCCGACCGGCCCGCTGCACGTCGGTCACGGCCGCGGTGCCGCCTACGGCGCATCGCTCGCGTCGCTGCTCGAGTTCGCCGGCTTCGACGTCACGCGCGAGTACTACATCAACGATGCCGGCCGCCAGATGGACATCCTCGCGCTGTCGACGTGGCTGCGTTATCTCGCCTTTTTCGGCATCGAGGTGCCGTTTCCGCCCAACGCCTACCAGGGCGGCTACGTGATCGACATGGCGCGCGAGATGCGCGACGCGCACCAGGGCCGCTTCGCCAGGGTCACGCTCGAAGCGGTGCTCGCCGGCACGCCGGGCCTGCCCCCGCGCGAACGCAAGGACGACGAGGCCAAGGCGCAGCGCGAAGCCCATCTCGACCGCCTGATCGCCAACGCGAAACAGCTGCTCGCCGAGGATTACGCCTGGGTGCACGGCTTCGCGCTGAACGAGCAGCTCGGCGACTGCCGCGAGGATCTGCAGGAATTCGGCGTGCACTTCGACAAGTGGTTCTCCGAGAAAAGCCTGTTCGACACCGGTCTGGTCGAGCGCGCCGTCGCCGAGCTCGAGCGCCGCGGCCACATCTACGTGCAGGACGGCGCGAAGTGGTTCCGTTCGAGCGGCTTCGGCGACGAGAAGGATCGCGTCGTGCAGCGCGAGAACGGCATGTACACGTATTTCGCGTCGGACATCGCCTATCACCTGAACAAGTACGAGCGCGGCTACGATCGCATCATCGACATCTGGGGCGCCGACCATCACGGCTACATCGCGCGCGTGCGCGGCGCGGTCGCCGCGCTCGGCCTGCCGCCGGACAGGCTCGAGGTGGCGCTGGTGCAGTTCGCCGTGCTGTACCGAAACGGCCAGAAGGCGTCGATGTCCACGCGTGCGGGCGACTTCGTCACGCTGCGCGAGCTGCGCCGCGAAGTCGGCAACGACGCCTGCCGCTTCTTCTATGTGTTGCGCAAGAGCGACCAGCATCTGGACTTCGACCTCGATCTCGCCAAGAGTCAGACCAACGAGAACCCGGTCTACTACGTTCAATATGCCCATGCGCGGGTGTGCTCGGTGCTGCAGCAGTGGGGCGGCGACGTCGCCGAGCTCGCCGAGGTGACGCTGGCGCCGCTGGCGAGCGAGCGCGAGCTCGCGCTGTGCGCGCAGCTCGGCGTCTTTGCGGAAGTCGTGCAGAACGCCGCGGCCGATCACGCGCCGCACATGATCGCGTTCTACCTGAAGGACCTCGCCGGCGAGTTCCACGGTTGGTACAATGCAGAGCGCATGCTGGTGGACGACGAGGCGGTGCGCGGCGCGCGTCTCGCGCTGGCCTGCGCCGTGAAACAGGTGCTCGCCTCGGGCCTGCGCATGCTGGGCGTGTCGGCGCCCGAATCGATGTGACGATTGGAGAAGGCAGTGGGTCGTGAGCACAAGCCGCGCCGGGCCGCGAGCCGCAAGCCGGCCAGGAGCGGTGGCGGCGTGATCGTCGGCATCTTCATCGGTCTGGTCCTCGGTGCGCTGCTGGCGGCCGGCACCGCCTGGTATTTCACCCGTTCGTCGCCGTTTCAGGCCCCGCCGACGACGCCGGCGATTCCGTCCGGCGACCAGCCGCCGATGGCGTTGCCGGGCAAGCCGGGCGACCGGCCGCTGGTCAAGCAGGATTTCGAGTTCTACAAGATCCTGCCGCAGGGCACGAACGCACCGGTCGAGCCGGCCGCCGTGCTGCCGCAGCAGCCGGTCCGCGTCGAGCGCCTGTATCTGCAGGTCGGGGCGTTCGAGAATCCCGCCGAAGCCGACAACATGAAGGCGCTGCTCGCGCTGAACGGCATCGAGGCGAGCGCGCAGCGCACCCAGCTCGAGGACGGCCGCATCGTGCACCGCGTGCGCATCGGCCCGTTCGCCAAGCCCGAAGACATGAATCCGGTGCGTTCGCGCCTTGCGTCGGCGGGGCTCACCGCGTCGGTCGTGCGGGTGGTCAATCAGTAAGCGTTGCTTGCGCGGTGGAACGCAGCGCGCACGGCGCCGTCCGAGTCTTTGTCATCGATCAGCAAGTGGAGAAGCGCATGAATCGTCGTCTGATGCTCAAGGGGCTGGCCGTCCTCGCGGCACTGTCCGCAACCGCTCCGACCGTGCTCGCGCAGCAGGGCGGAGGCGAGCTGTACAACATCCTGCCGAATCGCGTGGCGTCCGAGACATCCGGCAAGGTCGAAGTCATCGAGTTCTTCCATTACGGCTGCCCGCATTGCCGCGATTTCCATCCGCTGATGAAGGAATGGCTAAAGCGCCTGCCCGAGGACGTCGAGTTCCGGGCCGTACCGGCGATCTGGGGCAATGCGCAGCTGCGCGGGCTGGCGCGTCTGTACTACGCGGCCGAGCGCAGTGGCCACCTCGCCTCGCTCGAGGATGCGATCTTTGCCGCGGTGCAGGACGAGCGTCTGCCGATCCACACCGAGGAGGGCGTGCGCGACTGGATCGGACGCTTCGATTTGGACGCGAAGGCATTCATGGACACCTACAACTCGTTCGCGATGCAGGCGATGGTGCAGCGCGCCGACCAGGTCGCCCGCGCCTACCGCGTGCAAGGGGTGCCGACGATGGCGGTCGGCGGCCGCTACGTCACGTCCGCGTCGATCACCGGCAGCCACGAGAACACGCTGAAGGTCGTCGACGAGCTGATCGTCAAGGCGCGCGCCGAGCTCGAGTAACGGCACCCGGGCGCCGGCTGCCGAAAACGCACCGCATCGGTGCGGTTCCCGGCCAAACATCTCGTCGCCGCACCAAGGTGGTGATTTTTTCCCCGGCTTGGGTGGATTATGCACCAATGGTGTGCGTACTCATCTATGATAGGGCTTCCGTCCATCATGTAGGGGAGTCAGCACATGTCGCAGGCCGCGCAGATCGAGCTCATCGAACGCCGCAGGCGCCAGCGTTTCACCGCCGAGCAAGAGGGCCGGCCGCAGTTCCGGGTGCTCGTCGACGGCGAGTGCCTGCCCGTGCTGGACTTGTCGCTGGAGTGCTTCTCGATGCCGGCTGCGACCCCGCCGGCGACGCATCGCGGCATTCAGTTCGTCCTGCAGCATGCGGAGCGCAGTGGCGAAGTGTGCGGCACCGCGCGGATCGTAAACTATCAGGGCGCGCCGGCCGGCGGACAGGCCGGCTGCGCGTTCGAATCGATCGACGGCGACGGTCTCGCACGCCTCGAGCAATGGCTCGCCGCACACGTGCTCGCCGCTGCGTCGGTGCCGATCAGGGCCCACGAGGCCGCCGGTATCGTGCGCGGCCCCTCCCTGGTCTGAATCGCGCCACGCCGACCGCCCGGACTGCCGCGCTGGCGCGGCGGGCGGTTTCGACCTACGGTAATAGTCAGCGGTCGCCGTTCGAGGGCCCGGCGCCTCGTCTACAGGCCGGCTCGGGCCGGGCCTGTCCCCGGCAGAACCGTATCGATGCAATCCGGTGTAGGGGAGCCCGACGATGAAAACGCACAATGCAGACCTGCTCGTGGCCCATCTGGATGCGGTCTTCGAGTTGATCCGCAGCAAGCTGCCCGCCGAGCAGGCCGGGCTCGTCCAGGCGTTCGCGCAGGAGTATTTCGGCGGGGTCGATCCGGACGATCTCGTCGGCTTCACGGTCGCCGATCTATACGGCGCGGCGCTGAGCCAGTGGCACTTCGTGCGCAAGCGCCGTGATGCGCTGCGCATCCGCGTCTATAACCCGCGCCTCGAGGAGCACGGCTGGGAGTCGACCCACACCGTGATCGAGATCGTCGGCGACGACATGCCGTTTCTGGTCGATTCGATCACGATGGAGGTCAACCGCCAGGGGCTCACGCTGCATCTGATCATCCATCCGGTGATGTACGTCGTGCGCGACGCCGACGGTCAGTTCCTGCGCCTCGCCGAGCCCTCCGAAACGGACGGCGGGGCGTACGAATCGATCATGCACGTCGAGGTCGACCGGCGCACCGAGCCGGCCGATCTCGGGGCGCTCGAAGCGGGGCTCGTGCGCGTGCTGGGCGATGTGCGGGCGGCGGTCGGCGACTGGCCGGCGATGCGTGAGCGCATCGTCGACATCATCGCCGGCATCGACCGCTCGCCGCCGCCCGACGATCCGGAAGAAGTCGCCGAGGTGAAGGCCTTTTTGCAGTGGCTGGCCGACGACAATTTCGTCATCCTCGGCTGTCGCGACTACGATTTGACCTCGATCGACGGCGAGAACGAGCTGCGCATTCGCGCCGGCTCCGGCCTCGGCCTGCTGCGCGAGACTGGCGACGAGGGGCGCTCGCGTACCTTCGCGGCGCTGCCGCCGCAGCTCAAGGCGCAGGCGCACCTGCCGCGGCTGCTGACGGTGACGAAATCGAACACGCGCTCGACCGTTCATCGCCCCGGCTATCTCGACTACATCGGCATCAAGACCTTCGACGGGCACGGCAAGGTGACCGGCGAGCGGCGCGTGATCGGGCTGCTCGCATCGACCGCCTACAGCACCAACCCGCAGGCCATTCCGTTGCTGCGCCGCAAGGTCGCCACCGTGATCGAACGCGCCGGCTTCCTGCCCCGGAGCCATGCCGCCAAGGCATTGCAGACCATTCTCGAGCGCTACCCGCGCGACGAGCTGTTCCAGATCACCACCGACGAGCTCTACGCCAACGCGATGGGCATCTTGCGCCTGGGCGAGCGTCAGCGCACGCGGCTGTTCGTGCGCACGGACCCGTTCGCGCGCTTCGTCTCGTGCCTGATCTACGTCCCGCGCGAGAACTACAACACCGACCAGCGTCAGCGCATGCAGGCGGTGCTGATGGACGCGTTCAACGGCATCGCGTCCGAATTCGACGTGCATTTCTCGGATTCGGCGCTCGCGCGCATCCTGATCATCGTGCGCACACGCGACGCGACTGTTCCGCCCTATGACGTGCGCGAGCTCGAGGAGCGCCTGATCCGCGCGTCGCGCCGTTGGGAGGACGACCTGCAGCAGGCGCTGGTCGAGCACTGCGGCGAGGAGCGCGGCATGTATCTGCTGCGCCGCTACGGCAGCGGCTTTCCGGCCGGCTACCGCGAGGACTATGCCGCGCGTGTGGCGGTGTTCGATGTCGAGCAGATGGAGACGCTCGCGGGGGCGGACGACCTGGCGATGAGCCTGTACGTGCCGCTCGAGGCGGCGCCCGGGCGCATCAACTTCAAGATGTACCGCATCGACCAGCCGGTGCCGCTGTCGCACAGCCTGCCGATGCTCGAGCGCATGGGCGTGAAGGTGGTCGACGAGCGTCCCTCCGAGATCGAGCGCCAGGACGGCCGGCGCGTGTGGATCCACGACTTCGGCCTGAGCCATGCGGGCTCCGACGAGCTCAACATCGACCGGCTGCGGCCGCTGTTCCAGGACGCGTTCCTGCGCGTGTGGCGGGGCGAGATCGAGAACGACGATTTCAACCGCCTGACGCTGCTCGCCGGGCTCGGCTGGCGTGAGGTCAGCGTGCTGCGCGCCTACGCGAAATACATGCGCCAGGCGGCCTTCACGTTCAGCCAGACCTACATGGAGCAGACGCTCGCGGCCTATCCGGCCCTCGCACGGCAGCTGATGGCCTTGTTCGCTCTGCGTTTCGACCCGGCGCTGTCGCAGCATCGCGATACGCAGAGCGTGAAGCTGCTCGTCGATATCGAAGAGGCGCTCAACAACGTCGCCAATCTCGACGAGGACCGCATCCTGCGGCAGTTCCTGGCGATGATCCGGGCGACGCTGCGCACGAACGGCTATCAGCGCGGCGCGGACGGCGCGCCCAAGCCTTATCTGTCGTTCAAGATCGATCCGACGCAGGTGCCGAATCTGCCCCATCCGCGGCCGATGTTCGAGATCTTCGTCTATTCGCCGCGCATCGAGGGGGTGCACCTGCGCGGCGGCAAGGTCGCGCGCGGCGGCCTGCGCTGGTCGGACCGCATGGAGGATTTCCGCACCGAGATCCTCGGTCTCGTAAAGGCGCAGATCGTCAAGAACGCGGTCATCGTGCCGGTCGGCTCGAAGGGCGGCTTCGTGGTCAAGAACCCGCCGGCCGGGGGCGATCGCGAGGCGCTGCTGGCCGAGGGCATCGCGTGCTATCGCATGTTCCTGAGCGGGCTGCTCGATCTCACCGACAACCTCGTGCATGGCGAGATCGTGCCGCCGCCCGACGTGCTGCGCCACGACGAGGACGATCCGTATCTGGTGGTCGCCGCCGACAAGGGCACCGCGACCTTCTCGGACTACGCGAACGAAGTCGCCGCCGAATACGGCTTCTGGCTCGGCGACGCGTTCGCGTCCGGCGGCTCGGTCGGCTACGACCACAAGAAGATGGGCATCACCGCGCGCGGTGCGTGGGAGTCGGTCAAACGCCATTTCCGCGAGATGGGCGTCGATACGCAGACGCAGCCCTTCACCGTGGTCGGCATCGGCGACATGTCCGGCGACGTGTTCGGCAACGGCATGCTGCTGTCGAGGCAGATCCGGCTCGTCGCCGCCTTCGACCACCGCCACATCTTCATCGACCCGTCGCCGGAGCCGGAGACGTCGTGGAGCGAGCGCGCGCGCCTGTTCCGGCTCGAGCGCTCGTCGTGGGCCGACTACGACAGGAAGCTGATCTCGGAGGGGGGCGGCGTATGGCCGCGCAGCGCGAAGTCGGTGCGCCTGTCGCCGCAGGCGCGCGAAGCCCTCGGCATCGAGGTCGAATCGCTGTCGCCGGCCGAGCTGGTCCGCTGCGTGCTGAAGGCGCCGGTCGACCTGCTCTACAACGGCGGCATCGGCACCTACGTCAAGGCGGCGAGCGAAACCGACGCGTCGGTGGGCGATCGCGCCAACGACGCGGTGCGCGTCAATGCCGCGGAGCTGCGTTGCCGCGTGATCGGTGAAGGCGGCAACCTCGGCGTCACCCAGCTCGGCCGCATCGAGTTCGCGTTGCAGGGCGGGCGCGTCAACACCGACGCGATCGACAACTCGGGCGGTGTGGACTGCTCCGACCACGAGGTCAACATCAAGATCCTGCTCGACAGCGTCGTTGCCGACGGTGAGCTCACCCAGAAGCAGCGCAACAAGCTGCTGATGGAGATGACCGACGAGGTTGCCGCGCTGGTGCTGCGCGACAACTATGCGCAGACGCAGGTGTTGTCGGTCACGCGCGCGCGCGGGGTGGCGCTGCTCGACGAGCAGGCCGAGTACATCCGCAAGCTCGCCCATGCCGGGCGCCTGAACCGCAAGCTCGAATTCCTGCCGATGGAGGAGGACATCCCCGAGCGCAAGGCCTCGCGCGTCGGCCTGGTGGTGCCGGAGCTCGCGGTGCTGCTCGCCTACAGCAAGATCGAGCTCTACGACGAGGTACTCGCCTCGGACGTGCCCGAGGACCCGTACATCTCGACCGCGCTGGCGCGCTACTTTCCGGTGCCGCTGCGCGAGCGCTTCGCCGAGCCGATCCGGCGTCACCCGCTCAAGCGCGAGATCATCGCGACGCACGTCGTCAACAGCATGATCAACCGCGTCGGCAGCACCTTCGTGAGCCGTCTGCAGGGCGAGCTCGGTGCCGCGGCGCCGGACATCGTGCGCGCCTACATGGCGACGCGCGAGGTGTTCGGGCTGGTGCCGACCTGGCGCGACATCGAGGCGCTCGACAACCTGGTCGAATACGAGGTGCAGACCGCGATGATCCTCGACGCCGACCGGCTGATCCAGCGCGGCACGATGTGGTTCCTGCGCCACCGCGACTGGATCGCCGACCTGGAGGCGACGCGCGCGCACTTCTCGCCGGGGGTCGCGCGCCTGGCCGAGGGCTTGCGCGATTTCATCACGCCGGACTATCGCGACGAGCTCGACGCGGCTGCGCAAAGCTACATCGACAAGGGCGTGCCGGAGGCGCTGGCGCGGCGCATCGCCTCGCTCGAAGAGCTGTACTCCGCGCTGGACCTCGTCGAAGTCGCGGCCGACAGCGGCAGGCCCGAAGCGAACGTCGCGGCGGTGTATTTCGCGCTCGGCGGCCACCTCGAGCTGCACTGGCTGGGGCGGCACATCGGCGCGCTGCCGGCCGAGACGCGCTGGCAGGCGCTCGCGCGCAGCGCGCTGCGCGTCGACCTGTCGAACCAGGCGCGCGCGCTCGCCGCCGATGCGCTGCGCCTGTCGCCCGAGGTCGAAGAACCGGCGGCGGTGATCGAAGCCTGGGAGGCGCGCCACCGCTTCCACATCGGCCGCTACCAGCATTTGCTGATCGAAGTGAAGTCGATCGAGAACATCGAGATGCCGATGCTGCTGGTGCTGATGCGCGAGCTGCGCAGCATGGGCTGAAGCGCGCCCCGGGGCGCGCGTCGCCCGCGGGCGCGGGGCGGGCGGCAGCTCCGGGTAGCGGGTGACGCGGGGCTTGGCTCAGGCGGTCACGGCCTTGGCCGTCTTGCCGCCTTCGCGGCGCACGCGCGCCTTCTGCAGCGCGACGACGAGGCCGAGCAGGATCAGCGCGGGGATGTACATCCACTCCTTGGCGGGGCGGTCCTGCGCGGGCAGCTCGATGCGCGTGATCGCGAAGCCCTGCTCGAGGCCGAGGCGCGCGGCCGGGCTGCCGAAACGCACTCCCATCACCTGCGTCTGGCCGCCGAATTCCATCAGCGTCAGGCCCATCGCGCCGAGCCGCTCGCCTGCACTGTCGGCCGGCTCACCGAGCGGCAGCAGCACGCCCTTGGAGACATCGTTGCCTTCGAGCGAGATGCCTTCGATCCAAACGCGCAAATTGGCGTTGCGCGGCGCGGCCTCGACGAGCTCGGTGAGCCGTGTCGCCGGCACCTCTTCGTACGGATCGGAGATCATGTCCATCCAGAAGCCGGGTCGCAGCAACGTGAAGGCGACGAGGATCAGCGCGAGCGACTCGTGCAGTTTGCTGCGGGTCAGGAACCAGCCCTGGGTGGCGGCCGCGAACACCAGCATCGCGACGATCGCGCTGCTGACGACGAGCAGGAACAGCCACACCGAATCGATGCCGATCAGCAGCAGCTGGGTGTTGAAGATGAAGATGAACGGCAGGATCGCCGTGCGCATCGAGTAGATGAATGCCTGCACGCCGGTCGCGATCGGGTCGCAGCGGGCCACGCCGGCGGCGGCGTAGGAGGCGAGTCCGACCGGTGGCGTCACGTCGGCCATCAGCCCGAAGTAGAACACGAACAGATGCACGGCGATCAGCGGCACGAGCAGCCCGCTCTGCGAGCCGAGCTCGACCACCACCGGCGCCATCAGCGTCGACACGACGATGTAGTTGGCGGTGGTCGGCAGGCCCATGCCGAGCACGAGGCTGATCAGCGCGACCATCAGCAGCATGATGACCAGGTTGCCGCCGGAGATCGCCTCGACGAGCTCGGTCAGCACCAGCCCGACGCCGGTCAGCGTGACCGTGCCGACGATGATGCCGGCCGCGGCGGTCGCCACGCCGATCGCGATCATGTTGCGCGCGCCGGTCGACAGGCCGTCGTAGAGATCGCGGAAACCGCGCCCGAACTCGCTGCCGACGTGGCCCTTGCGGCGCAGCAGCGCGGTGATCGGGCGCTGGGTGACGAGGATGAAGATCATGAAGGCCGTCGCCCAGAAGGCCGACAGCCCCGGCGAGAGCTGCTCGATCATCAGATTCCAGATCAGCGCGACGACCGGCAGCAGGTAGTGCAGGCCCGACAGCAGTGTCTCGCGCACCGGCGGCAGCTCGGTGATCGGGTCGTTCGGGTCGTCCATGTGCAGCTCGGGCACGCGCGAGGACACCCACAGCAGGTAGAGGTAGGCGGCCAGCATCAGCAGCGAGATGATCACGATCGACGCGTCACCGGCGACGGTCTTGATCCAGCCCAGGCCCCAGTAGACCACGCCGGCGAGAATCACCAGCCCGCTCACCGTCATTCCGGTCGACAGCAGGCGGGCCTGCCAGCTGCGCTCGGACAGCCGCCGCGGCAACCCCTCGATGCCGGCACGCACCGCCTCGAGGTGCACGATATAGAACAGCGCGATGTACGAGATCAGTGCCGGCAGGATCGCGTGCTTCAACACCTGCGTGTAGGGAATGCCGACGTATTCGACCATCAGAAAGGCCGCCGCGCCCATCACCGGCGGCATGATCTGGCCATTGACCGAGGCCGACACCTCGACGGCGCCGGCCTTTTTCGCCGGGTAGCCGACGCGCTTCATCAGCGGGATCGTGAAGGTGCCGGTGGTGACGACGTTGGCGATCGACGAGCCCGAGATCACGCCGGTCGCCGCCGACGCGAACACCGCCGCCTTGGCCGGTCCGCCGCGGAAGTGGCCGAGCATCGACACCGCGGACTTGATGAAATAGTTGCCCGCGCCGGCGGTCTCGAGCAGCGCACCGAACAGCACGAACAGGAAGATGAAGCTCGTCGACACCCCCAGCGCGACGCCGAACACGCCTTCGGTGGTGAGCCACAGATGACTCATGCCGCGCGCCAGCGAAGCGCCGCGGTGCGCGATGATGTCGGGCATGTACGGGCCGAGGAAGATGTAGACCATGAACAGCACCGCGAGGATCACCATCGGCAGGCCGAGCGAGCGGCGCGCCGCCTCGAGCAGCAGCGTGATGCCGATCACCGCGACGGCGAGGTCGGTGCTCGTCGGCAGGCCCGGCCGCTCGGACAGCTCGCGGTAGAAGAGATAGATGTAGCCGGCGCAGAAGGCCGCAGCGAAGGCGAGCAGCCAGTCGACCAGCGGCACGCGCTCGCGTGGCGAACGCTTGAAGGCGGGATAGGCGAGAAAGGCGAGGAATACCGCGAACGCGAGATGGATTGCGCGTGCCTCGGTGTCGTTGAGGATCAGGAAGCCGAGCGTGAAGGGCAGCGGCGAGGCGATCCAGAGCTGGAACAGCGACCACGCGATGGCGACGGCGGCGATGACCGCCGCCGTGCTGCCGGCTTGCGCCCGCCGGTGTCCGATTCGGCCACCAGCCGTTTGAGCTCTTCGTCGCTCAGCTCGTGATGTTGCGGCTTTTGCAGCTCAGCCATGGGCCGCTCTCCTCGCAGTAGGCCTGCCGGTCGGAGGCGCGGTGCGAAGCCTGCGCCGCGGTGCCCGGCATCGGGTTACGGCGATACGGTGCGGGCAGGCCGCCGTACCGGGAATTGATCGGGCCGTCGTCGCACGGCCCGTTGCGGACACCCCGTGTCGCGGCGCGGCGAGGTCCGGCGCCGCGCCCGCCGAGCTTACATCCAGCCGCGCTCCTTGTAGTAGCGCACGGCCCCGTCATGCAGTGGCGCCGACAGACCGTTCTTGATCATGGCCTCGGGCTCGAGGTTTGCAAAGGCCGGATGCAGGCGCTTGAAATCCTCGATGTTGTCGAACACCGCTTTCACCATCGTGTAGACGACGTCCTCGGGCGTGTTGGTCGAGGTCACGAAGGTCGCCAGCACGCCGTAGGTCGGCGTCGGATCCGGATTGTTCGCATAGAGTCCGCCCGGAATCTCGACCTTCGCATAATACGGATGCTCGCCGACGAGCTTGTCGACCGCCGGGCCGGTCAGCGGCACGAGCTTCGCGCCGCAGGTCGTGGTCGGATCCTGGATGTTGGCCGACGGGTGGCCGACGCCGTAGAAGAAGCCGTCGATCTTGTTGTCGCACAGCGCCGCACCGTGCTCGTCGGCGCGCAGCTCGGAGGCGAGCGAGAAATCGGCGGTGGTCCAGCCCATCGCGCTCAGCAGCTCGTCCATCGACGCGCGCGTGCCCGAGCCCGGGTTGCCGACGTTGAAGCGCTTGCCCTTCAGATCCTCGAAGGACTTGGCGTTGAGCTCCTTGCGCGTGAGCACCGTGAAGGGTTCCGGGTGCAGCGAGAACACCGCGCGCAGTTCCTTGTTCGGCCCGGCCTCGGCGAAGGTGCTGCTGCCGTTGTAGGCGTGATACTGCCAGTCGGACTGCGCGACGCCGAAGTCGAGCTCGCCGGCGCGGATCGTGTTCAGGTTGAACACCGAACCGCCGGTGCTCTCGACCGAGCAGCGGATGCCGTGCTGGGCGCGATTCATGTTGATCAGGCGGCAGATCGCGCCGCCGGCCGCGTAGTACACCCCGGTGACCCCGCCGGTGCCGATGGTGACGAATTTCTGCTGGGCGTGGACGGGGGCGGTGGCCAGTGTGCCGACGAGAGTGAATGCGGCTGCGAGTGCGGTCAGCTTCTTCATGCGCGAATCCTCCTTTTCTTCTGGCTTCGATGGCGCAGGGCGTGCCGGCGCGGGGGCGCGTCGCCCTGCAATCGTGTGGCATTTCCTGATCCGAGGATAAACACTAGCGCGTGTGCGTCCGCATTGCCAGCTAGGGATAGCCTTATGCGGGTATACCCGAGGTCGCGCAGCGGAAGGCCGGATCAGCGAGGCATGCGTTCGCTGCGTCGAGCCGCGTCTATGCCTTGGTGCTGCTACGCCAGCCGCTCGGCCGGCTCGCGTCGAGGCGGAAGCCGTCGTCGGGGATGGCCGGAGCGCGTGCCGCCAAGCGGTCGGCGAGCACGCTCGCGCTGCCGGCCGCGAGCGTGAAGCCGAGCGCGCCGTGACCGACGTTGAGCCACAGATTGTCGGCGCCGGCGCGGTCGATGATCGGCCGCCCGGTCGGCGTGGCCGGCCGCAGGCCGCTCCAGGCACTGACCGCGGCGGCGTCGATCCAGTTGCCGAAGCACTCGCGCGTCTCGGCCACCAGTGTGGCGATGCGGTCCGATGCGATGCGCTCGTCGTTGCCGACGATGTCGGCCATGCCGGCCACGCGCAACTGCGCGCCGAGGCGCGCATAGACGATCTTGCGCTGGAAATCGGTCACGCTGACCGTCGGCGCGCACGCGTCGGCACCAATCGGCACGCTGATGCTGTAGCCCTTGACCGGATAAATCGGCAGCTCGATGCGCAGTGGGCGCATCATCGCCGGGGCGGCCGCGCCGCTCGCGATCACGCAGGCGTCGCAGGCGATGGGTCCCTGGTCGGTGAGGACGGCGGCGATGCGCTCTTGCGCACGTTCGAAGCCGCGCACCGCGTGTCCGAGCGCAAGACGCACCGGGTTGGGGCCTTGCTCCATGCGCGCGGCCAGTGCCTGGCACAGCTTCAGGCAGTCGCCGGCATCCTCGCTCGGCGTGTGGATGCCGCCGTGGATGTGCCCGCGCAGGCGCTCGAGGGCCGGCTCGAGCGCGATGCATGCGTCGCCGTCGAGGGCGTGCTGCTCGTCGGCGAGCTCGGGCGTGGCCTCGAGCAGGCGGCGCGCCGATGCGAAGGTGGCGACATCGCGATGCACGACCAGCTTGCCGTTGGGCACGAAGTCGAACGCGAGCCCGTGCGTGTCGACGAGCTCATGCACCAGCGCCTGGCTGTGCAGCGCGAGCGGCAGCAGGCTCGCGACCGAGCGCAGCTTGTCGTGCTCGTTGCACGACTGCAGAAAGCGCAGCAGCCAGCGCCACTGGTCCGGGTCGAAGCGCGGACGGAAACGCACCGGTGCGTCGCGGCGCAGCATCCAGCCGGGAATCTTCGCGAGCACGTCGGGATCCGCGAGCGGCGCGATGTAGCGGTAGCTCAACTGTCCGCCATTGGCGTGGCTGGTGCCCGTGCCGACCTCGCCGGCGCGGTCGACGATGGTGACGCGATGGCCGTCCTGCCGCAGATACCAGGCGCTGGTGAGGCCGACGATGCCGGCGCCGACGACGACGATGTGCATGACTTCGAGGCTCCGCATGGGGTGGCCGTCGCTCTGCGGCCGTTCGCCGGCCACTATGGGGCTTGCGGCCGGCGACGGGCATGTGGATCATGGCGAAAGGTATGTTCTGGAGGCATGGATGCGATGCGGCTGCGCCAGATCGAGGTGTTTCGGGCGGTGATGCTCGCCGGCTCGGTCAGCGAGGCCGCGCGCATGCTGCATGTGTCGCAGCCGGTGGTGTCGCGCGTGCTGCGCCATGCCGAGGTCGGCCTCGGCTTTGCGCTGTTCGAGCGCAGCCGCGGCCGCCTCGCGCCGACGCCGGAGGCCCATGCGCTGTTCACGCAGGTGCAGCGCGCGTGGGGCGAGATCGAGCGCATCGACGCGCTGTCGGCGAATCTGCGCCGCGGCGCCTCGGGCCTGCTGCGCGTGGCCGCGACGCCATCGCTGGCGACCAGCGTGCTGCCCGCCGCGCTCGCGGCGATGCGTGCCGCGCACCCCGGCGTCGAGTGCGACCTGTGGGCGAGCCACACGCACGAGATCGCCGCGCACTTGCTTGCCTACGAGGT